>NZ_JANXNX010000040.1 GCF_025353885.1 Sphingomonas sp. | reverse complement strand
GGCGCAACAATATGAAGCGGTCGTCGGCGCGGTTCACGAATACGCGCCGATGCCCCAGAACGCATTCCTGAACCTGGTGCCCGACAGCGGCCTGAAACTGACGCCGCGCCACTATAGCTATCTGAAGATTTCGGAAGGGTGCAATCACCGCTGTTCGTTCTGTATCATCCCCAGCATCCGGGGCGACCTCGTTTCGCGCCGCCCCGACGCGATCCTGCGCGAGGCGGAAAAGCTGGTTGCTGCCGGCACGCGCGAGTTGCTGGTCATCAGCCAGGATACCTCGGCATATGGCGTGGATATTCGCCATCAGCCGCGCGAATGGCATGGCCGCGAAGTCCGCGCGCACATGACCGACCTGGCGCGCGAACTGGGCTCGCTCGGCGCGTGGGTGCGGTTGCATTACGTCTATCCCTACCCGCACGTCGACCAGATCATCCCGTTGATGGCCGACGGGTTGATCACGCCCTATCTCGATATTCCGTTCCAGCACGCCGCGCCGGCGGTGCTGAAAGCGATGAAACGGCCCGCAAACGAACAGAAAGTCCTCGAACGGGTGCATAAGTGGCGTGAAATCTGCCCCGATATCGCCATCCGATCGACCTTCGTGGTCGGTTTTCCCGGCGAAACCGAGGCTGATTTCCAGTATTTGATGGACTGGCTGCAAGAGGCGCAGCTCGACCGCGTCGGCGCCTTCCGCTTCGAACCCGTGCAGGGCGCTGTCGCGAACGACTTGCCGAACCCCGTGCCCGAGGAGGTCAAGGAAGAGCGCTACGCCCGCCTGATGGCGCTGACCGCCGGAATTTCGGCTGCCAAGCTGAAGGCAAAGATCGGGCGCACGCTCGACGTCATCATTGATGCCGTGGACCCGGATGGCGGCGCGACCGGTCGGTCGCAGGCCGATGCTCCCGAAATCGACGGCGAGGTTTTCCTGCGCGATACGTCGGGGCTGGTTGAGGGCGACATCGTGCGTGTCCTGATCGAAGATGCCGACGACCATGATCTGTTCGGGGTCGTCGCCGCGTGAAGGCTTTGTTCGAAGCCGATCGCGTTCAAGCGGCGATCACGATCCATGCGGTGGACAAGGCGGGGTTCGAGGATTGGCAGGACACCCAGCTCGCCATCGTCCGAACACTCCTTTCCGCACAAAGGTTTAGCGGGTCTCCGGACACGCTGGCCATCGTCCCTTCGGGTGACGGCTGGATCGCGGTGGCCGGAGTGAAGGACGTTTCCAACCTCTCGACCTGGTGCCTTGCAAAGGCCGCCGAATCGCTTCCGGAAAATTCCTACAGGCTGGCGACCGGCGCCCCCGGCCCCGCCGCACTCGGCTGGCTGCTCGCCCAATACCGCTTCGACCGGTATCAACGAGATGGTCTACCAACCGGCCCCCGCACCCTCCTGACCCCCGATCCCGCCCGCATCGAAACCGTCCTCCGCGAGGCGGAGGCGGTGGCGCTGGTTCGCGATCTGGTCAACACCCCCGCCTCCGACATGGGACCGCCCGAGCTCGAGGCAGAGGCGGCGCGTCTGGCGAAATCGGGCGATGCGGTGCTGACCGTCACCCGGGGCGAGGCGCTGGCAACCGGGTATCCGATGATCGATGCAGTCGGCCGGGCCGCGGCCCGGAACAATGCGCCGCGGCTGATCGAGATCGAGTGGGGCAACCCCGCCCACCCTCGCGTGGCGATTGTCGGCAAGGGGGTGACCTTTGATTCAGGCGGCCTCGACATCAAGCCGTCGTCGGGCATGCGCAACATGAAAAAAGACATGGGCGGCGCGGCGCATGCGCTCGCACTCGCGCAGCTGATCATCCAGTCCCGCCTGCCGATGCGGCTTCACCTGTTGATCCCGGCGGTCGAGAACGCCATCGCGGGCAATGCCTTCCGCCCGGGCGATATCCTCACGAGTCGCAACGGATTGACGGTCGAGATCGCCAACACCGACGCCGAAGGTCGCCTTGTCCTGGCCGACGCGCTGACCAGGGCGGCTGAGCTCGAGCCCGTGCTGATCATCGATTTCGCCACCTTAACCGGAGCCGCGCGCGTTGCGCTGGGACCCGACTTGCCAGCGATGTTCTCGAACGATGACGAACTCGCCAACGCGGCCCTGAAAGCCGGCTTGGAGCAGGGCGATCCGCTTTGGCGGCTGCCGCTTCATGCGGGCTACGCTGAAATGCTGAAGTCCGACGTCGCCGATCTCAACAACGCGCCCGAAGGCGGTTTCGCCGGCGCCGTGACCGCGGCGCTGTTCCTGCAAGCTTTCGTGCCGCCGACGACGCCATGGCTTCACCTCGACACCTTCGCATGGCGGCCATCGTCCAGACCGGGACAGCCAAAGGGCGGCGAGGCGATTGGCCTGCGCGCGGTCTGGCAGCTTTTGTGCGATCGTTTCGCACGCTAGTCTGTGCCCTGCGCAACTGTTTGGTCCAATGTGCGTTGGTTCGCTAAACCGCCCTCATTGTTGATTGGGTGGAAAGGATGGACCTTGGCACCCGATATGCTCGACCGATGGATGGGACCGCTTGTTGACTATGTCCGCTCGGGCTCGCCCGACCTGACAAACCGCCAGATGGCGCTCCTGATGCTCGTTTATCTGACACCCGGTCCCCACACGGTGCGCGGGCTGGCCAAGGGACTGAGTGTCTCCAAGCCGGTCGTCACGCGCGCCTTGAACAGACTGGGTGCCCTCGGCTATCTGCGCCGTCAGCGCGACGAAATGGACCGTCGCAATATCTTCGTCGCAAAGACGGATGAAGGGGCAGATTTTCTTGACGCATTCGGGCGGCTCATCGCCGGCAAACAACAACGCGCCCGCGCCGCGGCGTAAACAATTTTCGCTGACAGGGCGAACGATCCCCATCGACCCACGAGTGGACGCGGTCCGTGGTGACCTGGCCGATGTGGAACTGGCCGATCGAGTTTTCGCGCCGCATTATGCCAAGGCCTGTGCATTTACGGTGATTGCCGAAACCGCACTTCGCATCGCGCCCTCCACTGAGTCTGAAGTCGTCGGCAAGTTAGGCCTGGGTGACCAGTTCGACCTGCTGGACATCAGCGGTGAATGGGGTTGGGGCCGGGGTTCCAAGGTCGTTGGCTATGTTTCGGCAAGCGCGATCAAACCGTTATGACGCGGATTTTCATTGATGGTGCGGCCGGCACGACGGGCCTGGAGATCGAGATGCGCCTGAGCCACCGCGCCGAGTTCGAGCTGTTGAGGTTAGACAATGCTCAACGCAAGGACGCCGTTGCTCGCCGCGATGCATTGAATGCAGCTGACATTGTCATTCTTTGCTTGCCCGATGACGCCGCGCTTCAGGCGGTGTCGCTGATCGACAATCCGCACACGCGTGTCATCGACGCATCGACCGCATTTCGGACCGCAGTGGGCTGGACTTACGGGTTTCCGGAACTGGGTCACGATGTCGCCGGAGCGATGCGCGTTTCGAATCCCGGCTGCTACCCGACAGGCTTCCTGGCCCTGATCACCCCCCTCATCCGCGCAGGACTGGTCCCCAGCGACTGGCTCGTCACCGTCAATGCGGTTTCAGGCTATTCAGGCGGCGGTAAGACGATGATCGCCGAGTATGAGGGCGGGGGCGAGCCACCTGCATGGCAAGGTTATGGCCTGACGCTCGCGCACAAGCATATTCCGGAAATGCAGCGGTATTCGGGCCTGACGAATGCGCCCGTCTTCGCGCCGTCGGTTGCCAATGCCTATCGCGGCATGATCGTCGAGGTCCCGCTTCATCTGGGCGCGACCCCGGGCAAGCCGTCGCCGGACGCCATTCGAGAGAGCTTGATGGCGATGTTCGAGGGATCGGCGATCGTCACGCTTGCGGAAGCGCCGGCGAACCTGACCATTGGGCAAGCGGCAGGCACGGACCGCCTGGAATTGTTTGTTTTCGGAAATGATGATGGCAGCCAGGTGATGCTGGTTGCCGCACTAGACAATTTGGGCAAGGGCGCGAGCGGTGCCGCCGTCCAAAGCCTCAACCTGATGGTGGGATTGCCGGAAACGGTTGGCCTCAAGCTCTAGAAACGAAACGTTCCCACCCCTCCCCTTTTCGGGAAGATTTACGGACTATCTCCCTCCGATGCGGAAAGAGATAGTCCGTGAAACCGATTACTTCGGGTTGGCTTTCAACCACGCCAAAATGTTTTCTGGGGTCGACTGCTCATATGGATCGGCGTCCGAACCATCGTCGTTGATGCCGGGCTCTTCGAACCATGCCGCAACTTTGCCGTTGTCGATGACCGCAGCGTAGCGCCACGAGCGTTGTCCGAAGCCCAGATGGCTCTTGTTGATGAGCATACCGATACGTCGCGTGAAATCACCCGAACCGTCAGGAAGCAGCTTCACCTTCTCGAGCCCCTGGGCCTTGCCCCAGTTATACATCACGAAAGCGTCATTGACCGACACGCAATACAGCTCATCCATGCCGAGGCTTTTCATTTCGTCATAGCCGCCCTCGAATCCGGGAAGCTGCTTCGACGAACAGGTCGGTGTGTATGCGCCGGGCAGGCCGAAAATCACGATGCGCTTGCCCTTGAACAGTTCGCCGGTGGAAACATCCTGCCAGCGAAATGGGTTGGGGCCGTCCACGGTCTCATCGCGAACGCGGGTTTTCAGGGTTACGTTGGGAACTTCACGACCGACGAGCATCGGGGTCTCCTGTGTTTAAGTGATCTGGAAAGGACTCGGTCCTCGATCTGCATATGAGGATGGGGACCGGCGATGCCAAGGGTGCTTTACGAGTTATCGTCAAGCGCATAGCGTGATGGCAACAAGGGGGAAATCCGATGATCGCCAGATGTTTTGCCGCCGTGCTGCTTGCTACCGTCGTTTCACCTGCAACTGCACAGGCCCTGCGCCCCGATCAGTCCACTTTCCGGGCGCTGTTTCAGGAACTGGTCGAAACCAACACCACGCTGTCGGTTGGCAGCTGTACCGACGCTGCAGCCAAAATGGGTGCGCGATTGACCGCCGCCGGTTTTGCCGACGCCGATGTCACCTATTTCTCCGACCCGGCGCATCCCAAGGACGGCGGGCTCGTCGCGATCCTGAAAGGCAGCGATGCGCGAATTAAGCCCATGCTGTTGCTAGCGCATCTGGACGTGGTCGAGGCCAAGCGTGAGGATTGGACGCGTGATCCGTTCAAACTGGTCGAGGAAAACGGATTTTTCTTTGCGCGCGGGGTGATGGACGACAAGGCAATGGCGGCGGTGTTCACCGACACGATGGCCCGCCTCCGCCAGTCGGGGGCAAAGCAGAAACGCACGATCAACCTGGCGCTGACCTGTGGCGAGGAAACCAGCTATGCCTTTAACGGGGCCGAATGGCTGACCAAAAACCGGCCCGACCTGATCTCTGCCGAATTCGCGCTGAACGAGGGTGGTGGGGGCCGTCTGGATCCGGCGGGCAAGAAGGTCGCGCTGGCGATGCAAGTGGGCGAAAAGGCCGTCCAGAATTATCGGATCGAGACCACCAACCCGGGGGGCCACAGCTCCCGGCCTGTCCCCGACAACGCAATCTACGAGTTATCCGACGCGCTGCGCGCGGTGCGGGCCTTTGAATTCCCGGCCAAATTTACCGACACGACGCGCGTGTTCTTTGCCCAGATCGGCAAGACAGTCGGCGGGGAAATGGGAACGGCGATTACCACGCTGCTGGCCAATCCGGGTGATGGCGCCGCCGATAAGATCGTTTCATCCGACGCGACCTTTCATTCGACGTTGCGAACGACGTGTGTGGCGACATTGCTGGATGGTGGACACGCGAACAATGCGCTGCCGCAACGCGCGGGTGCCAATATCAATTGCCGAATTTTCCCAGGCGAAACGAGCGAGTCGACGCGGGCGGCACTGGTTACGGCGATCAATGACCCGAAGGTGACGATTGCACTGGTGCCGCCGCTCCGCCCTATCGCGAAGCCGCCCGCGCTCGATCCAAAGATCATGGGGCCGGCTGCAGCGGTGGCAAAGACCCATTTTCCAGGGGTCGCGATCCTGCCGATGATGTCGACGGGGGCGACCGATGGGATCTTCCTCGAAGCCAACGGTATTCCCGTTTACGGCGTGCCAGGGATTTTTGCCGAGACCGACCTGAACGGCATCCACGGCCTGAACGAACGGTTGCGCGTCAGTGCGCTTTACGAAGGCCGAGACTATCTGTTCGACCTGGTAAAGCTGTATGCCAGCAGATGACGCTACATCTCACCGCGTGAACGGCGCAGGGCGTAATATTTCTGCACATTGGCATTGTGCTGTGCCAGGGTCGCGGCAAAGGACGATCCGCCCGACCCGTTGGCGACGAAATACAGCGCGTCGGTCGGTGCGGGATCGAGGACGGCGATGATCGACTTCTTGCCCGGATTGGTGATCGGTCCAGTCGGAAGCCCGGTCATCTGATAAGTATTATAGCCGTTTTTCGCCTGGAGTTCGGAGCGCAGGATGCGACGTCCCAGCGGCTTTCCACGCGTGATGGGATAGATCGTCGTCGGGTCGGCCTGAAGCGGCATCGCCTGTTTCAGCCGGTTAGAATAGACACCGGCTACCATGCGACGCTCGCTCGCCAGCGCTGTTTCCTTCTCTACGATCGAAGCGAGAATGAGCGCCGCTTCGGGAGTCGTGACGGCAGTCGACGGCTTGCGCGCTTTCCACGCATTGGCGAGGGCGGTCTGCATCGCCTTTTGCATGCGTCCGACGACCACCGAACGCGGGTCCCCCCGGGTGTAGGCATAAGCATCGGGAAGCAGCGATCCCTCTGCCGGGGTGGCAACGGTGCCGGTCAGCAATGGTGTCGCCATCAGCTTTTCATATACTAATATCGATGGCATCCCTTCTGGAACGACAATGAAGCGCTGAAGCGTTTTGCCCGATTGCAGCAGTCTCAGGATCGTTTCGGGACCCATGCCGCGGGTGATGCGATATTCGCCGGGTCTGATCGGGTCCTTGCTGCCAAAGAGCCGCGCGTCGGTCAGGAACGCGCCAGAGGATTTGATCGCGCCAGCCTGTTCCAGCGTCTTAGCCGCCGAAGTCAAGCTGGACCCAGCCGGAATGACGACGTTGACGTTACGTGGCGCGCCGCCCGCGTAGCGAAACACGGAAAAAACAATGAATGCCGCGACGATCAGCAGCGCGACAATCACCCAGCGACGCATCAGACCGCCTTCAGCACCAGGCTGGCATTGGTGCCGCCAAAGCCGAAGCTGTTGTTGAGAACGGCCTTCACCTTGCGCTGCTTTGGCACGTGCGGGACGAGATCGACTCCGGCACAACCCTCGCTCGGGTTATCGAGGTTCAGCGTCGGCGGGACGATCTGGTCGCGCAGGGCGAGGATGCAGAAGATGCTCTCGATCGCGCCCGCACCGCCCAAAAGGTGCCCGGTCGCCGACTTGGTCGAGCTCATTGAAACCGTATCCATGGCGCTGCCGAACAGGCGACGCACGGCACCGAGTTCCAGCTCGTCACCGAGCGGCGTCGAAGTGCCATGCGCGTTGATGTAATCGATGTCGGACAACTCGAGGCCCGACTTGCGGATCGCCATCTGCATCGAACGGAATGCGCCTGACCCTTCGGGATGAGGCGCAGTGACGTGATAGGCATCGCCCGACAGGCCGTAGCCGATAACCTCGGCATAAACTTTCGCGCCACGCGCCTTGGCATGTTCATATTCTTCGAGGACGACGACGCCGGCACCCTCTCCCATCACGAAGCCATCGCGATCCATGTCGTAGGGGCGCGAGGCCCTTTCGGGGGTGTCGTTGAATGCGGTCGAAAGCGCGCGGGCCTGGGCGAAGCCCGCGATGCCGAGCGGGCAGATCGCGCCCTCCGCGCCGCCCGCCAGCATGACATCGGCGTCGTCGTCGCGGATCATGCGCGCAGCGTCGCCGATCGAATGGGCACCGGTCGAGCAGGCGGTGACCACGGCATGGTTCGGACCCATCAGCCCATATTTGATGCTGACCTGGCCCGAGATCAGGTTGATCAGGCGACCGTGGACAAAGTGAGGCGATACCCGGCGCGGGCCGCGTTCGTGCAGGACGATCGATTCGCTGGCGATGCCAGGGAGGCCGCCGATGCCCGAACCGATCGAGAGCCCTGCGCGGAACCGCTGCTCCTCGGTCATGTCGGTGAGGCCCGCGTCCTCAAGAGCCTGTCCGGCGGCATCGATCCCGAAAATGATGAAGGGATCGACCTGGCGCTGGACCTTGTGATCGACGCGCTTGTTTGGATCGAAGCCGTAAGGATGGTCCGCGGGCTTGACCTCCATGGCGATTCGACAGGCATAGTCGGTCGCGTCGAAGCGGGTGATCGGGCCTGCGCCGGATTTCGAGGCCAGGATATTGGCCCAGACGGTTTCCACGTCAGCGCCCAGCGGCGTGACCATTCCCAATCCTGTGACGACGACACGGCGCATATTCGCCTCCCCAAATCATTCAAACGGTTTTCATACGAAAACGGCCTCCCCGCTGATGCCGGGAGGCCGTCCGAAACACGCCGGCTCGCCAAGACGAATCCGGCTAGGGGTCAGCCCTTGTTAGCGTCTATGAAGCTGATCGCGTCCTTGACGGTCGTGATCTTTTCAGCCGCATCATCGGGGATTTCCACACCGAATTCTTCTTCGAAGGCCATGACAAGTTCGACGATGTCAAGGCTGTCAGCACCCAGATCGTCGATGAAGCTTGATTCCTCGGTAACCTTGTCGGCGTCGACACCGAGATGCTCGACGACAATCCTCTTAACCCGGTCGGCGGTCTCGCTCATGAAGGGTCCTTCTCGTTCATGTGAGTGAAAGCTAGTTGTAAGTCGCCCTAATCCGGGCGCGAGAGCCGCGCAAGCCCCGCCTTTCATGCGTTCGTACGTGATCAACGTCCCAGCATGAAATCGACCAGCGCGCCGAGGCTACGGAAGCCGTTCAGGGCAATGCCGTCCGCCTTGACCCCCGAGGGGAGCCATGCGCGCTCGAAACCGAGCTTGGTGGCCTCCTTCAGGCGAAGTCCGGCGTGCGATACCGGGCGGACTTCGCCCGACAGCGCCACTTCGCCAAACGCGATGACGTCGGCCGGGACCGGGCGTTCGGAAAATGCGCTAATCAAGGCCGCAGCCACAGCCAGATCGGCGGCGGGGTCGCTCAGCCGATACCCGCCAGCAATGTTCAGATAGACTTCGGAAGAGGCAAACGACAGGCCGCACCGCGCCTCCAGTACCGCGAGGACCATTGCCAGGCGGCCCGAGTCCCATCCGACCACCGCACGTCGGGGTGTGGCACCGCTCGCCAGTCGCACCGTCAGCGCCTGAACCTCGACCAGCACCGGGCGCGTGCCCTCCAGCGCGGGAAACACGACCGTCCCCGTCACCGCCTCTCCGCGAGTGGTCAGGAACAGTGATGAGGGATTGCCGACCTCGCCCAACCCGTCTTCCCCCATCGCGAACACACCGATCTCGTCGGTGCCGCCAAAGCGGTTCTTGATCGCGCGAAGGATGCGGTATTGATGGCTCCGCTCGCCTTCGAAACTCAATACCGTATCGACCATGTGCTCCAGAACGCGCGGCCCGGCGATGCTGCCATCCTTGGTAACATGGCCGACTAATACGACCGCCGTCCCACGTTCCTTGGCAAAGCGAATCAATTCGCCCGCCGATGCGCGCACCTGGCTGACCGTTCCTGCCGCCCCCTCGATCAGATCGGAGTGCATGGTCTGGATCGAATCGATGATGAGCAGGTCGGGCGCGACCGGAAACGTCGCCAATATGTCGCGCACCGAAGTTGCGGCTGCCAATCCCACCGGCGCGTTTCCAAGTCCGAGCCTCCGCGCGCGCAGACGCACCTGGTCGGCAGCTTCCTCACCCGACACATAAGCCACCCGTCGGCCCGCGAGTGCCAGTTTTGCCGCGGCCTGCAACAACAATGTCGATTTACCGATACCGGGATCGCCACCGATCAACGTCGCCGAACCCGCGACGAACCCTCCGCCCAGCGCACGATCCAGTTCGGCAATTCCACTCGGGATCCGGTCGGGCAGCGGAATTTCTGAATCAAGCGCGACCAAGGTCACCGCCCGTCCACCGGCCTGAAGATTATGCCGGGCGGAGAAAGGCGTAACGACTGCACCCGCGTCCTCGACCAGCGTGTTCCAATCAAGGCAATCGTCGCACTGGCCCGCCCATTTGGACGCAACTGACCCGCAAGCCTGACAGACATATCGTTTTTGCGCTTTCGCCATCACGCCCTCCTGCCGTGAACGAAGCGGGAACGCAAGCGTGTTGCGCACTAGCCTGGCGGGCCGCGACATGCGACACCGCTCACCATGAGTGACACCGCATGAGAGAGAAAGAGTTAAGGCTTGCGCTGATTTGCTACGGCGGCATCAGTTTGGCCGTTTACATGCACGGGATCACCAAGGAGATCTGGCATCTGGCGCGCGCCTCGCGGGCTTTCCACAAACGTGAACCCGCTCCGTCGCCGACCGCCATCATCTACGCACGTTTGCTGGAGACGATTGGGAAGACGACCGGCATCGAGTTGCGCGTCCTTGCCGACATCATCGCCGGTGCGTCGGCGGGGGGGATCAACGGCATTTTTCTTGCGCAGGCGATCGCGACGGGGCAGTCGCTCGATTCGCTGACCGACCTGTGGCTCGAATCGGCCGACGTCGATTCACTGCTCGATCCGCGGGCCAAGGCGTCGCACCGCTTTTCAAAGTTTTGGGCGACCCCGCTGGTGTGGGCGTTTGCTGGTCGCCAAGGTGCCACCTGGGACGATGACCTGGACGAAGAGACGCGTGACGAAATCCACGGCAAGCTGACACGCTTCGTCCGCGCGCGCTGGTTCGAGCCCCCGTTTGGAGGTGAAACCTTCACGCGACTGCTGCTCGATGCATTCGATGTGATGGAGGACCAGGCCGCCGGTCCGCGTCTGCTGCCCGACGAGCAGCCGCTCGACCTGTTCGTCACGGTGACCGATTTTCACGGTCATCCCGAGACGCTGCGCCTGAATTCCCCGCCGCAGATCATCGAGAACGAACATCGGCTAACCTTTGCCTTTCGCGATGCGCCCGGCGAACCAACGCGCCTTGACTCAATTGAGAACCTGACCTTTGCTGCGCGGGCGACGGCCAGTTTTCCCGGTGCTTTTCCACCATTCACTGCTGCCGAACTGGACCGCGTGCTGGCGAGCGACAAGCGGCCATGGCCCGGTCGCGATGCCTTTCTGACGCGGGTCCTGCCACACCGCGCGGAGACCGAACTTGTCGACAAGGCCGTCCTGATTGACGGCTCGGTGCTCGCCAACGCGCCGTTCGAACCCGCCATCGAGGCCCTGAAACTGCGCCCTGCCCGCCGCGAGGTCGATCGTCGCTTTGTCTATATCGACCCGAAGCCGGGCATTCGTTCGGTCAAGATCAATCGCGGCGGGGAAGCAGATATACCGGGTTTCTTCACGACCATATTCGGTGCCCTGTCGGACATCCCGCGCGAACAGCCGATCCGCGACAATCTGGAGGCATTGGAACAACGGTCGGCTCGCATTCGGCGGATGCGGCTGATCGTCGAGAAGCTTCGCCCCGATGTCGAGGCGTCGGTTGCCGGGCTGTTCGGTCGGACATTGTTCATCGATCGACCCACCCCCGCGCGCCTTGCCGGTTGGCGGCAGCGCGCCGAAGAGCGGGCCGCGCGCGATGCCGGGCACACCTATGTCAGTTATTGCCAGTTGAAGATGGCGAACATCGTCGATGCTGCGCCCGCGCTTCTTCGGACGGCGGTCGTCGGGGATATGGCAACGCTGGCGCCGCAGGACTTTTTTGCCCGGCACGATATCGCCTACCGCATTCGGCGATTGCGTTTTCTGGGACGCAGCTTGGCGGCGCTTGAGAATGAACGTCCCGATGCAAATTTCGAACAGGTTAGCGTCACGCTGTACCGCCAGCTTGCGGATTACCTCGACCTGGAGGCTGCTCCCAATCCGAACGCGGAATTGCTGGCACTCGATGGCGCGACCGATGCGGCCCTTGCCGAGGCGATCGCGGGGTGTCCGAAGGGCGACCGGCGTGCTCCCTTGCTCGCCTATCTGGGCTTTCCCTTTTACGACGTGGCGACGCTCGCGCTGTTGCAGGGCGAGGGGTTCGATGAGTTCGACGAGATCAAGGTCGATCGCATTTCGCCCGACGAAGCACAATCGATCCGGACCGGGGGCGCAGCGGCAACGCTGAAGGGCATCCAGTTCAACAGTTTCGGCGCGTTCTTCAGCCGGACATATCGCGAGAACGATTATCTCTGGGGGCGGCTCCACGGCGCCGAGCGCCTCGTCGACATTGTCGTCTCCACCTTGCCAGCGTCTGCCCGTATCGACCGAGCCCTGATTGCATCGGTTAAACAGGACCTGTTCCATGCAATACTCGACGAGGAGGCGCCCCGTCTGACACACATTGCGCCATTGATCGCCACGCTACGCGACGAACTCGCGGGTGGCAAAACCGTCAGTACGGGCGTAGATCGGGACGAAACAACAGAGGGTTGATCGCCACATGCAATTCCTTCGCACCATATTCTGGGTCGTGATCGCCGTTATGGGCGTGATCTTTGCGGTCAATAACTGGACCGACGTCTCGATAAAATTATGGAGCGACATAGAAACGGTCTGGAAGCTGCCGTTCCTGCTGCTGGCGGTGTTTCTGCTGGGTTTGCTGCCATCGTGGATCTTGCACCGGGTCACACGCTGGAGCCTGCGTCGAAAACTTGAGACGGCAAATCGCAGTTTGATCGAAACCCGCAGCGTCGCTGATGGCGTCGTCGTCGATAGTTTTGCAAGTACGGGGCCGATCACCGTGCCACCTGCCACGACCCCGCCGACGTTTCCATGACCAGTCCGATCTGGATTGCGATCGACACGCCCGAGCTGGACCGGGCGCGCGAAATCGTGACCCGCGTGAAGCGTCATGTCGGGGGAATCAAGCTGGGACTTGAGTTCTTTGCAGCGAACGGTCGGGCGGGCGTGCGGACGATGGCGTTGTTGGGACTGCCCATCTTCCTCGACCTGAAACTGCACGATATTCCCAATACCGTGGCAAAGGCGATCCAGGCTTTGCGCCCATTGTCGCCGGCAATTCTGACCGTTCATGCGGCGGGCGGGCGCGCGATGATGGAGGATGCCAAGGCCGCTGCGCCGAACGGCACGAAAGTCGTGGCCGTAACCGTCCTGACCAGCCTTGATCAAAGCGATCTGTTGGCCGCTGGCGTGAGCGGCGATCCGCACGACCAGGTGATGCGACTGGCCGCGGCGGCGCGCGAAGCCGGGCTGGATGGCGTGGTCTGTTCGGGCGAGGAAGTTGCGGCAGTCCACAAATCATGGCCCGACGGCTTTTTCGTGGTGCCCGGCGTGCGCCCGGCCGATGGCGTCTTGAGCGATCAAAAGCGCGTCGTCACGCCGCGCCAGGCGCTTGACCGGGGGGCTTCGATCCTGGTCATCGGCCGACCCATCACGCAGGCGTCGGACCCCGACGCCGCCGTCCGCGCCATTGAAGCGACGCTTTGAGTCCTGCCAGTCAGGCTGACCCGGAACCCATGATCATCCAAACGAAAATCTGTGGGTTGTCGACCCTCCGAACCCTCGACGCGGCGATCGCGGGCGGGGCCAGTCATGTCGGCTTTGTTTTTTATCCCGATAGTCCGCGCAACGTGTCATTCGACCGTGTGGCCGAACTGTCGGCGCTGGTGCCAGCTCATGTGAAGCGCGTCGGGGTCTTTGTTGATCCGTCAAACGCGTTGGTCGAGCAGGCGGTTGCGGCAGGGCATCTCGACATATTGCAGCTTCATTCCACCCTGCCCGGTCGCGCTGCCGCCATCGTAAAGAAGGGTCTGGAGATCTGGGGGGTGGTCGCGGTCCGGACGCGGGGCGACCTCGACCAGGCGCGCCATTGGGACACTGTGGCCGCGCGGATATTGTACGATGCCAAGACGCCCGAGGGCACGTTACCGGGCGGCATGGGGCTGCGGTTCGACTGGACGTTGCTGGCGGGATTTGCCCATCGGATGCCGTGGGCATTATCGGGCGGGCTCGACGTCAAAAACGTCGCCGAAGCCGTGCGCGTGACCGGTGCGCCGTTGGTCGATATCTCATCCGGCGTTGAATCCGCCCCGGGCATCAAGGATATGGACAAGATTGCCGCGTTCCTTAAAGCCACATCAAACTTATGACAGACAATCAGACGCTTTCCAGCAACACCCTTCCCGGCGGCGCAAACAGCTTGCGCACGCAGCCCGACGAGCGCGGCCACTTCGGCGAGTTCGGAGGTCGTTATGTCGCGGAAACGCTGATGCCGCTTGTCCTCGATCTCGACCGTGAATATCGCGCTGCAAAGGCCGATCCGGCGTTCGCGGCGCAATTCGACGACTTGATGGAACATTATGTCGGTCGGCCAAGCCCGTTGTATTTTGCCGAGCGCCTGACCGAACACCTCGGCGGAGCGAAAGTGTATTTCAAGCGCGACGAATTGAACCATACCGGCGCTCACAAGATCAATAATTGCATTGGCCAGATCCTGCTGGCGTTGCGGATGGGCAAGACACGGATCATTGCCGAAACGGGGGCCGGGCAGCACGGTGTCGCCACCGCCACGGTGGCGGCACGTTTCGGCCTGCCCTGCACGATCTTCATGGGCGCGCGCGATGTCGAGCGGCAGTCACCCAACGTCTTTCGCATGAAGCTGCTCGGGGCCGAGGTTCGTCCCGTGACCAGCGGCGCGCAGACGCTGAAAGACGCCATGAACGAGGCGATGCGCGACTGGGTGGCGAACGTGCACGACACGTTTTACATCATCGGGACGGCAGCGGGGCCACATCCCTATCCGGAGCTTGTCCGCGATTTCCAAAGCGTGATCGGCAAGGAAGCGCGCGCGCAGATTATGGAGCGCGAGGGGCGGCTGCCCGACCTGCTGGTCGCCGCAATCGGCGGCGGTTCGAACGCCATCGGCCTGTTCCACCCGTTTCTGGACGATGTCGACGTCAAGATGCTCGGTATCGAGGCGGCGGGTCATGGGCTGGATAAGGAGCATGCGGCATCACTCGCCGGCGGATCGCCGGGCGTCCTGCATGGCAACAAGACCTACTTGCTGCAGGACGAGGATGGCCAGATTACCGAGGCGCACAGCATTTCGGCGGGGCTGGATTATCCGGGGATCGGCCCCGAACACAGTTGGCTGAGGGATATCGGGCGGGTCGGATACGACAGCGTCACCGATGTCGAAGCGCTGGCGGCGTTCAAGCTGCTGTGCGCGATCGAGGGCATCATTCCCGCGCTCGAACCCGCGCACGCCATTGCGGCGGTCATGAAACGCGCACCGACGATGCGGAAGGACAGTATCATTGTCGTCAATTTGTGCGGTCGGGGGGACAAGGACATCTTCACGGTCGCAGAAGCGCTTGGCGTAAAGCTGTGACGCGGCTTTCGGAGGCTTTTCCGGCGGACCGCGCGGCGCTCATCACCTTCGTGACGGCGGGCGATCCGGGGCCGGACGCGACCCCGGCAATCCTCGACGCGCTGGTGGCGGGCGGCGCGGACATCATCGAGCTGGGTATGCCGTTCACTGATCCGATGGCGGATGGGCCTGCCATCCAGGCTGCAAATTTGCGCAGCTTGGGGGCCGGCACCAGGACGGCCGATATTCTCGCCATGGCTACTGGCTTCCGCGCGCGGCACCCCGATGTTCCCCTGATCCTGATGGGATACGCCAATCCGATGATCCGACGCGGAGCCGAATGGTTTGCTGTTGCCGCCGAAAAGGCAGGAGTCGACGGTGTGATCTGTGTCGATCTTCCCCCCGAGGAGGACGCCGAACTGGGCCCTGCCCTGCGCGCCGTCGGTATCGCGCCGATCCGCCTCGCGACCCCGACGACCGACGCCGTGCGCCTGCCGACTGTCCTCGATGGGGCGAGCGGTTTCCTGTATTATGTGTCGGTGGCGGGCATCACGGGCCTTCAGCAAGCGGTGCAGACGAGCATCGAAACCGCCGTCGCACGCCTGAAAGCCGCAACCGATATTCCGGTCGCCGTCGGCTTCGGGGTGCGCACCCCGGAACAGGCCGCCGCCATTGCGAGGGTGGCCGACGGTGTCGTGGTCGGGTCGGCGATCGTCGAGATCGTGGCACAGCATGGCGTCGATGCGCCGGTTCATGTTCAGGCTTATGTCCGCACCCTCGCCAACGCGGTTCAATCCGCACGCATGAAAGTATCCGAATGAGCTGGATCGACGACGTCCGCAAACGCATTCCATTCATCGCCAAGCGCGAAACCGCGGACAATTTGTGGATCAAATGTTCGGGCTGTGGCCAGATGGTATTCAGCCGTGAATATGAGGAAAACTTGTCGGTCTGTCCGCAGTGCGGCCACCACGGCCGCATTGGTCCTGACGCCCGCTTCGCGCATATTTTCGATGACGGGTACGACGAATTGGAAACGCCAAAAACCACCGACGACCCGCTGAAATTCCGTGATTCAAAGAAATATCCCGACCGCTTGCGTGCAGCGCGCCTTGCGACCAACGAAACCGACGCGCTGATCACGGCAAGCGGCACGATAGACGGCCACCCTGCGGTCGTCGGTGTTCAGGATTTCGCCTTTATGGGCGGGTCCATGGGCGTCGCCGTCGGTGCGGCTTTTCTGGCGGGCATCCGCGTCGCCATCGCAATGCGCGCGCCCTATATCATTTTCACCGCAGCAGGTGGCGCGCGGATGCAGGAGGGTATCCTGTCGCTGATGCAGATGCCGCGCACCACCGTGGCCATCGCTGAATTGCGCGAGGCCGGGCTGCCCTATATCGTCGTGATGACCGACCCGACGACCGGGGGTGTGACAGCCAGCTATGCAATGCTGGGCGACGTCCAGATCGCCGAACCGGGGGCGCTCATCGGTTTCGCGGGCCAGCGGGTCATCGAATCGACAATTCGCGAGAAATTGCCGGAGGGGTTCCAGCGCGCCGAATATCTGCTCGATCACGGCATGCTCGACATGGTGGTCAAGCGCCATGACCTGCGCGAGACCCTGGCGCGGATCATCGGCTATCTGGTGGTGGACAAGGCGGCGGCCTGATGGCCGACCATGCGCGGTCCGACGATGCCGCGGTGCAGGCGCAGCTCGATCGGTTCGCGCAACTGTCGCCGGGTCGGGACATATTGGGGCTGGAGCGGACCACCGAACTGCTCGACCACCTTGGCAATCCGCAAGATCGCCTGCCACCGGTTTTCCACGTGGCCGGCACCAACGGCAAGGGGTCGACCTGCGCGTTCCTGAGGGCCTGTGTCGAGGCGGCGGGCATGACCGCGCACGTCTATACCAGCCCTCATCTGGTGCGGTTTAACGAGCGTATTCGGATCGCGGGCAAACTGATCGAAGATGAGGCGCTGGCCCCGTTATTGCGCGAAGTCCTCGACGTCGCCGAAGCGCACGACATCGGCCCCAGTTTCTTTGAAGCAACCACCGCTGCGGCCTTCCTGGCGTTCAGCAGGACGTCGGCCGACGCCTGTGTGGTCGAAGTCGGCCTCGGTGGACGGCTCGATGCGACGAACGTCATCGCTCGTCCGATCGTCTGCGGGGTTGCTCAGCTTGGTGTCGATCACCAGGCGTTTCTTGGCGAGACGCTGGCGCACATGGCGACCGAGAAAGCGGGGATCGCCAAGCGTGGCGTGCCCCTCGTCGTGCTGGGACAAGCATCTGAAGCCATGGACGAAATTGCCAAGGTCGCCGCGCGACAAGGTGCGCCGATGCTGAGCGAAGGTCGCGACTGGCAGGTCGATCAGATGCTGCAACCCAGCCTGGCCGGTGCGCATCAGCTTCGCAACGCCAGCCTGGCAGCCGCCATGCTGAGGGTAACCAGGTTCGTGTCTGATGAAGCGATCTACGCCGGGGTCGCCAGCACCCGGTGGCCCGCACGCCTGCAATGCTTGTCGCCTGGACCCCTGACAGATTTACTTATGCCAGGCAGCACGCTGGTCGTTGATGGCGCCCACAACCCTGCTGCTGCCCAAGCTCTTGCCGCCGCATTGTCCACGACTCCGCGACACCTGATCGTCGGCATATTGGCCAACAAAGAAGCCGACAACATTGTCGCCACGCTTGCCCCCGGCGCGCTCAGCCTGACATTCATCGAAGTGCCCCATCACGCCAGCGCCGATGTGGAAGCGCTGGCGTCGCGGTGGAAAGGAAGGGTTGCGCCTGACCTTGAGGCCGCTTTGGCCGCATTCACATCGAGGTCCGATGTCCTGATCATCGGCTCGCTCTATCTGGCCGGTGAAGCGCTGAGGCTAAATCGTCAACTACCCGATTGAGACTTGAGGGTCCCCCTATCAGTCTGTGACCTCGGCCGCGCTCCCCATCGCTTCGTCAACCAGCCCGCTTTTCAGCAGCAACCAATAAACAATGATACCCGGGATCGCCGCCAAAGTGGTGAGCAGATAGAAATTCACATACCCCAGCGATTCGATCATGGCGCCTGCCGTCGTGCCGGTGACAAACCGACCGACGATGCTCGCTGCGGCGGAGATCAGCGCATACTGCGCCGCGGTAAAGCGCAAGTCGCAGAGAGCCGAGAAATAGGCGACGATTACCACCCCGCCGATCCCGCTCGCGAAGTTTTCGAATCCGATCGCTCCGGCCATCCCCGCGCTGCTGTGCCCCGCGGCGGCCAAGGCGGCAAAACTGAGGTTGGAGACAGCCATCAGGACAAGCGCGATCAGCACGGATCGCTTCAGTCCCAGGCGTGTGAACATCACCCCGCCGACGAAAATGCCGACAAGAAACGCCCAGAAACCGACCCCGACATCATAAATGGCAATTTCGGTATTGGTGTAGCCCATGTCGTCGAACAACAGCCGAAACGTCAAATTGGCCAGCGTGTCGCCGATTTTGTGGACAAGAATGAACAGCAGCACCAACGCGGCACCCCGTCGTGCCATGAACTCGCCGAACGGCCCGACGATCGATTGCCACACATCGTTCAGTGACTTCTTGCCGATCACGACCACACGCCGCGCCGGTTCTCGCATGACCAACCCCGTTATCATCGCGGGCAAAGCCAACGCTGCGCAGGCCAGATAGGCCGCCTGCCACCCGGCAAATCCCGCCACGACCAGAGCAAGCGCCCCCGCCCCCGCCGATCCGATCCGCCAACCGTATTGCGACATCCCGGATCCGGCGCCCAGTTGGCGCGGCTCGAGCAATTCGATGCGATAGGCGTCGATGACAATATCAAAGGTTGCCCCGGCGAGCCCGACCAGAACCGCAGCATAGGCCGTCGTCAGCAGGCTGGCCCGTGGATCGACCAGCGCCAGATTGATGACCGCCGCGATCACCAGCAGCCCGGCCACGATCAGCCATGATACCCGCTGCCCCAGCCTTCCGATGAGCGGCAGGCGCACCCCGTCGACGATCCACGCCCACAACCATTTTAGGTTATATACCAGAAACGCGAGGCTGAACGCGGTGACGCTCTTCTTGTCGATCCCGTCCTGCGCCAGTCGCGTGGTCAGGGTCGCACCGATCATTGCGAACGGAAAGCCGGACGATATCCCTAGAAAAAACGCGGCCAGGGGCGCAGGCTCGATATAGGGCCGTATCGCCGCGATCAGGCCGCTCCGCCTGCCACCCCGCATCGTGCCCATCTTGTTGTCCTGATCCACGCTCATCCCCAACGCGCCTGCTTATGTCCTGTCTTGGTGAGCGCGCCGTCACTTGGCAAGCCAGTGCATCTCAGAGACAGGGCTTCGACAATTTATGCCGAACCGCTAAGGCACACCTATGAAACCACCAGAAAAATCTCCCGTCGACAAACACGGCAACAAGACCGGCGATCGCATCGCCAAGTTGCTCGCCCGTGCCGGCGTCGCGTCGCGTCGCGAGATCGAGCGCATGATCGAGGAACGCCGCATCGCGCTAGACGGCGTGCCGCTTGAAACCCCCGCGACGATCCTGACCTCGCTGAAGGGCGTCACCGTTGACGGCAATCCTGTTGCTCCGCCGGAAACGGCGCGCTTGTTCCGCTATCATAAGCCCACCGGCCTGCTGGTTGCAGAGCGTGATCCCAAGGGTCGGCCGACGATCTACGACAAGCTTCCCGGCGAACTGCCGCGCGTGGTCCCAGTCGGTCGCCTCGATCTGAATACCGAAGGGCTGTTGCTGTTGACCAACGACGGCGAGCTGAAGCGCCAGCTTGAACTGCCATCTTCGGGCATCCCCCGCACCTATCGCGCGCGCTGCTATGGCCATGTCTCACAGGCGCAGCTTGAGGACCTTATCGAAGGCATCGAGATCGAAGGCGTCCGCTACGGCAGCATCGACGCCAATATGGAGCGTCGCACCGGCACCAACTTCTGGATCGAAATGAAGCTGGCAGAGGGTAAGAACCGCGAAGTACGCCGCGTCCTCGAACATCTGGGACTCCAGGTCAGCCGCCTGATCCGCACCGCCTACGGCCCGTTTCCGCTCCACGACATGCCCGTCGGGGCCGTCGATGAGATCAAACAGAACATCGTCGTGGATTTCATGAAGAATATGAAGGGCATGAAGATGGTCGGCATCAATGACGATGCCACGCTGGCCGTCGGTGGCCGGGGTCGGAGGGGGGAAGCGCCCCGCGCGCGGCCGGCACCCGACCCGCGCCCGGTTGCCGCTGCACCTCGCGCGGCTCCGGTCGTCCGCAAAGTGGCACCGCGCATTTTTACGCAAAAGCCGGTCGAGGAACCAGGAGACAGGCGTCGCGCGCGGTCCAGCAACTTTGGACCCAAAGTCGAACGCGAAGCCGCCGTAAAAGCCGCCCTCCGCGAACGCGACGCCGCGTCTAAACCCGCCGTCAAAAAGCACTGGCGCAACGCCCCGACCGTCGCCGGAGCCGCCCCCGCCGTGCCAACCACCCGCTTCTCGCCGTCAGGCAAACCGAGCGCAAAACCCGCTGGCGCGCGGCCCTCATCCAGCCCGCGCAAACCGCGCCCCGGCCCCACGCGCAACATTACCGGCGGACCGCCGCGCGGCGGAAAGTCCAAGTAATGCGTATCATCTCCGGCATTTATCGCGGGCGTCCCCTTATCGCGCCAAAGGGTGACACCACCCGCCCCACCGCCGACCGCACCCGAGAAGCGTTGTTCTCGATGCTAGTCAGCCGCCTCGGCAGCTTCGAGGGCCTGCGCGTACTAGACCTGTTTGCAGGCTCCGGAGCACTCGGCCTCGAAGCCCTGTCCCGCGGTGCGGCGAGCTGCACCTTCGTCGAACAGGACGGCGACGCGATTACGGCCCTCAAAACCAACATCGCCCGGATATTGGGAGACGAGCCCAAGGCGAAAGGATTTGTCCGGGCACCACTGCGGGTTTTGCCGCAAAATGTCGAAGCAATTGGCGATACCCCCCTTGAACCAACCTCGCCTCCGCGCCCAACGACAGAGATCCGCGCCCAGTCGGTCATGGCGCTCGGCCCATCCCCCGCCCCATTTGATCTGATCCTGCTCGACCCCCCTTATGAAAGTGGTGCAGGCATCGTCGCCCTCGAACGCCTGCTGCGACTAGGCTGGATCGCACCCGGCGCGTTGGCGAGTGTGGAGACTATGAAAAAGGAAAGCGTAACGGTCGAGGGATATGACATCGAAGTCGAGCGGGTGCACGGGAAGGCGAAGATTACCCTATTGCGGGCGACGTAATCCGGTTGATGCTAGGGAGCATGTTGGTATCCGGAAAGGGACGCGCAGTTTCAAATTGCCGGGGAAAGGAAGTCACGCTGGTTGATAGCAATTTCCGTCTTGAACAGCGGCGCGTTGCTTTCGGCATGGCGCTTGCGGTGCTCTTGACCCTCGTGGTGCTCGCTTGGGTTTTTTTGCAGATGCCACCGGGGATCGGGCAAACCTTTGCCGAACGAATGAAAATTGTCGCACGAGCCGATTTGTTCGTCATCATCTGGCTAACTGCCGCCATCGCCAATGTTGCACGTCTGCGGTTTTTTTCGTCCGACGATATTGCAGGCAGTAGCCGATCGACGGGGAGCCAGTCAGTCCGGGATGCGGGTGCGATCCTCCAGAATACGCTTGAACAAACGGTGCTGGCCATAAGTGTGCACTTTGCACTGGCAGCCGAAGTCCATACACTCACCCCAACGGCGGCAGGCGCGCTGGCCGGCCTGTTTTCGCTTGGTCGACTGCTTTTCTGGATTGGCTACAGGCACGGAGCGGCACGGCGGGCATTTGGCTTTGCGCTCACCTTTTATCCCAACGTCGGCGTTCTTTTATTTGTTGTTTTCAGCCGGGCGCTTGCTAGTTTTTAACAGAACCAGCGCCACCAAACTCGCCACCCCTGCCCCCGCCAGATAAAGCCCAACCGCGCCAAGCCCACTGTTCTCCGCCAGCGTCTGCGCCACGAACGGCGTTAACCCGCCACCGATCATCCCGCCGACATTGAACCCGATCGACACCCCCGTGTATCGCACCCGCGCAGGGAACAGAGCGGGCAACCACGCCCCCAGCGGCCCATAGACGAACCCCATTACCAGCAACGCCAGCGCTAGAAATCCGAACACCAGACCACTCGACCCGCTGCCCAGCATCACCGGCAACAGCAACCCCGTCGCGATCGTCGCGATACACCCGCCGGTCAGCACCTTGGTCGGCGTGAACCGATCCGCCAGCCATCCGCTGAGCAAAATTCCGGTCGCCATGAACAGGATCGCGCCCAACTGCATCTGCAGGAACTGACTGCGCGAATAACCAAGGGTCGTCGTCCCGTACCCAAGCGCAAAGGCCGTCGCGATGTAGAAGATCGCGAAACAGGCCACCACACCGAACGTCCCGCCGAGGATCGCTTGCCAATGCGACCGGAAAGCCTCGGCAATCGGCACTTTTGGAGGGGCTGCTTTCGCCAGTGACTCGCGAAACTCAGGCGTCTCGGTCAGCTTCAACCTAACCCACAGGCCGATAGCGACCAACAGCGCGCTCGCCAGAAACGGCAGCCGCCAACCCCATGAGCGGAACTGGTCGGGCGTCAGGAGCAGCCCGAGCAACAGGAACATTCCGTTCGCCGCGATGAACCCGACCGGCGCGCCCAATTGCGGAACCATCCCGTAGCGCGCCCGCCAGCCCGGCGGCGCATTCTCGACCGCCAGCAAAGCCGCGCCGCCCCATTCACCACCCAGCCCGAACCCTTGTCCGAACCGGAGCAAGCACAGGATCAATGGCGCGATCCACCCAAGCAACGCGTAACCGGGTAACAAGCCAATCGCCATCGTCGATCCGCCCATGATGAGCAGCGATGCGACCAACGTCGTCTTACGGCCGATGCGGTCGCCATAATGGCCGAACACCACCGCCCCCACCGGTCGGGCAACGAACGCCACGCCGAAACTGGCATAGGCCAGCAGCAACTGCGCCGAACTGGATGTCGACGGAAAGAACAGCGGCCCGATGATCAGACTGGCTGCGGTCGCGTAGATGTAGAAATCGTAGAACTCGACAGCCGTTCCGACCAGGCTTGCCCCGAGCACCCGCTTCGCCGAACCTGATCCCACCGTGTAGCACCCCTTTGATCGTTGCCGTGCATTCCGTGCGCCGGCCGGTCAAGTCCCACGCACCTTGCCCGCGCCCTTGCTCTCGGCCCGGCCGTTCCCTAACTGTTCACAGATGTCCCTGCCCGCGCCCACCGACCAAGACCCACCCTATCTGCGCGGACTCAATGCCCCGCAACGCGAAGCCATCCTCACGACCGACGGCCCTGTCCTGGTGCTGGCGGGTGCCGGCACCGGCAAGACCGCCGCCCTTACTGCCCGGCTCGCGCATCTGCTTTATACCCGCAAGGCCTATCCTTCCGAAATCCTCAGCGTCACCTTCACCAACAAGGCGGCGCGCGAAATGCGCGAGCGCGTCGGGCGTCTGGTGGGCGATACGGTGGAGGGAATGCCGTGGCTGGGCACGTTCCACGCGATTGCTGCAAAGATGCTGCGCCGTCATGCCGAACTCGTCGGGCTGCAATCGAATTTCACCATCCTCGATACCGACGACCAGTTGCGGGTGATGAAACAGCTCATCCGCGCCGCCGAACTCGACGAGAAGCGCTGGACCGCGCGCGCGCTTGGCGGGTTGATCGACCAGTGGAAGAACAAGGGGCTGGTTCCCAAGGACATCGACGCAGGCGAATCTGAACGCTTTGCCAACGGTCGGGGCGGTGAGCTTTACGCGCAATATCAGGCGCGACTGATCGCGCTGAACGCCTGCGATTTCGGGGATCTTCTGCTCCATGTCCTCACCATCCTGAAGGAGCACCGCGACGTACTCGAAAGCTATCAGACCCGCTTTCGCTACATCATGGTCGACGAATATCAGGACACTAATTCCAGCCAGTATCTGTGGCTTCGCCTGCTCGCGCAGACCCGCAAGAACCTCTGCTGCGTCGGTGACGACGACCAGTCGATTTATTCATGGCGCGGCGCGCAGGTCGAAAATATCCTGAAGTTCGAAAAGGATTTTCCCGGCGCCAAGGTCATCCGGCTCGAACAGAATTACCGCTCAACTCCGCACATTCTTGCCGCCGCATCAGGCGTCATCGCCAACAACTCAGGCCGTCTCGGCAAGACGCTGTTTACCGAATTGGCCGACGGCGACAAAGTTCAGGTCATCGGTGTGTGGGACGGCCCTGAAGAAGCCCGTCGCGTCGGCGATGAAATCGAAGGCTGGCAACGTGCCCGCAACTCGCTCGACGCCGTGGCGATCCTGGTGCGCGCGCAGTTTCAGACCCGTGAGTTCGAGGACCGCTTCATCGCCATCGGGATGCCGTACAAGATCGTCGGCGGGTTCCGTTTTTACGAACGCGCCGAAATCCGCGACGCGCTCGCGTACCTCCGCCTCGTTAACCAACCGAGCGACGATCTCGCGCTCGAACGGATCGTTAATATCCCCAAACGCGGGCTTGGTGACAAGGCCGTGGCAAAGGTTCAGCAACTCGCGCGCGCCGCCAATGTGCCGCTATCGGCCGCCGCCGCGATGATCCTCGATACTGACGAACTGACCCCTCAAGCACGCCGCGCGCTTGGCAATCTGGTCGGCGACATTGCCCGTTGGCGCGACATGTCGGGGTCGATGGCGCACCCCGACCTCGCTCGCCAGATCTTCGACGAGAGCGGATACACTGCGATGTTGCAGGCCGACCGCTCCGCCGAAGCCGCCGGTCGATTGGAGAACATGGCCGAACTGGTCCGCGCAATGGAGGAATATGAAAACCTCGGCGCGTTCCTGGAACATGTGTCGCTGGTGATGGACAATGACGCCCAGCGCGACACCGAGAAGGTCACGATTATGACCATTCATGCCGCCAAAGGACTGGAATACGAAAAGGTGTTTCTCGTTGGTTGGGAAGAAGGGGTGTTCCCCTCGCAACGCGCACTCGACGAAGGCGGCCTCGCCAGCCTCGAGGAGGAACGTCGCCTCGCTTATGTCGCCATCACGCGCGCGCGCCGGTCGGCAACGATTCTGCACGCCGCCAACCGCCGCATATATGGCCAGTGGACAAGCAGCATCCCGAGCCGCTTCGTCGGAGAACTTCCCGAGGCAAACGTCGATTCCGAAACCACGATGAGTGGCGGCGCTTCGCTATGGCAGGCCAACTGGTCTGACCGTGCCGACCCCTTTGCCAACGTCGCGCGCGGCACCGGTCGGGGTCCGGGCTGGCAACGCGCCAATGCCGGCGGGTTCACCGCCATTCCTGCCCGCATTGTCGAGGCGCGGGGTTCGGCCATCAGTCTGGGCAACAAGGGTCGCGACGATGTGGCTGTGGGGCTTCGGGTGTTCCATACTAAGTTCGGTTATGGCCTGATTGCCGAAATCGAAGGCAACAAGCTGGAAATCGATTTTGAGATGGCCGGTCGCAAACGCGTGCTAGACAGTTTTATCAGCATTCCCTGAGGGCAACCATTGCTGGCCCGGTGGGTTTCTATCCTGAATTTACAGGAGTCCATGATGCCCTACGTCACGACCAGCGACAACACCCGCCTTTACGTCAAGGAATGGGGTGCAGGGCCACCGGTTATCCTGCTGCACGGTTGGCCGCTGAATGCGGATAGCTGGGACGATATTGGGGTGGGGCTGGCGGAGGCAGGCTTTCATGCCATTGCTTATGACCGTCGCGGCTTCGGCCGGTCGGATCAGCCAGTCGGCGGTTATGATTATGACACACTGGCCGACGATTTGGCGACGGTTATGGAAAAAACCGAATCGAAAAATGCGGCGCTGGTTGGGTTTTCAATGGGCGGCGGCGAAGTCGCGCGATATTTGGCTAAACATGGGTCCGCCAACGTGTCGCACGCCGTGCTGATTTCGTCGGTCGTGCCATATATGCTGAAGACCGATGACAATCCAAAGGGCACCGACCAGTCAGTCTTCGACGGCATGTTGGCGGGTATTCGCAAGGATCGCGGCGATTTCATGCAGAGCTTTGCGAAGACGTTCACCGGCACCGGCTTCATCAGCAAACCAGTTAGCCAGGCGGTCCTCGACACCTTTTTCACTTGGGCGATGCAGGCGGGACTTTCACCGACACTTGCTTGCGCGCGCGCGTTCGCCGCAACCGATTTTCGAGCTGACACAGCGGCATTTACGATGCCGACACTGATCCTGCACGGAACCAGTGACCAGGTTGTCCCGATTGACGGCAGCGCGCGCGAGGCGGCTCGCCTGATCCGGCACGCGCGCCTGGTTGAATATGACGGCGCGCCCCACGCAACATTGGCGACACACAAGGACGAGGTCATTCGCGACCTGGTTGATTTCCTGCGCGGAGAAGGCGAAGTTTCCGAAGAACAAGATATTCGCCGTGCCGCTGCGTTGGATCCAATGCTTGGCGGATTGCAGCCAATCATCTGATGATCCAAAGGGAAGTGGTGAACTCCACCACTTCTCCCTTCGGCATCCGCGATTTTCGATACTATTGGATCGCCCGGATCGCGACTACGCTCGCCCAGACCTCGATGGTCGTAATCATTGGCTACCAGGTTTACGACATTGCGCGGGGCACCTTGGGCATGTCGCTCAGGGAAGCGGCGTTTCAGCTCGGGCTGATCGGCGTAGCCCAATTCCTGCCGCTCGCCCTGTTGACGTTGGTGGTGGGTTGGGTTGCCGATCGCATAGACCGTCGCTGGGTCGCACGCTCGGCGCTGGCACTCGAATGCGGCTGTGCGGTGGCGCTCGCCTGGCTAACCGCCAGTGGTACGATCAGCCTGCCTTGGCTTTTTGCGATCGCTGCCTTGCTGGGTGTCGCGCGTGCCTTTGCCAGCCCCGCCCTGTCTGCGCTCGCGCCCAATTTGGTACCAAAGGAGATCCTGCCCAACGCCATCGCGCTGTCGTCGATCGCGTGGCAGGGGGGATCAGTCGTTGGCCCAGCCATCGGTGGCTATCTTTACGCGACCGGGCATGATGTCCCCTATATCGCCAGCGCGGGACTGTTCGGTGTCGCTTTTTTATGCCTGATGATGATCCGCCCGGTGCCGCGCCCCGAGATGTCGAAATCGCCGCCCTGGATCCAGATGCTGGATGGGCTGCGATATGTTCGTCGAAACAAGCTGGTTCTGGGCGCTATTTCGCTCGATCTTTTTGCGGTCCTGCTGGGGGGGGCGACTGCCATGCTCCCCGTCTATGCGCGCGACTTACTTCATGCCGGACCGGAGGGGCTTGGCCACCTTCGTGCGGCTCCGGCACTGGGTGCAGCGCTGACCGCGCTTTATTTCGCATTCAGGCCGCTCAAAAACAACGTGGGCGTCAAGATGCTGATCGCGGTCGTCGTGTTTGGCGCGGCAACCGTGGTGTTCGGGCTTTCACGCTGGATGCCGCTTTCGCTGGTAGCGCTGGGGGTACTGGGGTCGGCGGACATGCTGTCGGTATACGTGCGGCAATCGCTGATGCAATTGTACACACCAGACGCCATGCGCGGTCGCGTCGGTGCCGTTTCCACGTTGTTCATTTCGGGTTCGAATGAACTTGGTGAGGCCGAATCGGGATTTCTTGCCGCGTTGATCGGCCCAGTCGTTGCCGTTGTCGGTGGCGGGATTGCGGCAATCGTCGTAACATTGCTGTGGGTGCGACTGTTTCCACAGCTCAGGAACGCCCGCACGTTCGACCCGCCGTCCGAAACCGCCCTTGCCAATGCCGTCCTGCAGGAGAAGCCAGCGTGAAAGCATCATCCGTTCTAGAAACCATCGGCAACACAGCGCATATCCGCGTCAACCGACTTTTTCCCGATAGCGAAGTCTGGATAAAATCCGAACGGGCAAACCCCGGGGGGTCGATCAAAGATCGCATTGCGCTGGCAATGGTCGAGGACGCCGAGCGTACCGGCGCGCTGAAGCCCGGCGGCACGATTGTCGAACCAACCAGCGGCAACACTGGCATTGGCCTGGCGATGGTCGCTGCAGTGAAGGGCTATAAGCTTATTCTGGTGATGCCCGAATCGATGTCGCTCGAACGACGTCGGCTGATGCTTGCCTATGGCGCGACGTTCTACCTGACTCCCCGCGAGATGGGCATGAAGGGGGCGATGGAGCGTGGTCTGGAGATCATCGCATCCACTCCGAATTCATGGATGCCGCAACAATTCGAAAACCCGGCCAATATCGACATTCACGCGCGGACGACCGCGATCGAGATCCTCGACGACTTTGCCGACACGCCGCTCGATGCCGTCATCACGGGCGTCGGGACCGGCGGGCATATCACCGGCGTCGCCCAGGTTCTGAAGGCGAAGTGGCCGGGGCTAAAAGTCTTTGCCGTCGAACCGACCCTGTCCCCGGTGATTTCGGGCGGGCAGCCGGGGCCGCATCCCATCCAGGGGATCGGGGCCGGTTTCGTTCCCGCCAACCTTCATACCCAGTTGCTGGATGGCGTGATCCAGGTCGATCCCGCCAATGCCAAAACAATGGCGCGGCGGTCCGCGTCTGAAGAAGGACTGCTGGTCGGCATATCTTCGGGCGCGACGCTCGCGGCGATTGCGCAGAAACTGCCCGACCTTGCGCCCGGTGCGCGGGTGCTCGGGTTCAACTATGATACGGGAGAGCGGTATCTGTCGGTGCCGGACTTCCTGCCCGAATAGCTGCCCGCGCCGGGCCACATGGGTTTCGGCCCATGCGGTTTCAGGTCTAGACCGGACGGGCCACTTCCAGCCGACCCTCGTGCAGGCGCAGGACGCGGTCCATCTGGCGGGCCAGTCGCTCATTATGCGTAGCGACCAGCGCCGCGCTCCCTTCTTCGCGGACCAGTCGCAAGAACTCCGCCAGAACGCGGTCGGCGGTCGCCTCGTCCAGATTGCCCGTCGGTTCGTCGGCCAACACCAGTCGCGGCTTGTTCGCCAATGCCCGACCGACGGCCACGCGTTGCTGCTCGCCCCCTGAAAGCTGGCTCGGCCGATGCGTCAGACGGTGACCAAGACCCAGCGCGCCCAACAGGCTTTCGGCACGCTCCTCCGCCGCAGCGCGGGACGTGCCGAAGATCAGCTGCGGTAGGACGACGTTCTCGCTCGCGCTGAAATCGGGAAGCAGATGATGAAATTGGTAAACGAACCCAAGCGCATCGCGGCGTAACCGGGTGCGACCCTTCGCATCGAGCCTTGCCGCTTCCTCGCCATCGATGCGTATCGAGCCTTCGAACCCGCCCTCCAGCAAACCGACCGCCTGCAGCAAGGTCGACTTGCCTGAGCCCGACGGACCCAGCAGCGCCACGATTTCACCCGGCGCGATGGTCATGTCGATGCCGCGCAGCACGTCGATGGTGACTTCGCCCTGCCGAAACGAACGCGACAGGCCGCTCACGGCCAGGACGTCATTCATAGCGGAGCACCTGCACGGGGTCGGTGCTCGCCGCCTTGAACGCGGGATAGAGAGTAGCGAGGAAACTGAAGATCAGTGCCATCACGGCGATACCGATCACCTCGAACGGATCGGGCTTCGACGGCAATTCCGTAAGGAAGCGGATTGACGGGTCCCACAGGTTCTGACCGGTGACGAACTGCACGCCCTCGATCACCTGCTGGCGGAAAAACAGGAAGAAAAAGCCAAGCGCCAATCCCGCCGCCGTTCCCAGCGCCCCGATCGTCACGCCGACGACAACGAAAATCCTGATCAGCGATTCGCGACTGGCGCCCATCGTGCGCAGGATCGCAATGTCACGGGTCTTGGCGCGGACCAGCATGATCAGTGACGACAGGATGTTGAACACCGCGACGAGAATGATGATCGACAGGACGACGAACATGGCGACGCGTTCGACCGTCAGTGCCTCGAACAACGCCGAATTCATGCTGCGCCAGTCGGTCACGACCCCGCGCGCGCCGACCTTGGCGCCCAAAGGTTCCAGGATCTGGCCGACCTTGTCCGCGTTCGTCGTTTCCAGTTCCACCATCCCGACCGAATCACCCAGCAGCAGGAGCGTCTGTGCATCTGCGATTGGCATCACGACAAAGGCCTTGTCGTAATCATAGACGCCAATCTCGAAGATCGCGGCGACGTTGTAGCTAACAATCCGGGGCACCGTGCCGAACGGCGTGGCCTGCCCGGTAGGTGAAATCAGGCTGATTTCGCCGCCGACCTGAGCGCCGAGCGCTTCTGCCAGCCGCGCGCCGATCGCGACGTTGCCGCTGCCGGGCACCAGCGCATTGAGGCTACCGCCGAGCACTTTCGTCTTCAGCGCGGCATTGTTGCGGATGTCCTCAACGCGCATCCCCCGGACCAAAATACCTTCTACGCGCCCATCGTGGCTGGCCATCAGCGGCTGTTCGATCAGTGGGGTCGCAGAAGTGACGCCGGGTGTGGCTCTGGCCTCCCTCACAATGTCGCGCCAGTCGGGCAACCGGCCCCCGAAACCCTGAACGACGGCGTGGCCGTTCAAGCCCACGATCTTGTCGAACAGTTCGGCGCGAAACCCATTCATGACGCTCATGACGATAATCAGCGCGGCCACGCCCAGCATCACTGCAACCAGGCTGATCGATGCGACCAGAAAAATGAAGCCCTCCCCCTTTCCCGGCAGGAGGTAACGGCGCGTTATCATCATTTCATAAGGGGAAAGTAACATATTGGCCTCGCCTTAGGGTTCCGCGCAATATCCCGCAACCACGACCAACGTGTTGCGAAATGAACACAGGGCGCCCCAAATCGATAGCGGCATGGCGTTCGCTTCGTGACATGCGTCCATACCGGTCATAACGACATAGTTCTGAAACGAATGGCAACGGCCGCGGTTCGGGGAGATCCAGTCTCCGCTGCACACATCAATAGGGGAATGTGCAGCGTTGCAGGTCGGATTTTAAAGGGGGCTGACGAGCGATCGTCACGCAGGCGCCCGGGCTGGAAACGGTCCGGGCGTTTTCATGTCCGGTTAGTAAGTCCTCCCCTCCGGCTCCCGCCGAAGGGAAGCGTTTGGCTCAACTTCCGAAGCGATAGCGTGCTGTCACCTGGAACGTGCGGGGATCGCCCGGCAGGCCCGAGATCAGTCCGGAATTGCCCGACTGCGGCGTCAGCAGCTGCAGGTAATTCTTGTCGAACACGTTGCGGACCAGCGCGAAAACCTCCCACCCATTTTCCGACGCAAAGCCGATCCGCGCGTTGAACAGCGTATAGGCATCGATCCGGAGGTATTTCGAATCGGACGAATCGGCATAAAAGGATGATCGGTAATTGGCGTCGACGCCGACATAAGCGCTGCCGTTGCTGACCGAACGGCGATATTCAGTGCCCGCCGACAGTCCCCATTTCGACGATCCGGGCAGTTGCTGTCCCGACAGGTCGCAAACAACCGTCGTATTGGTGATCTGCTCCAGCGGGCACGGCGCATTCTTGAACGACACATATTTCGCGTCGGTATAGGCACCGCGAACATAGCCCGAAAATCCGCTGATCGGCGCGATCGACAGGTCGAACTCCGCACCCTGGCTGCGGACCCGCTCGACGTTGGCGAGATAGCCGCGCAATGCGCCGGGCCCATTATCGACGACATTGGCCTGGAAATCCTTCACGTCGGTGCGAAAGATGGCGAAGTTTGCGGTCAGAAGATGGTGAAACCACTGCGTTTTCAGGCCCGCTTCGTAGGTCTGGTTGCGCTCTGGATTTACCACCGCCCGGTTCAAAGCGGGGTTATTCGATGCGTTGAATGGCAGACCCGCAAGGTTGATGCCGCCCGACTTGAACCCCCGCGCATAGCCCGCGTAGATCAGCACGTCGGGAACAGGTTGCCACGAAAAGTTTGCATCTCCCGTCAGCGCGCTGGCGTTGAAAGCGACCGAATAAGCCTGCGGACGGAATATCGAAAGCTTGGCAGCATTCAGGGCGTCAATCTGCGGTTGCATATAAGCCGGGGTCACTGTCGCTGGATCGAGCCCACCATTGACGACCGCTGCATAGTCGGCGTCCTTCTTTTCATAGGTGTAGCGCAAGCCCGGCGTGAAGTGCAGCCTCGGCGTGATATTCCAGGTCGCCTGTGCGAAGCCGGCATAGCTCTGAATGGTGGAAACCGCCTTTGACGTGGTGATGTAGCCGTCAATCAGGTTTTCAGGAACGTCAACAGTGGTCGTGACCCCGCCCGAGGTTCGGGTCGTCTTTGGCCCGATCAGCCAGTAAGCCCCCTGCGCGCCCCATTCGGTTACGTTCTGGCCCCTCAGCTTCTGATAATAAGCATAAAAGCCAACGGTATAATCGATCGTGTTCTTGCCGTTGGAGGACAGGCGCAGTTCCTGGCTATACTGGTTTTGCTGCACCGGATTGGCCGACTGCCGGATGATGTCGAGCGAAGTGTAATCGCGGTCGTTGGCGGGCTGCCAGTTCCAGTAGCGCCACGCCGTGATCGATGTCAGGGTCGCCGCGCCAAGGTCGAGACTACCCGTCAGCGACAGGCCACCCAATTCCGACCGGGCATTTAACCGGCCGTCCACGTCGGACAGGCGGTCACGATAATTCAGGCTAGGCGGTGCATAATTATAGTGCGCGGCGAGTGCGGCGTATTGCTTGTCGGGGGTCTTTCCGGTCAATCCGGCGCGCACGAACACTTGTGTGCAGCAGTCTGGATTCTGGATATTGATGTCGCCGCTCAGCCGGAAGTTCAGGGTCGGCGTGGCATTCCAGAGCAGCTGGCCGCGCGCGACAAAATTGTCGAGGTCGTTGACATTGCGGCCGGTCGCCGTCGACCGCACAAACCCGTCGCGCGTGGTGTAACCCACTGACAGGCGGCCAGCGACGCGGTCACCGACCAGTGGCCCCGAGATCGAGGCTTTCAGCTGACCGAACCTGTGTGTGCCCCCCGACCCTTCGAACTGCCCCTCTGGCGTGAAGCTGGGTGTCAGCGTCGAGATGTTGATGGCGCCCGCTGTGGTATTCTTGCCGAACAATGTGCCCTGCGGCCCACGCAGGATTTCGACGCGCTCGACGTCAAGCAAGTCGAAGGCGGCAGCAGCGGGGCGGCTGTTATAGACCCCGTCGACATAGAAGCCGACGCCCTGCTCCAGACCGTCGTTGGCTAGGCCATAGGACACGCCAAGCCCACGAATGTTGAGCGAAGTATTGCGCGGGTTCGACGATGTAAATTGCAACGTCGGCGCAAGCTGCGTGATCTGCGCCAGCGAGAATGTCGCCTGCTGCGCCAGCGAAACGCCGCTCAGGACCGACAACGCGATCGGCACGTCCTGGGCTCGCTCCTCACGACGGCGGGCGGTGACGACAATCGCCCCCGGATCGCTGTCGATGGCCGTCTCGGCCGATTGGGGAGAAGTGGGATCGGGCGCCGCCACCTGTGAATGCGCCACGATCGGAGATGCAGTCGACAGCAATATGCTGAGATAGATCGCGTTCTTTTTCATGTAAGGCTCCCTGGTCGCGATCCTAGTCCACCAAAATGGTATGAATTGAAAGCCCAGAAAAGAATGCGCCGTCGAAAGCTTAGCTTTTTAGACCAGACGGCTCTGCTTGACCGCGGCCTCGATGAAACTCGCAAACAGGGGGTGCGGGTCGAAAGGCTTGGATTTCAGTTCCGGATGGAACTGAACGCCGACGAACCAGGGATGATCGGGACGTTCGACGATCTCGGGTAATGTGCCATCGGGCGACATTCCCGAAAAACGCAAACCGCCCGCCTCCAGCATATCGCGATAGTGGACATTGACCTCGTAGCGATGCCGGTGCCGTTCGGAGATTGCTGCGTTGCCATAGATCGCCGCGACATGACTGTTCCCTGCCAGCGTCGCATCATAGGCACCCAGCCGCATCGTGCCGCCCATGTCGCCATCGGCTGCCCGCTTCTGGAGACCCTCGGCACCCATCCATTCGGTGATCAGTCCCACCACCGGTTCCGGCGTCGGCCCGAATTCGGTGGTCGAAGCAGCGGCGATACCAGCGGTGTTCCGCGCGCCTTCGATGCACGCCATCTGCATACCCAGGCAAATTCCGAAGAACGGCACATTGCGTTCGCGGGCAAAGCGGACGCTCGCAATCTTGCCCTCGCTGCCGCGCTCGCCAAAGCCGCCGGGGACCAATATGGCATCCATCGGTTCCAGTTCGGCGGCAATGTCGCGACCATCCTCAAACATCTCGGCATCGAGCCACTTGACCCGCACCTTCACCCGGTTGGCAATCCCGCCGTGCACAAGCGCCTCGTGTAGCGACTTGTAGGCGTCAGGCAGGCCAACGTATTTGCCCACGACGCCGATAGTCACCTCGCCCTCCGGATTGGCAAGGCGCTCGGCAATGTCGGTCCAGCGCGACAGTTCGGGGTCGCCCTCGGGTTCGATGCCAAAGGCGCGCAGGACTTCGTCGTCGAGCCCCTCGGCATGATATTGCAACGGGACGTTGTAAATACTGACAGCGTCGAGCGCAGGAATAACCGCCTCTTGCCGGACGTTGCAGAACAAGGCGATCTTGGCGCGATCGCTGACCGGTAAAAACTGCTCGCACCGGCAAACGAGCACATCGGGCTGAACGCCCAGCGCCGTCAGTTCGCGGACCGAATGTTGGGTGGGCTTGGTCTTCAGTTCACCGGCCGCTGCGATGAAGGGCACGAGAGTCACGTGGATCGACACTGAATTGCCGCGACCCAGGTCGTTGCGAAGCTGGCGAATCGCCTCGATGAAGGGCAGCGATTCAATGTCGCCAACGGTCCCGCCGATCTCGCACAGCACGAAATCGACATCATCGGTCTGGTTCATCGCAAAGATTTTCAGCGCATCGGTCACATGCGGGATGACCTGCACCGTCGCGCCCAGATAATCACCACGCCGCTCGCGCTGGATGATCTGTTGGTAGATCCGGCCCGACGTCACATTGTCCGACTGCCGCGATGCCACGCCGGTGAACCGTTCATAGTGGCCAAGGTCCAGATCGGTCTCTGCACCGTCGTCGGTCACATAGACCTCGCCATGTTGATACGGCGACATCGTGCCGGGATCAACGTTCAGATAGGGATCGAACTTGCGAATGCGGACGGTATAGCCACGCGCCTGCAAAAGCGCCGCCAGCGATGCCGCCATAAGACCTTTGCCAAGCGAGGAAACCACGCCGCCGGTGATAAAAATGAACCGTGCCATGGGAAGATGGGCTTAACCGCGAGCGCAGGCATAGCGCAAGGAGGCGACTCGCGATGGCCGCACGTTACCCTTGCGATAAACTGCACCCAGACGGTTAGTTGCCGTTACCTGCGGGCTTTGGTGCGGGCGCCACCGTAGTCGCGGGAGCTGGCGTCGGAGCCGGAACCGCCGGGGTGATGACGGCTGGCTTGGCAGGCGTCTCAACCGGCTTGGCAGCGAGAGGCTTCGACGGCGCTGGCTCAATAGCTGGCTTGCGCACATTCTTGGGTTCGTCGGCCCGTGGCGCCACGGCGCGGACGGTCTCGGTGCTGACCGGGCCGGGAACGGGGACCGGTGCCGATACGACCGGTACAGCATTGTTGCCAGCAGCAGCGGCGGCTGCCAGCGGATCGCCGTTCAGGGGAACCGCAGGGGCCGGGGCAGCGGGCGCGGGTGTGCGCGCCAGCGATGTATCGATTGTCCGCGAAGACGCACTGCGCGACGCGACGACCGCGCTGGCGATCGACAGGAGGATGAACAGGCTTGCCAGGACGGTCGTCGCCCGCGTGAGGAAATCGGCGGCACCGCGTGCCGACATCAGGCCACTGGGACTGCCACCCATGCCCAGGCCGCCACCTTCCGAACGCTGCATCAGGATGACCCCGACCAGCGTCGCCGTAATGATGGCATGAATGACGAGCAGAAAGGTCAGCATCGGTGCAAATTCTCTATGTCGAGCGCGGGGATCGAGCGCGGGAAAGCGCGAGCCTCTAGCCCGTCGTGCCGCTGCGGGCAACCATGGCCGCTGCTGCAACGATTGGCAGGAAATCGGCCGCGGTCAGGCTTGCCCCGCCGACCAACGCGCCGTCGACATTGGTCACACTCATCAATGCATCGGCGTTCGCGGCCTTGACCGACCCGCCATAAAGGATGCGCACGACCGGCCCGACGACGGCACGGATGGCGGCGTGCATCGCGGCCACGTCGTCTACCGTCGGCGTCCGCCCCGTCCCGATTGCCCAGACCGGTTCATAGGCGACAACCAGTCCTTCGCGCGCATCAGGCAGCGACCCCGCAAGCTGTCGTTCGACGACCGCAATCGCCTCTCCGGCATCACGCTGCGCCAATGTTTCGCCGACGCAGACGATGGTGATCAATCCGCCCGCCTGGGCCGCTTGCGCCTTTGCCCTGACCATGGCGTCGGTCTCGAAATTGTCGGCGCGCCGTTCGCTATGGCCGACGATGCATATTGTCGCGCCCGCTTCCTTCAACATCGCCGCCGACACGCAGCCGGTGTGCGCCCCGGCGGTTTCCGAATGACAATCCTGCGCGCCGATCGTGACGCCCAGTCGGGCTGCCGCCGCGATCAGCGTAAAGGGCGGACAAAGCGCGACATCGACGTTGCCGGGCAGGTTTTCGGCAATTGTTGCGATTTCGGCAAGGGCGGCAAGGCTGCCGTGCATCTTCCAGTTTCCAGCGATCAGCTTGCGTAGTTTCATGCCCGCGTCCTATGGGGGCTTCCATCATTGCTCAAGGCCGGATTTCCGCTTCATGATGTCTTTCTTTCGCCGTTTCGCAGCTTCGCCGCTGGGCATCGGAGTATTTGCAATCATCCTGATCGCATTTGTCGTCACCCTTTACGAGGGCAAGGGCGGCATGGGTCTGGCCGGGGCCGGCGGTGGATCGCTGGCGTCGGTCGACGGTACGAAGATCACCGAGGCGGAGGTGCGGCAACGCGTCCAGACGCAGCTGGAGGCCGCGCGCCAGCAATCGCCCGGCCTGACGATGGCGGCATTTGTCGCTGATGGGGGTGTCGAGGATACCATCGACCAGATCCAGAATGGCCGGACACTGGAGGAATTTGCCGTTTCGCAAGGCATGAACGCCAGCAAGCGACTGGTCGACGGCCAGATTGCAAGCATCCCCGCGTTCAACGGGCCGACTGGAAAGTTCGATCGCAATATCTACCTGTCGACGCTTGCCCGTCGTAAAATCCCGGAAAACGAATTGCGCGCCGATTTTGCGCGGGAAGTGCTGACCAAGGGGTTGTTAACCCCGGTCGTCGGGGGTGCACAAATGCCCGCGACGCTGGTTCGTCCCTATGCGGCGTTGCTGCTTGAAAACCGGACGGGACTGGTCGGCGCGGTGCCCAGTGCCGCCTTTGCCAATCTGCCGCCACTGACCGACGCGCAGATCGCGACATTCTACAGTCGCAACATCGCGCGCTACACGCTGCCCGAACGCCGCGTGGTCCGCTACGCCCTGTTCGACCGAAGCCGATTCGCGGGCAAGAACGCCCCTACCGACGCGGAAATCGCGAATGCCTACAAGGCGGGCGCGGCCAAATATGCCGCCAGTGAAAAGCGCGGCTTCACGCAGGTCATCGTCCAGACCAAAGCACAAGCCGAACAGCTCTTGGCGCAGGTCAGGGGAGGCACCTCGCTGACCGACGTTGCCAAGGCTGCGGGTCGCGCGCCCCTGATTGTTCCGCCGGGCGACCAAGCCTCTTTTGCAAAGCTGACGAGCCCCGCCGTCGCGCAGGCCGCATTTGCCGCGCCGAAGAATGGTTTTGCCGCTGTTGTCCAGTCGGGCCTCGGCTTTCATCTGGTCCATGTCGATGCCGTGAATTCAACCGCTGCCAAGACGCTAACAGAAGTCCGGCCCGTCATCGTCGCCGAACTGGCCAAACAGAAGGCCGACCAGGCCGCGGCGGCATTCGTGGCAAAGCTGGGCGACGAGGTCGACGGCGGCGCAACCTTCGACGAAGTGGCCAAAAAATATGGATTGACCGCCCAGACCACGCCGCCGCTGACGTCGGGCGGACTGGATCCCGACCAGCCTGTGCTGCAGGTCGGGCCGGACCTGACGATCGTGTTGCGCGATGCATTTCTGGCTGAACCCGATGACAACGCGGCTGTCGCGACGCTTGGTACCGGCAGGGGCTTTGCACTTTGGCATCTCGACAAGGTGGTTCCGTCCGCGCCCCGACCCTTGGCGCAGGCCCGGGCGGTGGTTGTCGAACAGGCCACGCGCGATGCGGCCTCGCGCGCCGCAAAGAAAATTGCCGATGCCATAGCCGCCAACGTCAATCGCGGCATGCCAATGGCGCAGGCGATTGCCGGGGCCGGGGTTAAGCTGCCGGCGCCACGTCCCGCCGGTGGCAAGCGCATCGACATCGCGCGTGCGGGTGACAAGGTGCCGCCGCCCGTCGCGCTGCTGTTCGCCATGCCCGAAAAACGCGCAAAGGTGCTCGGCATCGCCGATCAGCAGGGTTGGTATATCGTTTATCTCGACAAAATCGACCGGGGCGACACCGCGGTCGAGCCAGGTTTGATCCAGGCGACTCAACAACAGCTTTCGCGGGTTATCGGTGACGAATATGCCGCTCAGTTCGTGTCGGCGTTGAAAGCGCAGGCCAAGGCATCGCGCGATACCGCCGCGATTGAGGCGCTGAAGCGTTCGCTGGTCGGTGGCTCGGCGGGCCAGTGAGCGCCACCGCATGACGCCCGGCGATGATGACGCGGCGACTGCGACGCTGGCTGCGGGGCGTCCGGCGCTGGTCTGGCGCAGCGCGATTGCCGATACCGAAACGCCGGTGTCGGCGGCACTGAAGCTGATTGAACCGGGGCGTGGCGATTTCCTGCTCGAATCGGTTGAAGGCGGTGCCGTTCGGGGTCGCTACAGCCTGATCGGTCTCGCGCCCGACCTGGTGTTCCGGGCACATGGTAATACAGCGGAAATCAACGACCGCTGGCTGACCGACCGCGATGCTTTTACGCGCGTCGGCGAAAAGACGCTGGCGGCGCTGCGCTCGCTCGTCGCATCATGCCGTATCGATGTTCCAGCAGGATTACCCGGCGTCCTTGCCTGTCTGGTCGGCTATTTCGGCTATGAGACCGTTGGGCTGGTCGAAGATTTGCCGCGCCCGCCCGCCAATCCACTTGACCTACCCGACATGATGTTCGTGCGACCGACGCTGATCCTCGTCTTCGATCGTCTTGCCGACCGTCTTTATCTGGTGGCGCCGGTCTGGCCCGGTGGCGATCCTGCCAAGCTGGTCGCCGCCGCGCTCGACCGCATCCACGCCGCTTCAGCGCGTCTTGCCCGACCGTTGGCGCAAGTCGCCCCTGCCGACGTTACGGAATTGCCCGACCCGACCCCCGTGCTGCCGCAGGGGCGCTACGGCGAGATGGTGGCGCGCGCGCAACGCTACATCGCGGCGGGGGACATTTTCCAGGTCGTGCTGGCGCAGCGTTTCACCCTGCCCTTCGCTTTGCCTGCATTCGACCTCTATCGCGCGCTGCGGCGGATCAACCCGTCGCCGTTCCTTTATCATCTCGATCTCCCCGGCTTTGCACTGACGGGGTCCAGCCCCGAGATCCTGGTCCGCGTGCGCGATGATGAAGTCACGATTCGGCCCATCGCGGGAACCCGCCCACGCGGTAAGACCGCCGCCGAGGATACCGAAAACCGCGCGTCGCTGTTGGCCGACCCAAAGGAGCGCGCCGAACATCTGATGCTCCTCGACCTCGGTCGCAACGACGTCGGCCGTGTCGCGACCTCGGGCAGCGTAACCGTCACCGACAGCTATACGGTGGAATATTACAGCCACGTCATGCACATCGTATCCAACGTCATCGGCCAGCTTGCGCCGGGCAAGGACGCGCTCGATGCCCTGTTCGCGGGTTTCCCCGCAGGCACCGTCAGCGGCGCGCCGAAGGTCCGCGCGTGCCAGGTCATCGCCGAACTCGAACTCGAAACGCGCGGTGCCTATGCGGGCGGCGTTGGTTATTTCAGCCCCGACGGATCGATGGACAGTTGCATCGTCCTGCGTACCGCCGTCGTGAAGGACGGCGTCATGCACGTCCAGGCTGGGGCCGGCATTGTTGCCGACAGCGACCCCGCGTCCGAACAGCGCGAGTGCGAGGCGAAGGCGGGCGCCCTGTTTGCCGCCGCCCGCGAGGCCGTCACCCGCTCTAACGAGGCTGGTTTCGGTCAATGACGCAGCCTAAGGCCACCCGATGATCCTTGTCATCGACAATTACGACAGCTTTACCTGGAATCTCGTTCACTATCTGATGGAACTGGGTGCCGAGGTCGAAGTCGTTCGCAACGATCAAATTTCGGTCCGGCAAGCGATGTCGAGCGGTGCCGAAGCCTTTCTGATTTCGCCCGGCCCCTGCACTCCCAGAGAGGCTGGCATTTCGCTCGACCTGGTCGCCGCCGCTGCCCTGGCTGGTCGGCCCTTGCTCGGCGTCTGCCTCGGCCACCAGGCGATCGGCCACCATTTCGGCGGCAACGTCGTGCGCGGCGGCCTGATGCACGGCAAGACTTCCGACATCGGCCATGACGGGACCGGCGTCTTTGCAGGCCTGCCGACGCCCTTCATCGCTACCCGCTACCACTCGCTGATCGTCCAGGACGTGCCCCCCAGCCTGGTCGCCAACGCCGTTGCCCCCGACGGCAGCGTGATGGGCCTGCGCCATACAACGCTCCCCATCCACGGCGTCCAGTTCCACCCCGAAAGCATCGCCACCGAACACGGCCACCGCCTGCTCGCCAATTTCATGACGCTGGCTGGAATGACCGTAAAGCCCGGACCCCGCCTGAAGGCTCTACTATGAGGCTGCCCGATACGTCGGTCCCGCTGGCCGCCGACGAAGCCCGCGCTGCCTTCGACGCGATCCTCGATGGCACCGCCGACGACACCGAAACCGCGCGGTTTCTGTCGGTCATGGCCGATCGCGACGAAACTGCCATTGAAATTGCCGCTGCCGCCGCTGCCATGCGCGCCCGGATGATCCCCGTCGAAGCGCCCGTCGGAGCGATCGACGTTTGTGGCACGGGCGGCGACGGGAGCCACAGCCTGAATGTCTCCACCGCCGTCGCCATCCTCGTCGCCGCCTGCGGTGTCCCGGTCGCCAAACACGGCAACCGTGCCGCATCGTCCAGGGCCGGAGCGGCCGACACGCTCGAAGCCCTCGGCCTCGACCTCGACCGCGCGTCGCAAACCGCCGAAGCCACGCTCGCCGACCTAGGGCTCTGCTTCCTGTTCGCCCAGAAACATCACCCCGCGCTGGCAAGGCTTGCCCCGATCCGCAAGGCCATCGGGCGGCGCACCGTGTTCAACCTGACCGGCCCCGCCGCCAATCCCGCGGGCGTTCCCCGCCAGCTTATCGGCGTCGCGCGGCCCGATTTCCTGCCGGTCTTTGCCGAAGCGCTCATTTTGCTGGACACCGAGGACGCCATGCTCGTCGCCGGAGACGAACCCCTCGAC
>NZ_JANXNX010000025.1 GCF_025353885.1 Sphingomonas sp. | reverse complement strand
CGCGGCCGAGCAGTTGCATGTGGGTGTCGATGTTCGCCTCGGGCTGTACGATCAGCATCCGGCGTTTCGACTGGTCGTTGAAATGCTCCGAGGCGTGAGCGGAGAGACCGGTCGAGCCCGCCTGATTGATGATTAGAGCATGGACGCCTCCCTTGGTCGGTCGCGTGTTGAACTGCTCGATCGTCTTGGTTCGCCCTCGCGGGGTCTTTTCAGAGCCCGGCCGCGACGTGAGGACTGGAATCTTGCCAGTATAATCGACCGCAAGCGTTCGTCCAGTCACCTCGCCGGTGTCATAACCAGCCTTTTTCAGCATTCTCTTCATGTAGTCGATCGGCGAGATCGGCAGATCGGACAGGTCGGTGTCTTTGATGAGTTGCTTGGCGGTGTTGTAGACCATGACGCCATGCTGGCCGAGTTCGGAATCCGACAGGTAATGCCGGATCGGCTTCTCGCCCTTCTCGCGGTGCGCCTTCTTGATGAGCACCGTCCGCGTACGGTCGAGATACTTCATCAGGACGTGGCTGAAATCGCCCGGCATTTCGTCGCCCGGCGAGATACCGAGATTGTCGGCGTAGTCGTTAAGGAATGCCTCCATGGTGTTCGCCACGGTCAACACCGGCTTTTCACCGCGCTTGATCGCCTCGATCGCGCGGGTTGCCGCTTGCCCGGCCTTCATTGCCAACAGCATCTGGTTGATGACGTTGTGCATGACTGCGGTGAAATTGGTCGAGGATGCTCCGGCTTCACCGGTGGAAGCATCGTGCCCCATGGCGCCACCTTCGGCGCGCAGTTCCTGCGTCATCTTCACGGAAGACGCCGCCGTGTATTTGCTCAAGTCTTGGATCGATGCCAGGGCGCTGGAGATTTTGTTGTAGTTCTCCCGGTTAACCGAGATCGACGGGGTGTTGTAGTTGATACCAGCGAACGAACGCTCACGCCGCACATACTGACCGGCCTTCGCCAGCATCGAGGCAACCGCCTGCTGCATCGGGATGCCGCCGCGCTGGATCGCCTCGGCAAGGTCCGAGATATTATCCACCGCCATCGACATGTCGGTCGCGGCGTACAGGTCCATCACGTCCGGGCGCTTGGCATAGGTCGCGGACGAATAGAAGACACCATTGGCCTTCTGGATCATGTCGCGCGAGAACTGCGCGCGGCCCTGTGGCTCCCCAACCTCCTTCCCGCGACCGGCCACCTTTTGACCGCCGGCGTTGTGGGCCTCGTCTATAATCATGACGATGCCGTTCTTGCGGTCGGCCAGCCGGCTCAGGAACTGACGCCGGGCGGTATCCTCGCCCTTTTGCGTCTGCATCTGGTTATAGGTGGTGAACACCATATCGTACTTCTTGCCGAAGGCGTCACCATCGAGCAGCGACAGCATGTGCACGTTGTGCTTCTTGGCGTCCTCCGTCTTGATCGTGGCGCCGTTGCCTTCTTCGAGCGGCAGGTTGAGCGCGGCATTGGTCGCGAGAACGCGCGGCTTGTCGGTCAGGAAATTGTCCGTGATCCCGATATCCATCAGGTCGCGGAACATGTCCTTATAGAGATTTGGCTTCTCGGTGACGAATACCGGGACGCGATCGTTCTTGATCGCCCAGCGGATGATAGCGGCGTTGACTCGACCCTTACCGATGCCGGTCTGATCGCCGATGATGAAGCCCTTGCCGCGCTTGATGTTGTCGATGGCGAGGCCGAGCGCGTCCACCTGTTCGGCGCCGAAATACTTCTCGACTTGCTTTCCGGTATAGCCGAGTTCGGTAGCCACGAACGCATCGATCGGGCCGACGCGCTCCTCCAGCGCAGCCAGCGAATCCGCCATCGGCTTCGCCATGTTGACCGGCGCCAGCGTCGAGAGGCCGTTCACGGTGGAAGCTGGCTTATAGACGACTTGGTTCTCGGTCTCGGTCGGCGCCGCCTTGATCGCCTTCTTTCGCTCCGGCGCCACGTCGCGCATATCGTCGATGAAGCGTTTCAGGTAGGGCTTGATGTTCTCGAACACCTCGCGCGACCAGCGCAGGGTATCCCGCATGTGCGCTACCATGCGGCGGAGCAGTTCGCCCAGGTTGCTCTTGAACTCGGCGAACTTGCCGGCCGCCGCCTCGAAGTGCGGCTTCGCCTTCTTGTAGGTATCCTCGTCGAAGGTGAAGCCGCTCGACGCCTTGGTACCACCGAACAGCTTATGGAGCGCGGTGAAGGCTTCGTCGGCGGCGTCAACAGCGGCTTTGCCGGTGTCCTTGGCCAACTCGGTCGCAGTGCGATCGTAGGCATCGCGCTCCTTTTGGGAGCCGCCGCGACGGCGGGTGATGCCCTCAGCCTTATCCTTGAGCGCGTTGTCACTACCACGCTCGGCTTCGGTGTCCTTCTGGCCGAACGCATCATCGAGCGCAGCGTCAAACGCCGCGTCGAAATCGTCTACGGCAGGAGATTGTTCACGAGGTCCAGCGGGCTCGACACCTTGTCCAAGTCCTTTGGTCCCATTCCGCGACTGACCGCTTCCCTCGCCAGCGCCGGCAGCTTCGGTTCCAGGCTCTCCACGAACGCTGCCGGGCTCGACCACTCCGGATCGGTCACCTCCAGCACGTCCGCGATCTCCTGCGCCGGTGCCTTCCAGTCCTTGTCCGGTTTCAGCAGTTCGAGCAGCCGGCTCGACAGCCGGTTGAACACTGCCTGTTGCCTGTTGTCCATTGAGCAGCCCTCCCAAGCTGGTCCAATCATTATATATGCGGGGTGGTTCCACCGCCGGCAAGGGGCGGCCGGACTTGCCGCGCCCATTAATTACGATGACGTCTACCGGCCAGCCGGCGCCCTGGCGCTCGTACAGGTCGCCCGACACCGTGAACATGTCGGTCACGTTATAGTTGTCGAACAGGGCCTTGTAGAATTCCCGCTTGGACTTACCGCTATAGGCGTCGGCCCGGCCCTCGGTCGAGGTGACCATCTTGTTGACACCACCGAGAATTAGCACGGCCCGGCCGTCATCCTTCATGGCTTCGAGGGCCTTGAGGGCGATGGCGTGGTCGATTTCCTTGGTTTGGTACGGGACACCGGTCTCGGCACGGAGGTCAAACACGGTGCTGGCGCCGCTGGCGTCCTTTACGGGCCCGAATGGCGGGTTGGCGATGACGCGATCGACGCCCTTGACGTCGATTTGGTTAACGGGGGTGTCGGTCACCGCGTCATAGGACATGGGCGCGAAGCCCTGCTCGCGCAGGTTTTTCGCCCGTTCCGGGTTGATCTCGTTGACCGTGGTCTTCTTCGGGTCCGCCGTCAGCAGCAGGGCGCCGTTACCGGCCGTCGGCTCATAGACCGTGGTCTCGTGGGTGATCCCGGCCAGATGCGCTGCCAGATAGGCCAGCGGTACCGGCGTCGAGTAAGCCTGATCCCGGACACTGGTCGAGGTGCGGGTGCCGAGCCGGGGCTGCGTCGAATAGAGATCGACCAGCAGGCGATAGGCTGCCTTCGGCGAAGCCGCCCCGTCGATCATCGAACGCGCAGCGCGGACGATCGCCAGTTCCATCGACTCCTCGATCGCCTTCGGATCGTCACCGAAGCCACGTTCCTTGGCGAATTTCCGGGCTTCGAGGATGCCCTTGAAACCCTTTCCGCTACCGAAGTGCTGCTCGAAGGCCTCGGACAAGATCTTGTCGGCTGCCACAGCTTTACGCAGTTTCGCCGCGCCGACATTCCAGTCAGCACCGCTGGGTTCGACTACGGTAAACGTACCCTGTTCTTTGCTGGCGACGCCTTTGATGACGCCCTCGATAAGACGTCCTTCCTTGGTGGTGCCATCCTTCTGTTTGAAGGTTCCCGGCTGATCGAACTCAACCTTGTCGCCCTTCTTGAAGTTGGCGGCAGCCTCTCGGTTTTTTGCGAACCGGTCGTCTACACCGCCATTTTCGACAGTGGGCTTGTCGGCTTCGCCGGCGGCTTCGGCGCCTGCTTCAACGGCTGTATCACCGGTTTTGCCTGTGGTGTCGGGCTCGACGCCTGCGGCGTCATGCTGTTCACCGTCTTGACGTTCGCCGGACTCTCCGGTGCGCTCACCTTCGCCGGTGACGCCAGTTTCGCTGCCGCCCGGAACGACGCCAGCTTCTTCTGCATCACCGGTGCCGACTTCGTCAGGTGCGGCGCGTTCTTGCTCAACGTGTGCGCCGCCGCCAGATGCCCCTTCGCCTGCGGGCTCCAATACGGCTTCAACTTCTGGACCATAGGCTTCTACCGCCTGTTCGTGAGTGATGAATCCCTGCTCGACCGCGTTCTCGATCACGGCCTGACCGAACGCATCGGCGGGGGACATGTTTGCATTTTCTGCAAGTATCTCTGCCGCGCGGGTGATATCCACCGGCAGGACGTGGTCGTAATCTTTGCCGAGCACCGCTTCGATCTGATCGTGGTGGTCCTGCGTCGGCTCCGCCTGGACGCGGGACGGCGGGATAACCTCCTGCGACGAGACCAGCTTGTTGTTGGTCAGCGGTTTGGTGGTATCACCGGAAAACGCCCATGCCTTGAACTGCTCCGGGGACATGGCGGTAACACCACCGATCCGATCCCGGCCCGCATCGTCATAGGAATGCGCGTAGGCGTGGAGCGCGTCGAGCGGTGTCCGGTAGCCGAGCATGATCTTGTGCTCGTCGAATCCCTTGCCCGGATGGTGCTGGTCGATGATGAACGCATAGGTGCTGGAGGGATGCGGACCGACGAACACATCGAGCGGTTGGCCGTCGGCGCCTTTGGTGCCTTTGATTCGGCCGTAGGCGCCGTGCTCCATCGAGATCGACCACGGCTTGCCGTCGGGCCCGGTGCCTTTGCGTTCCTGGCCGACGCCGGTCTCGATCGAGATCGAATGCGCGCCGGTCAGGCCCAGATGTGGCAACTCGACATGGGCATGCTTGTAGTTTTCGGCCTGCGCCTGCGCGTCGCTGACCGGTTCGATTGGCTGGGCGCGCTGAATATCGGCCGCGGTGGTGGCCTTGATCGGGCTCGATCGCGTGCCGTCGCCACCGGTTACCGAACCGGTATCCGATCCGGTGACCGGTTGGTCTACCGGCCGGGTACCAGCC
>NZ_JANXNX010000097.1 GCF_025353885.1 Sphingomonas sp. | reverse complement strand
CACGATCCGAGTCCCAGTTCTGGGTCATTCCTGGATCGTTTTGAGAGTTTGGTGCGGGCGGTGGGAATCGAACCCACACTCCTTGCGGAACGGGATTTTGAGTGGGACGAGACTACCTTCGAATACCGCAGAAATCCGTGCCCTCGAAACGTCCTGCGATCGGACGTTCGAGAAGCTAACGGAAATCAGCCAGTTTTGGAACGCGAATGTGCAAGCATGTGTGTAAATAATGGCATGCTCGAAGCGCGGCCACGAGGAACGCTGGCATCATTAAGCGCGCGAATATTTGCTTTTATCGATGGGAGTGGTCCGCGTTGCACCACTTTAAGCTCGCCAGCGGCGAAGTGGCGACAATTGCGGAGAAGACGCGGGCAACAGGGTGCTTGAGGCTCGGCGCACCTGGTTCCGTTGTCCGCTTGGCCGGTATCCCGATTAAGGGTGCCAGCGGCACATCGGGCGACCGGCGCAAACGCCAGCCTCCCAAGAGCATCAGCGATGCGGAGTCAGCCTTTGAAGCGGGAAGGTCGAACTGACTGTTTCGATTTTACGGCTTGCCGCGCTTTGGCGGTTGCTTCTTCAGCGTCGATCTCGGCATCCATTTCGGTGTGCATCGCGTCCCATCCGCCAATGCCCATCAACACGCGGTCGGCGTGTTTGATGGTGTTCACATGCCCATAATGCTGCTCGATCATCTTGACCGATGTGCCCATTTGCTGGGCGAGGATATAGACATCGACACCTGCCGACAATCTGAACGTCGCATAGGTGTGGCGGAAGCAATAAGTGGTGCGCGGAATGCCGCTCGGTCCGTCGCGCAGGTTCGCATATTTCAGCAATTCCTCGACGGTATCTCGGTATAGCCAGACGGCGGGTTTCCCGTTGATGATCGTGAAAACCGCGTCATCGGGTTTGGTCGCTTTGGAATGCGCGCGAACGCGGTCAAGATATTCGCCGACGCTCTTGGGCGCGATGAGCTTGCGCATCTTGCCCTTGCCTTGCACATAGATGACCAGGATATCGCTGCCATCCTTGTCGCGTGCTGTGGTGATATCGCGCCAACGCATGTTTTTGGCTTCGACTGGCCGCATCCCGGTGTTGCACATGATCAGAATGAAATTGTAGCACATCTGGCGATACCAGATGCCCTGTGCCGTGGTCGCCTCCTTCATCCATTTGCGGCCGGCGCTGTGCAGCTTGCGGTATTCCTCCAGCGTGAATTCATCGCGGCGATTTGTTTTAAGTTTCGGCATTCCCTCAAACCGATGGTGGGCGGGCACGTAGCGCTTGCTCACCGCATAGTTCATAACAGCGGCAAAGATGCTCATCTCGATCCGAATGGTGGAATCACTGATGATGCCGGCGCGGCGACCGACGCCGTTCTCGCGCCGCCACAACGGATATTCCGACCAGCGCTCCTGGCTGACCAAATGAATCTGACTGCTGCCGACATAGAGGTTGAGCGGCCCGTTGACCTTGTTTTTGACATTCATGGCCCGCCCCTGGCTGACCTCGCCCGCATTTGCCCGCCGCTGCTGTGCGTCCGCGTATTCTTCGGCGACCTGTGAAAAGGGTCGATTGAACACGGGAACGTCATGCTTCACCCGGAACCGGATATCGGCATCCTGATCCATCGCGAGGTCGCGCGCTGTTTGCCGATCCGACGTCCGCAGAGAGATTGTTTTGTAGCGGTCCACATTCTGGATTCTCACCCGGCAGTAATACTGGTCGTGCCCGACATCGCCCCTGCGGAAGATGATGAGGCCCGGCTTGACCTGCTCTTTATCGAGGATGAAACCCATGTCGCTGTTTCCCACTGTGCAGAAACTGTGCAGATTGGCGGCGTAAGTGTTTGATATGCCGTGTCTGTGTAGGTTCTGTGTGGGCAATACTGACAGATTTTATTGTTTAATCCTAATAGTTTATTGAAATCCCTTCACCCGCTCCAGACTTTTGGATCTTTCTGAGCCCCTAAAAAACATAAGGGAAATCCCTTGGTTATGACCCGCGTAGGTCTGTGTAGAAATTATAGGATCGGTCTGCGCGCTGCCTGCTGGGACGTGGGGGATTGTTCATCAACCGCATCAATTACCTAGCGAAACAGCTTCAATTGCGAACCGCCCTGCCGCTAAAGGCGTTACAGCAACGTCAAGACCAGCGTTCTGACAAATAACAGAAGCTGCTGCCAAATCCCAAATACCACAGCCATGTTCGATTTACCCGTCAGGGCGTCCCAAAGCTGCGCCTTGCGAGCGCGAAGACCGCACACTTATATCGAACTATGGAATAACCGTGCACCCGAAGGTCGCTGACCCTCGCATTCGATTGTGATCCGCTCTCAAATTCATTTTCGCCCAATGGATCGATGAAGCTACTTGCGGTCACACCGATGGGCGCGCCCAAATTGTCGGTCGTCGTGACAATCGCCACGCCGGTAGCAAACGCTCTGAGCGCGTCGCGAACTTCGCTCTGCCCGTTTTCACTCGTTCGGTGTTATCGGTGCAGAGGTGATCACGAGGATCGCGGCGGGACGTCCGCTGTCGTTGATGATCGAGCGCGCCTCGCCTGCGGCAATGAAGATGCTGTCCCGTTCTGCCAGCGTGTGACGGACGCCGTCTTCCTGTCTCACGGTCAACACCCCTTGGGTGACGACATAAATCTTACCGAAAGTGCCGACATCCATCGGCACCACAACGCCCGCCGGGAATTCCGAATATGCCACCCACGCACAGTCCGCACTGCTGGCATCTCCCCCCTGCAACCGACGGGACGTTACGCCATCGTGGTTGGGTGCAGTATAGAACGGGGCCTCAGCGTATTTGACGACTTCCATCAACGTCTCCTTCTTGCACTTTCGCGAGTGCCGCGATTTCGTGGAACAACTTGGCGAACCCGTTGAGGGCAAAGTCGATAACGGCAGGGTCGTGAAAGCGACCGTCTATCATTTTGCCGACTACAAGGCCGATAACGATTTCCGGCGTGTTGACCGGCCGGGCCAGCGCAGAGACAAGCGTCTCTCGGATCTGATATTGCGCACGCACACCGCCCGTCGCCGCCGGTGAGGAAGTGACGATCAGTACCGGCTTGTTTCGAAGCGGCGATCCGTTGTGCGGGCGCGAAGCCCAGTCGAGCGCGTTTTTAAGCACGCCCGGTATGCCGTGATTATATTCGGTGGACGAGATGACTATACCGTCTGCGGCTGCAATCTGGTTCCGCAGGTGCACTACCGACCGCGGCAATGGCTCGACGTAAAGGTCCTGATTAAAGTGTGGAACCGAGCCAATATCGGCAAAGTCGTAGCGTGCCCGAGATGCGGTCGCTTCAGCGAGCGCGTGCAAAATTGCAGTTGAAAAGGAACCTGCTCGCAGGCTCCCTGATATACCGAGCAGATTCGAAGACATGGATTTTCCTGAAGTTGCTTGCATCAACGCCGTACGATCGTGTTGGTAAGGACACCGATGCGCTCGATCTCGATCTCGCAGACATCGCCCGGCTTCATGAACACGGGCGGCTTGCGGGCGTAGCCGACACCCGACGGCGTGCCGGTTGCGATCACATCGCCCGGCTCGAGCGTCATCGCTTCCGACAATGTTGCAATCAGTGATGCAACGTCGAAGATCATGTCTGCGGTGTCGCTGTCTTGCATGACACTGCCGTTAAGCCGGGTCACGATCCGCAGCCCCGACGCCCCCGCAGGGAGTTCGTCAGGGGTCACGAGTGCCGGGCCGAACCCGCCCGTGCAATCGAAATTCTTGCCCATGGTCCATTGGGTCGACTTGCGTTGGTAATTCCGCACCGAGCCATCGTTGAAACAGCTGTAGCCCGCGACATAATCGAGTGCGTCCGCGACGCTGACGCTCGTTGCCGTCTTGCCGATCACCACCGCAAGTTCAGCTTCATAGTCTAGCTGGTCGGAGCATTCGGGATAAGTGATGTTCCCTTCCGGGGCGGTCAACGAAGTGTTCACGCGAAGAAACACCGCCGGGTAATCGGGGATTGGATTGCCGCCCTCAATGGCATGCGCACGGTAATTAAGGCCGATGCAGATGATTTTGCCTGGGTGGGGGACCGGCGGGAGCAATTCAACGGTCGACAGCGCCACCGCGTCGGCTGCCGGTCCCGAAGGCCCATTAATGGCGAGATCGACAGCGGAAATGGCGTCGGGATGCACGTCGATCGTCTCACCCGAAAGAACGCCATGCTGAACGGAACCGTTGTGGCGAAATGTGACGATATGCATAGTGTCTCTCCCGAGATTTCAACGAACTGGTTGTGTGAAGATGCTCTGATGTAAGTTGCGGAGCTCGGCCTTCTGGACCTTGCCCATTGCATTTCGTGGCAGGTCGTCAACGATCACGATGCGCTTGGGGCGTTTGAACGCTGCAAGTTCAGCGCTTAACGTAGCGGCAATGTCATCGGCCTGCAGCGTTGTTCCCGCCTCGAGCGCGACGACCGCCACAATGCCCTCTCCGAAGTCGGCGTGCGGCACACCGATAACGGCGCTTTCGAGCACGCCGTTAATCGCATCGATCGCCAGCTCAACCTCTTTGGGATAGACGTTGTAGCCGCCGGTGATGATCAGGTCCTTGGCGCGCCCGACTATACGGACATAACCCGCATCGTCGATTGTCGCGATGTCCCCGCTGATAAAGTATCCGTCGGCAGTGTGGTCCTCAGCGGTCTTCTCGGGATTTTGCCAGTAGCGATCAAAAAGGTTCGGACCTTTGATCTCCAGGATACCGGGCGTTCCTGGTTTTGCCGGCTGACGATCTTCAGCCACCACGCGGACCGAGATGCCAGGGAGTGAAGGTCCGACGCTTCCGGCAATACGCGGCCCGTCATACGGGTTGGCTGTCACCATCAACGCTTCGGTCATGCCATAACGCTCAAGGATCACGTGCCCCGTCCGCTGCTGGAATTCTGTGAAGGTCGCGTCCAGTAACGGGGCAGAGCCACTGACGAACAGACGAATGCCCTTGCAAAGCGACTCGTCGAAAGAAGGTTCGGAAAGCAACCGCGTGTAAAAGGTGGGCACACCCATGAAAACGGTCGAAGCAGGGAGATCGCGAAGCACCGCCGACACATCGAACCGATCATGAAACAGGATCGGCGAGGCGTGAAGGAGTGCTAGGTGAAGCGCAACGAATAGCCCATGGGCGTGAAAGATCGGCAATGCGTGCAGCAGGACGTCGTCATTCTGCCAATGCCATGCCCGGCCAAGCACGATCGCGTTCGACGACAGATTACCGTGTGTCAGTACTGCACCTTTTGACCTACCGGTTGTGCCCGAAGTGTAGAGGATCGCCGCAGGGTCGTCCCGCCCGACGTCGGCCACGGGGGGTGCTTCGTCGAATTTCGCCCACGGAGAAGTCTCGAGGTCGCCGGTCAGGATCGCGCGCTCACCCGCGAAGAGCACACTTTCAGCTGGCAGCCCAGCGCTCGCGACGAGAAGCGCAGGCGCTGCGTCGTCGAGGAAATAGGCCAGTTCACTCGCCTGATAAGCCGTGTTGAGCGGAATGAAGACGATGCCCGCCCGCAGGCAACCAAGATAAAAGATTACTGCTACGGGCGATTTGTGCGCCTGAATGATGGCGCGATCCCCCGGTTTGATCCCCTTTGATCGAAGCCATGCGGCAGCACGGCTCGTGTCGGCAAGCATCTCTGAATAGGTCATCAACGGCTTGCCATCCACGATCAGGAAGGGTCGCCCGGCGTTCAAGGTCGCTGCTGACTCGAACAGAGAGAAGATATTTCCTTCCGGATAGATCAGTTCAGTCGTTTTCGTTGCATGGGTCATGAAGGCGGCCTCAAATTCAGAACTGGATAGTGATCCGGGTGGCTTGCAACGGCACGACGAAGTCCCGAACAAAAGCTTTGTGTTCGGGATGCATCTGATATGCATCCCAACCTGCCCGGTCGCGGAACGTGGCGATCAGGGCGTAATCGCCATTTCCGTCGCGGAACCTCAGATCAGGGCCGTGGTGCATCGTGACCATGTCGGAAAGCCTTTTCGCCAATCCGGTAAGCGCAGCGCCAAAAGCTTTGATCTGCACGTCGCTAGCCTCGGCTATCCATGTGAAAATCACGACATGGGTCACCGATCCATTTGTCATCAGTCGGCAAACGCCAAAGCATCGCGCGCAGACCCAAGAAGTGCATCGACGCCCTCGAGCGAAGATGTCCCAAACACATAATAATCCGGGCGAACCAGAACGGCGTCGTCACCCAGACGATCGAACCATTCCGAGTACACACCGTCCAGGTCCTCCGTATCGCCGCCGGGACCGAAATTAGCCACGATAACGCCAAAATCACGGACAAATGCCTGGGCTTTACTACCGCGCGCTGCGGGTGCTCCACTGTTTCGCATCAGCAGCTGCCAGCCACCACCGGCGACGTCGTCGAAAAGACCTCGTCGGCCGTTTCGGCTCACATGACCTTGGACCGATAGATAGCCTGCATGTTCGTCTGTAATTCGGTAGAGGCCCGCGAACCCCAGCCGTGGCTCGGGTGGGGGTTTCAGCCCAAGCGAGGGATTCGACATCGCTGCCTTCATTTGCGCATCCCGAATCTTCACATCCGCGGGATCGACCATGCAAATAAGGCGGCCAAGTTCCACGGCTTGCCTGATAATCTCGCATACATGTTCGCGACGTTCCGGGCCGTAGGACTCTAGCAAAGCGTCAGAAGCTCCTTTGTTGAAGATATCGCTTAGTCGCCAGCTCAAGGCGAAGGCATCGCGCATTCCAGCGCATAACCCCTGGCCGAGGAAGGGCGGCATCGTGTGGGCGGCATCGCCTGCTAGGATTATGCGACCCTGTTTCCACTGGTCGGCCCAGCTTCCCCGAAATGTGTAGACCGTGTGGCGTTCAACAGTCGAGTTGTCGGGATTAATGTCCCACGGCTCCAGAAGCTTCCACGTCGTTTCGATAGAATTCAGGTCCTCAACGCACTCGCCGGGGAGACACATAAACTCCCAGCGCCTGCGGTGGGGGCCGCTGCCAACCAGCGTCGTCGGCCGCCGGGGGTCGAGATATTGAACGACGTAGGGCGACCAAACGCGCTGCTTGTCATGCGGGACGACATCGACAACCAGCCAGTCATACGCGAAGCCCAGATCAATGGGCTTGATCCCGAGAAGGTCGCGCACCTTACTGCGTGCACCATCGGCTCCGATGACATAGCGCGCCCGCGCCGTGAAATGCGTCGCCGGGTTTTCCGTCTCACAGAATATGAGCGCCACGTGGTCGTCGCTCTGTTCAAACGAAACCAGTTCGCGCCCGTGATGAATGGTGACGCGTGAGGATTGGCGGAGGCGACTGAGCATCATCGCCTCGACCTCGGGCTGATAAAACATATTCATCTGTGCCCAGCCGGACGAGCCGGGCCGGTTCCAATCGATCTTGAGCAATGTTTCGTGATTGGCGTCGTGGAATTCGTAGTTTTTGCCCGGTCCCATGACCGGATCAAGCAGAGGTTCCATATCCGTCATCAGACCAAGACTCTGAATTTGGCGAATGATTTCATGGTCGACACCACAGGCGCGGGGCAGCGGGTAGAAACTTGGCCACCGTTCGTAAAGATCGACGGATAGACCCTGCTGATCGAGCAACAGGGCAGCGAACAAGCCGACTGGGCCCGCGCCAACGATGACCACGTCCTTCATTTGACTACTTTGCCCTGATCGCTTTCAGGAATTCGATTTTGCCGTCGGCACAGTGCTCATTCAGGACGTTGGTCTTCATGTCCGGCTGGTGCTCACGCTTGGGCTCGGGGACGAGAGGATTTCCGGTCCAACCCTGCAGACGACAGACGCGCTTCTTGATGCGCCATCCCTTTGCTGTCCGGACCAGTTCATCGTCATACCAGCCGGTTCCCAGCCAGTTGGGTCCGCCCTCGGCAGCATTTCGCACCAGCAGCCAATTGCCATAGCTGAAGGCGTTTGCCTTATCACCATCGACGTGGACGACATGACCCATCATTGTATGCTGATGGCTATCGAGCATTTTGTGAAACATCTCGAACGAAGCTTTGAATTCTTCGAGCCCGTGCCATCCGGCCCCCGCGGGACCGAAGACTGCCTCGACATCCTCGGTAAAGATCAAGTCAAACAAATCCCACGCCCGCGCATCGAGCGCGAAACCGTAGAGGTTCATTATTTCGATGATTTCGACTTTGTCTAAGGCTGACATGGCTACGCTCCTACAACTGGAAGTTGGAGATAGGAGGCGCGAGCACCTCCGGTGTGTATGATGTGCTGCCCCGTATTGGCCGGCACATAATTTCGGACCATCGGCATCATTGGCCCGAGCAAGTTGCGACCGCTGATCACGAGACGAAGCTGCTCGCCGGCGTACAAGCGCATACCGATGGGCAGGAGCTCAATCTGAACCTCGACGGCTTCACCCGGCGCGAGCTTTTCTACTCTGTCGAAGCTGTGGACGGGGACGTCTTCGGTGGCCAAAGTTGGATCGAGGCGTCGTGCCGAAACGCGCAGGCGCCCGTCTGCGCCCCTGTAACGCAGTATCGACGATCCGCCTTCGGTCAGGTCCTGCATTCGTGCAGACTGATTGGCGATGGTGAATTGCGACAGCGGACTGCCGTGCGCATCTAGCTTCTGAAGCAGCAGAAACAGCTCCATGTCGTTTGCGCCTGCCGCCTCTACCCAAAGGTGGACCTTTGGATAGCCGACCAGGAGGGTCTCGCTGTCAAACCGGACGACGAACGACACCAGTGCAGGCTCGGTGGCGGTGTCATAGCTGGCGGGAATTTCGGGAACGGGCGCCTGCATCGTCAGCGCGCGTGACGCGCCGTTGAGAAAATATTTGGTATTAGTGACCGTCTCTGGCGGAAATGTTCCCGCGGGATGGTTGACCGTATCGCCACCTTGGAAATCGTGAACCGCATAAAGGACGGGCGGAGTCTCATCCCAGCCATTCTTTTCGTCTTTCAGAAAGCGGTCGAAAAAATGACACAGGTGCTCGAGATTACCCTCGTCATAATAGTCGGGCCATTCTTGCGTGTTGTGAATACGAAGCCACTTATGTTCCGAGGCCATTTGTCGCCATGCACGGAACGTTCCGGCGCAATGTAAAGTGTTCGAATAGCTGGCAACCACATAGGCTGGCACCGTAATCCGGTCATACCGCGCAGCCTTGTGTTCCCAAAATGGCCCCATGAGCGGCATGGCCTCCGCTTCCAGCGCAATATCCTCCCGTAGGCTTTTTCCAGCGTAGCTGCGCCTTAGCCGCTCTGCAAAACCGAGGTCGGGAATCCCGCCGCGCATGACTAGGTCGCGGTACATGTCGCTGAAGCCCTCGACCGGATTGATCGCAGCCAGGTGCGGGGGTTGTTCGGCAGCCGTAAACCACTGCGCGTTTGCCAGGTATGACGTGCCGCTCATTCCGACCTTGCCACTGCACCAGGTCTGCTCTGCCAGCCATTCGATCAGATCGTGGCAGTCTTGCCCCTCCTGCGTGCCAAACATGGCACTGTCACCTTCGGACTGACCGATGCCGCGCGGATCGGGATTACACACGGCATACCCCCGCGGGCACCAATAGGCCGGATCAGGGCCCTCGAACTTTGCCAACCCGGACATGGTCCCCACGTCCATCCCGAGCATGCCGTAAAGGCCAATGACGTCCGGTGCAGTCCCCTGTGCCTTGCCGTAGGGACTCCACGCGACCAGCGCGGGCACCGGCTTAATTCCGGCAGGGCGAAAGACGTCGACATAGATCGTCAAACCATCGCGCAGAACGACGGGAACATCACGCTCGAAAACGATTTCGTCCGTCAAAGACTTGAACATCGGCGCGAGCCGATAGCCTGCCGGCAGCGTTTCCGTTCCCGGAATAAACGCGCTGAGAATGCCGCGTTCAGGGCCGGCAACGAAAGAATTGGTCGGAACGAAGAGTTTTCCGTCGTCGCAGGTAACGGTCGCCATAATCATTTGCCTTCGCACTAACATCATTTACTTGGGAGCTTCGGGCGACCAGGACACCGGTCAGTGTGCCCCTGCCCGCTAGCTCAGAAGCTATATTTGACCGTCAGGCCGTAGGTGCGCGGTTCGCCCGGCACTTCCTGTGGATAGCTGGTCGCATCGAATCCCAGCACAGCTGCAATATACTGCTTGTTGAACAGGTTACGGACGTAAGCATTTATCTGCCACTTGTTCACGGTGTAACTGCCGTTCACGTTACTGATCGCGTAACCAGGCGTGCGATAGAGCGCGAGAACCTGTGAGGCGGTTACCGACGCGACGCCTGCTCGGTTCGTATAGGTGAAGCCGGCTGGAGCTCCCTGATAGTCGTTGGTGTAACTCGAAGTGTAGCTTTCTTCGGCGGTCAGCTGAAGCTTTCCTGGCCCGATGTCCTGCGTGAACGTGGCCGAGGCGTTAAGTGAATGGTGCGGCGAACGGACCAGCGGCACACCGGTAAAGTCTACTTGCAGCGCCGGTGCCGGTAAAATGTTAAACTTGGTAATCTTGGAATCGGCATAGGTGTACTGAAGCCCTAGCCGGAAGCTAGACGACAAGACAGCGATGGCATCCATATCGAACCCACGACCGCGGGCCTGCCCAGCATTTGTGATAAATCCAGTCAACGCGCGGTTTATAAATGTGTTTTGCGTGATCTGGATATCTTTATACTCGTTGTCGAATAGCGCGATATTAAGTTGCAAGCGGCGATCCAAGAGCTTGGATTTCAGCCCAACCTCATAGGCATCGACCTTCTGCGGATTATAATTGATCAATGAAGCAGCGCCCCCGTTCAAGCCGCCGGGTGAATTGCCGCGCGAGTAACTGCCATAGACAATTACGTCCGGGGAGATCTTGTAGCTAAGATTGGCGCTGCCCGTTATGGCACTGAACTCAGCATTGCGGAACTTAATAGGCGTAGCTGACGGAAGGAGAGTACCAAGAATAACGCTCCGGAAGTAGCTACCCGCGGTTCCCCGCAATTCGTCCCGTGAATAGCGAAGCCCGACTGTGAGGTTGAGGGCATCGGTAATGTCATAGCCGACCTGACCGAACGCCGCATAAGCATTAGTTTCGGTGTAGACCGGCTGATACAGCGCATTGACGCGCGTGACCGGCACGGCTGGATTGAGACCTTGGTCGAACAACGCCGCGCCGGGGCCAAAACTGGCGAACGGTGTGCTCAAATCCACGGCCTTGCCACCACCCTGCTCCGCCGCGACGTGCAGGAAATACAGCCCGAACAAATAACTCAGACGGCCTGTCTTGTTCGCAAGGCGAAGTTCCTGCGACCAGCGATTTTCCGCAAATGGCGTATTGCCTTGGACAATGCCGAGCCGCGTCAAGTCGATCGAGGTCAGAATTTTCTGACTGCTGTGCTGAAAATCAGTCAGTGATGCGAGCTCGCCCATTGGGGTCTGAAACCGCAGGTCGAGAGTGACCTGCTCGCCTCGCGTCTTACCTGACTGCGGCCTCACATAGCTTGCGTCCCAGACGGTGTTACCAAAGGTGAGCGACGCATTGACCGCAGGGTTGGTTAAATTGCCAAAGATGACATTGTCGCTGAGCGGTGCCCGCGTTCGCCCCGTGTGGACGAGGCCCAAAGGGATATCATCGCGCATAATCGTCCCAGTGAGCCGAGCGGTGACCAAGTCGCTGGGCTGCCACAACAGTCGGACGCGGCCGACAGTTCTGTCGTAGCCCGCGCCCCGGTTGCCCGTCACGGAATCATAGGTGAAGCCGTCCCGCTTTTCGCGCAGTCCAAAAAAGCGGACGGATAAAGTATCGCTGAGCGGAATCGATACGGCCCCTCTCGCCGACCAGAGATTTTCGTTGCCAACTGCACTGCGTCCGTAGCCCGCCTCGACATAGCCCGAAAAGTCCTTGCCGGGATCGTTGGACACGATGTTGATCGCGCCCGTGTAGGATGCACGGCCATACAGTGTGCTCTGCGGCCCTTTGGCAACCTCAATACGGCCAGTGTCGACACGGCTAATCAACGAGACCAGCGGCGGCGAAACGAATACGCCGTCCTGAAAAATGCCGACCGTTGATGTCGTTGCAATGCCCGCCTGCGACCGGTTGCCGAAGCCCCGGATGCCGACGATTGGGATCGGCCCGTATGACTTGAAGGTAACGCCCGAAACCATCGATTGGATGTCGGCGAGCGAAGCCATTCTGGCGACCTGCTCTGATGAAACCGCAGCGACGCTGGCGGGGATGTCCTGAAGCCGCTCGTTGACACGGCGTGCGGTTACGATGATATCGCTGATCGGGCCATCGTCGACGGGCGCATCGGTAACGTTGGTTGCAGTTGGCGACTGGGCTGCGGGAGCAGCTTGGGCGACGTTAGGAATGATATACGCGGCCATTAAGGCCAGCGCCGATGAACACACCATAGCGCCTGCGCGGCGCGCCTGAAACGTTAACGATGTTGAAGCAGTATCAGTCCGAAACATAGCCATAACTCCTCTCCCTGTGCCGCGCGATCCTCTCGATTGGAGAATTCGGTGTGCCGGCTTGCTCAGGCCCAACGGCCTTCAAAATGAGAGGTATCGCATTATGAGAGGGTCGTCAATATTAATGCTCAGGCTAATTTGGCTGGTTTCGGATAAACCGAAAACTTTGTGATCGCAGCCAGCATAACTTGACCGATCATGCAAAACTGACGATATTCTCATTGTCATGATTTCCCCCTGCACAATCTATCGTAAAATATTTTTGGATCATGCAGGCGGGGCGGGATTCCAGTCTTGACCAGATCGAAGACAGCGCTTGGGCCGCGCGAAGCAAAACGCGTGCGGACACGCGCCAGATTAACTGACGCCGCCCTGCGCCTGATGGCTGCACGCGGTATCAACGCTACTTCTGTAAGTGAGATCGCCGCGGAGGCCGAGTTAGCCAATGGCACCTTTTACCTTTACTTTAAAGACAAGGCAGAGATCGTTGCGGCGGTGTGCAATGCTGTTACGCTCGCGATGCATAACGACATGAGCAGCATGCGACTGTCGCTGGAAGATGGCGCGTCCCGCGTCGCGTTCGGAACGCAGCAGTTCATCGAAATCGCCGCTGCGGAACCGAATTGGGGACGGCTGCTGGTTTCGGCGTTTACCGAGTTTGAAGCGATTAAGGACGATATATCGCGCTACTTGCGGCTCGATGTCGCGCTCGGCATCGAGCAGGGGAGATTTAGCGAACCCGTCGACGAATATGTTATCGATATTTTGCTGGCGGTTCTGCGGACAGGTGTAATCTCACGCCTTAACGGCGGAAAGCCCGGCGTTGGCGCACGCGCTGCCGAATTCCATTTGCGGATATTGGGGATGAGCGCTGCAGACGCGCACAGCGTTCGCCTGGCCGCCGACAAGGCAGCTGCACAGGCAAACACCTTGTAGTCGGTTCACGGTCGAACGAAGACCGGTGAGCGCTTGTCCATAAACGCTGAGTAGCCCTCGGCGAAATCTGCCCCTTGCATGGCATCGACGAAGCAACCAAGACTCTCCTCGTCCTCGGCCGGGACTTTGCAGTGATTGATCTGACCCAGCACACGTTTACTGGTCCGCAGAGTGAACGTTGATCCACGCAGAATGTCGCTCGTTATTAAACCAAGCGAAGCATCGAAGGTATCGGCGGGTATCAGTTGTTCTGCGAGCCCGATTGCAACAGCTTCGGCGGCGCCTACGGGGCCCGCCGTGTATATCATGCGGCGCGCATGCCCCTGCCCGATCGCGGCCACCAGACGGTGGAGATCGCTCCGTAGATAGACCGCACCCAGTTTTGCAGGCGTGATCGCGAAACGCGCATCGGCGGCAGCCAGACGAAAGTCGGCCGCTAGCGCGAGGGCAACAGATGCTCCGTAACAATTTCCCTCGACGGCCGCGACTACGGGCTTGGACGCGCTTTCCACAGCGGTCATCGCGTTCGCCATCGTTCGACCATAATCACGGCACTTGGCAGCGTCGGTGCGCAAACGACCAAATTCAGCGATGTCATTACCCGCGCCGAAGTCACCGTCCGCTCCTCGGAGTACGATGACGCCGACCGTCGGATCGGCTTCTGCGTTCGCGAGCAGCCCGGGCAATGCGCCCCACGTATTTTGCAACATCGCGTTGCGAGCAGCGCGGCGGTCGAACAGGATCGTCGCTACTCCGCTAGCAACACTCGACGACGCGCCACCCTGATCTTTCATCCCGCAGTCACCGACAGCGGTCGAACTCGCGTTAGCAGCAACAGAGCGACGGTTGGCAGCACCGGGAGCAACAATAAACCGAGATCGTAGGAGCCGGTGCGATCAAAAATGGCCGCCATTGCCATTGGTCCGATGATCGCGCCTATCAGGGTGATGCCAAAGCAGGTGCCGAAAATGCGCGCATAAGCAGATGGGCCGAATCGGCGCGCGAGGACATAGCCAAGCACATCGACCTCGGCGCCCTGAACTGCCCCTAGTAAAAAACTCGCCGGTAATGCCCATGTCAAACCGTCGAGCAACAAAAGGAAGCTTATAGCTTGGCCCGTGAAAAAGACGATGGCAACACAAATGACGGAATAGCGATCAAGCAATAGCCCAGTGGTGAGCCGTCCAAAAAGAGAACCGGCCGCGCCGACCGCAACGACCGTTGCGATCAGCCCCGGCACTGCCCCCCGGTCCGCAAGCAATGCCGGAAGATGGAAGTTGCAGCCGACCACCCCGAAAATGATCAACGTGAAGGCGCTGGTGTAAAGCCAGAAATCGCGGCTTCGAAGTGCCATGCCGAACGTCTCGCTGTCACTAACAGCAGTCATATTTCCGCCAGCGGCGTTTATGTCCGCCGCAGGTGGCGAAAAGTCTCGAACGAGAAAGACGACATTTAACAAGCCGATCACGAGAACCGTGAACCCTACCAACGCGAATGCTGCACGCCATCCGCTTACAGCGATAATCTGAGAGATCGCGAACGAAAAGATTGCGACGCCCACTGCCAGTCCTGTCGATGTAATCGCCAAGGCAAATCCCAACCGCGTGTGGAACCAGCGCTGTGCAAGCGCCATAAACGCCGGGTAGCTCGCAAGATTTCCCGTCGCGACAGCCAACATGATGAGCCCGATGAGCTCGCCATACGAGTTAGCCAGGGCAAGGCTGGCATAGGCGATTCCGCCAAGAACCGCGCCAATGGCGATAACGCGCCGCGGGCCGAAGCGGTCGACGAGGTAACCGGCGATCGGGAGAATAATGATATTGGCAAGCGCCGCCAACGCGACGACGCTCGAAAACGTGGTACGCGACCAGCCGAACTCCGCCGTCATCGACTTCAGGAACAGGCCGAGCGGCTGCATCAAAATTGCAGGCGTCGATAGCGCCATCCCGACAAAGCAGCCCGACAGGACGAGCCAGCGCCTCAAATAGTCTCTCCCCGGTAAAGCTCGTGTGCCAACGTCACCGGCCGCGAAGTCGCCCCGCCATATTTGCGGACCAGTCTTTCATCAACATAAATTCGGGCTTATTCTCGATAGTTGCGCGGGTCGTCCGTTCGATCTCACCGTCCGACGCGGTTATATCCCAAGTCCCGGCATAAGGCTGAGCAACGTGGAACGGCGTGTCTACATATGTTTCGACGCCATTTCCCTCAGGATCGTTAAAATAGAGTGACCAAGCGTTGCCGTGATCGATTTTCAAAATCTCGCCGATGCCCGCTTCCACAAGGTTCGCGTGAATAATCCGCAGATCATCCAGCGTTCCGGTGCGAAATGCCAAATGATCGACCATGACGAAGTCAGCTTCCGATGTCATCGCACCGCCGACCATCGCAATTTGGTGGTGCGCGGTTGGATCTTGGCTCAGAAACACGAGCTCTTGGTTCTGTTCGGGCACCGGGCCGGCGTTGGTCACTTCAAATCCAAGCACATCACAGTAGAATGCCTGCAATGCAGAGAGATTACGGGCCGCCAATGTGCTGTGACCGGTGGCCAGACGGGGTCGCGGGCGAGCTTCACCATGCCTCGTCGCATTGTCCAAAGTAAGCGTAGTCATGGAATCCTCCTATGCAGCCTTAAGCGTGATGGGTGCGAAGCGGTCCAACGTAGTGATCCCGGCAAAATTGTGCGGTTGCAGCCCGGCCATCAGGCGACCGTAATTCTCCGCCAATGCCTCGAGGTTCAAAGCCCCGTGGAGAGTAATCACACGCGCGTCCCGCCACGATCGCTGGATGGGGTCGAAGCTCATGATCGCGGTCGCACCCGAATTTCGCTGGAGCAACTCGATAGCCTCGGCACACCATTTTGCCGCATAAGCTGTTTCCACCAGCACCCGCGCACTAAACTTTTGCATATATTCGGGGTCGGCCGGTGTGCCCGCTGCCTTCAGCGCGCCTAGTCGATCGGTCTCGTCCGCGTTCGCGCGGCACATCAGCTTGGCCGACTGGATTTTGGAATGTACCTCGGCCAGCATAAGGTGAGTGAGCGGAGCTTCACGCTGATTGGTGTAAGTGGTTCCACGGATTGGTCGCCCTTCGGAACGTTCCAGGAAACGCTCTAGCGCACCTTCCGCGATGCCGATCGACATTCCTGCCATCAAGCTGAACGCCCATCCCAGTGACGGCGCCTTCCACAGCGAGCCTGCAAGGCCATTTTCGATCGTCGCGCTGGTCACGTCGCGAAAATCGACGCAGCGGTAATCTGGAACGAACAATTCATCGCCATGCAGCATCAAGGACACGCTGCCGGTTGCGCGCATGCCCGCAACATCCCAGTCGTCGAGGAAGCGCAAGTCTTCGCGGGGAACCTGGACGCCGAGCAGAAAGGTGCCATCCGCTTCATCAGCAATGCAGCCGAGATTGGTGTAAGGTGCCCACAAAGCGTCGCTTCCGAATGTCCACGGTCCACCCGAAATGATCCAGCCGCCTTCAGCCCGCTCGGCGCGACCTTTGGAAGCCGGGAAGTGGCTTGAGCCAGCGACGCGCGGCCCGACCCACTTGTGCGCGTATACTTCTTCAATGATCCTGGAACCACAACCAGCGGGCAACCAGTTAGTGGACGCCGCAACCCATACGGTCCATCCGGCCGAACCGTCCCATTTCGCGACCTCGGAAATGACGTCCAACTGTTCACGGACCGAAAGCTCATAGCCGCCATATTCTGCAGGCGTGGCAATGTTGAAAACGCCAGCCGCATCGAGATCGGCAATGGTCTCATCCGAATGACGGCCGGCTTTTTCAGCCTCCGGCGCGCGCTTGCGCAAGGTCGGTCCAAGGGTTCGAACATTGTCGACTATGATGCCTAGCATCTGCGAACGCGCCGTGCCTTTAGTCATCGCCATGATCTCCTATGTAAGTGGGTTTTGCACCTGCGAATCAGGCACTCCCTCTCTTATTACTGTAATGAGATTACGGTTTTTGACATTCTAGTCAATCGGCATTTTTACCGGCTATTTAAGGAACAGTCTGTGCGAGCGAGACGATCGGCAACTGGATATAACAGAGGTGATCGGGACCCGTGTGAATATGGTTGACCGAACCCCGGTGGTAGCTTTCGTCGTATGCACGAGTGGGCTCGCCATCCGGCGCGTAAGGCTGCAAATCAACCCGCAAGCGACATCCTTTCCGGATCATGGCGGTGGCCGGATTAAGCCCGACTTCGATCTGGACCACCTCTGCGTTGTTTAATGGGGCGCTGTCCGCCTCCAAATGGGTGTGCACCGGCCAGTACTCGGTCGAACGAGATTCATCGATTTTGCGTCGTGAGACCTTGAGCAACCCGTGGCCGACGGCTGCGGCATGGACCGGGTGCGCCGGATGGGCGGCGGCGTCATACCGTATTTCTTGGCCCTCTTCGTCAAGAATGCGGAGTGAAACGAAGACATCCATGTCGCCGCTAGAAGAAGATACCCAAAGCCCTGCCTTCATATAGCCAATCAAGGCCATGTCTTCGGTCATCGCATCGCTGACGAAAGAAACTCCAGTCGACCAGCGCGGCGGTCCGCCCACCGGCCCCATCGGCGACAAGACCGACTTGCCCAGCTCGACTTCCGCGCTGTAGCTCGCGTTCGCATTGTCCAACGGCAACGCAGGAGAGATACGCATGAGGTCGGTTCGCCGCCCATCCCCTTGCCATTCCGAAGGTGTCGCATCGAGATACCAGCGCCGGTAAAGCGTCCGCGCTACCGGCCATTCCTGCTCGTGCATGAGGCTGTAGCCGCCGTTCCCTGTGCGCAATTGAATGCGAACCGGCGGCTCGTTAGCCACACCATTTTCAACGCCTTTCAGCCAATAGTCGAACCAACGCCGATGCTCGGCAACCGTGGCGCTGCTGTAGCAATTGGCAAACCACGCATCGACGAAATCGAACTTACGGGCCTTTGCGCCCGTTGAATGAATGTATGTCTCGCTGCTTCCCAGCTGATGGATTACAGCCCCATACTGCGGCCCCACAATCCATACGGGCGCGGTCGCTTTTTCCAATTCCGGGCGCATAAAGATTGTGCCCTTAGGGCCGTATGCGTCAGGATCATTGAACGGTGTCGCCAGTGCGCGCGCCATCCAGTCAGTTTGGCGTCGCTCCCCGCAGCTGTTGTTCGCGGTCCACACCTTCCACCACCAGTTCCAAAAACCCTCACCGAGGATACCACCGCCGTATAGTGCCTCATTATAGATGTCGGCGTCCGTGCCTTGCGCGATCATGGCCTTCAGATGGGGCGGCTGCAGGCTTGCAACATTGTGCTGCGTCATCGCCAGATATGACATGCCCCACAGACCGACATTCCCGTTCGACCAGCCTTGCGTCGCCGCCCACTCAATCGCGTCGTAATAATCTTCGGCTTCCTGCACGCTCCATGGTGCCTGCACGCCTGAACTCTTGCCGACGCCGCGTCCGTCGATCCGGATGCAGACATAGCCTTCGGGCACCCAAGCCGACGTGTCGACGGTTTCGTGATTTTCGTATTGCAGGCCGTCGGGATTGCCTGAAAAAAAGCGATCTTCAAGCCGCTCCTTCTCGATCGCCTCATCGTCACTACAAATACACTCATGATAGAACGCTTTGCCGTAGACGCCCTGGCTCAGAATGACCGGATATTCGCCGCTCTCCGTCGGCCGAAAGACGTCGGCGCATACGTAAGACCCGTCCCGTAGCGGGATCTGAACGTCTGTCATTTTAATTATATTTCGGATGTTACGCCTAAGTTCGTTGCGGGCAGTAGCAGGATCGCAAAGCGTTCGCGGCGTCCTCCCAATCAAAACTCCCGGCGTGGCATTAAAGACTTGCAGAAGCCCGGCAACCAATGGATCGTCGCCGAAACCAGCTTCAGGCTGACTGAAATTGAGGGGCCCCGCCTGGACGACTTCATGCACGGTCGGGGCAATCACAACGCCGCCTTCGACGCTTCCGCGTTGATCCAGCGTCATCACGAAACGGGCGAGGTTAGTGACGCTGGGATCGTGAAGCTTTTCGATATTGCCCGCGACCCGGTTCGCGAGCTGAGCGAGGTTTACGCGCGGCGCTGCAGGACATGTGCCCAAGACGATCCCGCCAATGAGAAACGTCACCGCCTCCCCGCTCCTGTATGTGAAGGAACCGCAAACGTCCGTGACACCGCTTCCTGACGGCGTTTGATACCGAAGACCAGCGATAGGGCCGGCAACGATTCCGGTTGCTACGTGAGACCCGATCGTCGCGCTCTGGTCTTCTTGCATGCAACACCCTTCCCAGTATTTTTAATGTGGTTACAGTTCTCGCGATTTGGCTTTCTCCTGTCAACTCCGTGGTCAGCCCGATGCACGGGCATTTTAGGCTCTGATCAGCATGATCAGTGACTAATTGATACACACCTGACTTGTGCCAAAGCTGCGATGCGAATGAGGCTGATCAATGATGCGTCTGATAGCGCACGGCCCACAGGCGGAACCCTCCCAAAGATCACCCACTGCTGCAACACCGCGGTGCTGAGTTGTAAAATAGCCGCCGCCGCGTCCAATGCTTGAGCATCCGATAGCGCCGCGCCGCGCGCGATAAGGAGGCGCGCGAGTTGCTCGGTCCATGTCCCAAAAGAGACAGAGATCCCGAGATAAAGATCCGCATCATCGAGCAGCACAGACGTTCTGATCACGCTTCGTCGACGCTTATGCCAGATGAACATCCCGCGGGTGATGCGCTCGATAGCAACGTCCAGACTTTCATCCGACTTCCTGTTCGGGTCGAAGAGTATTTGAAAATACCTGCGCGCACGGTCCCGAGTTCGAGCATGTAACGCTAGAAGAATGGACCGCTTGCCATCGAAGCGCGCGTAGATCGAGCCTGCGCCCGTCGCGGATTCAATCGCGATGTCATTAATCGTGATCGACTCATAAGAGCCATTGCGAAGCAATTTCTCAAATGCATCGAGGATCCGCGCCATCGAAGCCTGACTGCGATCCTGACGTGGTTGCCTAACGCGTTCGGTCATCGAGCGCTGACCGGCGTCAAACCTGGTGGCAAACACGTCGTCGTCCTGATGCCGTCAACTAGCTGGCGGAACTCAAACGGCTGTTCAGATGTCAGAATTACTCGGTCCATGCTCGTGCGTTAGTCACCCGGTTGCACTCCGACAAGGTGACTGAATACCGCGCGACCCCCGCGTCGCTATCCTCGCTCGCGCAGCCGCCCCCATGGCGAACGGTCCGACAGGATCGCGCGCGCGGCATTGTGCCCCGGCGCGCCGGTCACGCCGCCGCCCGGATGCGTTCCGGCCCCGCACATAAACAGACCCTTCAACGGTCCGCGGTAGGCGCCGTGGCCGAGGAGCGGTCGCGCCGACCATAGCTGATCGAGCGACATGTTCCCGTGCATGATGTCGCCGCCGACCAGCCCGAACTTGCGCTCCAGATCGAGCGGCGAATGAATTTGCCGGGCGATGAGTGAAGCCTTGAATCCCGGTGCGTGGCGTTCCACGGTATCGACGATCAGGTCGGCAGCGCCCTCGCGCTCGTCGTCCCAGTTCCTGCCCTCGGGCAGCACCGGCGCGAACTGCTGGCAGAACAGGCTGGCGACGTGTTGCCCGGGCGGCGCGAGCGTGTCGTCGAGGGTCGATGGTATCAGCATCTCGACGATGGGTTCGCGCGACGTGCCATGTTCTGTGGCATCGCGGAACGCCCGGTCCATGTAATCGAGCGTCGGTGCCAGGATGATGCCCGATCGCAAGTGTTCCCCATCACCCGGCAAGCAGGTGAAGCTGGGCAGGCACGACAGCGCGACGTTCATGCGGAATGTTCCCGAACCCGTCTTGAACATCCCGATGCGGCGGCGAAACGTAACCGGCAGGTCAGCAGGATCAATCAGGGTTTCGTATAGCAGTCGCGGCCCGACATTACCGACGATGCTGGTGCCCCGGACTTCCTCGCCATTTTCCAGCCGCACACCGATGGCGCGGCCGCCCTCGACAAGCACGCGCGCAACAGGGGCTTCAAGGCTGATCTCGACGCCGAGGTCAGCGCAGGCGCTTGCCATAATCTGCGTAATGGTGCCCATGCCGCCGATGACATGACCCCAAGCGCCCTTCTTGCCATTCACTTCGCCGAAGACGTGATGCAGCAGGACGTAGGCCGATCCGGGAGTGTTGGGACTGGCATAGTTACCGACTACCGCGTCGAAGCCGAAAGCTGCCTTGACCGCCTCGCTCCCGAACCAGCCGTCGAGGAAGGTCCGTGCACTCTTGGTGAAAAGGTCAACCACGTCGCGTTGCTGTTCGAGTGTGAGTTTGGCGATCCCACGCCCCTGCCGGACAGCATCGACCAATGTCATCAATCCCTCTCCGACATTGGGAGGAGCCTTTAGCGACAGGCCGCGCAGGACGTCCGCCACGGTTTCCAGCGCGGCGTAATAGGCTGGCAGGACGTCGGCATCGTGGTTGGAAAACTTGCGAAATTCGGCTTGGGTCTGCGCCAGACCGCCGCCGAGTTTGAGATAGCCGCCATCCGGTTGCGGCAGGAAGTTGGAGATGGGTCGTTCGATCACGCGATACCCGCGATCGACCAGTTTCATGTCGGCGCTGATTTTTGGATTGAGCAGGCTGACGGTGTAGCTGGCGGTCGAATTGCGAAAGCCGGGGTGAAATTCCTCGGTCACGGCAGCGCCGCCGACGACTGCTCGGCGTTCGAGAACACGCACCTTCTGCCCCGCGCGCGCCAGATAGAACGCGCAGACCAGCCCGTTGTGGCCGCCGCCGATTATCACCGCGTCATATTTGCTCGTCATCGAAACGACCTTTGCCAAGCTGAGGTCAATCGGATGCCCAGAATAGTCTCGATGGGCAATTGCCCAGAGAATTGCCTGCGCTGGTTACGGCCTGTTATTTCTTCGAGCGACGTTTTGCCATCAAGTCGGGCTTCGGCGGAGGTTTCCACCCAGGCGGCGGCGTGACGCGCTGGCGACTGGTGCCGATGCCCATGCTGCCGGGCTGTTGTCGTGTCAGCCCACTGGTGTCGTCCGCGCTCTCGGCCCCGGTATCGAGGCTGCGCAATATGCTTAGGCGATCGCGAAGCCGCGCGGCCAGTTCATAGTCCTCGTCCGCCGCAGCCTGCTCCATGTGGAGCCGCAACTGCTCGACGGTCTCGGCCATCACGCAGCCAGTTGCTGGTTGAGGATTGTGAGCGTCACAGCATCAACCTCGCCACCGAACCACCGCGCGAGTGCGGCTTCAAACGGCAGTCCGGCCCCGGCCTGGATGAACAAAGTCAGCGACGACCGCAATTTCATAGCATCGACAGGCCCGAAGACATCGACCGCTGACGTCGGCGGCAAGTCCTGCAGTGCCGCAACGCACTCACGCAGCCGGAGGCCAAGAACAGGGTGAGCAAGATACTCGCGTGCGACGCCGATCGATGCGATGGCACAACGTTGCGCTGTCGCGCTGCGCCCCAGCCCCGAAATCTGGGGAAACACGAACCACATCCAGTGACTGCGCTTTCGACCCGCCGAAATTTCGACAAACGCCGCAGCATAGCTGTCGGCCTGGGCGTCGAGAAAGCGGGCGGCGTCGAGCATCCGTTCAGGTGGCGGCAGGCGCGGTGGCGGTAAAGCCGATTACGGCATCCTCGCCGCGCGAATAGGTGCCGACCAGTATACCGGCGGCGAGCACCCTCCCCTCGATCGCGGTGACGAAGTCCGAACGACCGGGATTGCTGCCGATCTCACCCAAGCCCGATAGTGCGAACAACTGAAAGACATAGTCGTGGCTACCATGCCCCGTCGGCGGATCGGGCGGCAGCCAACCCTCGGCCAGATAGCTATTGCGGCCGACATCGGCGCCGCCGGGAACGCCCGCGCCATCCTTGGCGATGGCACCCTCGGCAAGGCGGCCGTCGGCAACGGGCAGGTTCCAGACGATCGCGTGCACTAGCGGACTGGTCGCCGGCGCGTCGGGATCCTCGACGATCAACGCCAGGCTGGTGGTGTCCTCCGGGACGGGGCCCCAGACCAGTGGCGGCGATACGCCTTCGCCGTCGGCCGTGAACCGTTCGGGAAGGCGCGCGCCGCTGGCGAAGGCAGGGCTGGAAATATCAATGCGCTGGCCGTTGGTGTGGATGCCGTCCTGCGCGATCACCAGCTTGCTATGACCCGCGCGCACGTTTTTGAGCAGTTCGCCAATCCACTGAGGGATGTGTTCAAGCATGAGCATGACTCCTATGTGAACTTGTCACTTATCTCGCAAACGTCGCGCACCGGGCGGGGTCCCTTGCTCGGCCACGATCCTCAATCGGGCAGTCCGGCCGCGCGCAGTTCGTTCATCGGGCAGCCGTTCAGTACGCCGCGCAGGTTCGCCGACTCGGCATAGGTGAGCTTGCGCGCACGCATGACCGAACCGAGCGGGCGATGCGCCAGAATGCCGTGCCAGGGGCTGAACGAGATTGCATCGTCCAGCACCTGTGACCGTTCGTAGGTCCATGCCGATTGCGCCTCGACGGTGATGGTCGCGACCGCGACATAGGGGTTGTCGTCCTCGGGCCAAGGAACCGAGGCGTCCTCGACCGGATTTTTTTCGACATCGCGGCAAAGCTGGATGCGGAGTTCGAACTGACCGCCCTCATCTGCCAACACTTTCGACACTTCTTCACGCAGAGCATTTTCGCGGCCGTCGATCTCGATCACCTGTCCTTCGAGCGCCTTGAAGTTGGCCGAAAGGGGCACGACGCCCACCTTTGCGATATACTCGCCGAAGCGAATTGGGACCTGGCTGAAATAGCGTTCGCCGAGCGGATGGCTGTGCGGATAGCCACCCATTGATTTCAGCAACGCGCTTTCGCCGCCCACGGCTTCGAGCCCCTTTTCAACGGTGTGAAAGACCGCTGAGATGATGCGCTTGCCGATCTCGATCTTATCCGTGGTCGCGGCCAGCAGCTTCAGGTTTTTCAGGAATGCCTTGGGCTCTGCCGCCTGAAACGCGGTCCCGTTGGCAAGGACAAAGTCCTGCGTCGTATCGCCCTCGCTGTCGGGTAGGCGCTCGCCCTCGACATCGAGCACCTTGATCGCCAGCCCGCGCGGGACCGAAATCGTATCGGGCAGCGGATCGCCCGGAGTCGTTGAGATACGAAGCAGGACCGGATATTCGGCACCCTCGATAAAGATACCCTGCGCCAGCTCGGGCGGCAGGCCGGTGTTCACCGTCATCGTGCCGTGTAGCAGCGCATGGCTTTTGGCGTGGACACCGCGAAAGGCGTGGCCGTAATCCTTGTGAGTCGTCTCGATAATCGATCGAAAGGTTTTGACCAGTTCGGCCTGAGTCTCTCCTTCGTCGGGTTCGATCTTTTCCACGTCAGTGGAATAGCGGATGGGCGCAGAGGTCATGTCAGTCTCCTGGAGCTTGGACCACCGGCAAGAAGCCCGTGGCAGAACAGTTTTTTGCGGGCAAAGGCTAGCTAACCTTTCAAATGCAACGGATCGATCTGGGTTGAGTTCCGGAATATTATTTAAGTGTCGGAGATCAGGCTTTAATCCTGATCCGCATCAGTCTTTCACGCCGACTGGGTATTTCCCGAGGCAACGGCGAGCAGGCGATCGGCCAGCCCGGACTTCATCCGCACGGCAAATGTCGGCGCGACGGCACGCACCCGTTCGGCCAGTGCGTCATCGTCGTAGGCGGCAAGGATGGCGGCGGCGAACGAGTCCGCGTCGATGTGATAAAGCTGCACGCTGTGGCCGAGGCCAGCAGTGGCCAGCGCCCCTGCATGAAGCTGCTTTTCCAAGTCGTAATATGTCACCATCTGCGGCAGCCCGGCCAGCAATGCCGAGCACAGGAAGCCGTGCCCGCCATGCGAGACGACCAGTCGCGATCGCCGCGCGATGTCATGCCAGGAAACCGGATTGGCTTCGACGATGAACCCGACGCGGCGCAGCTCGGCGGTGAATTCGGGAGTGCTGTCGGGGACGTAGATGCGCACCCGCTTGCCGGTTTTCCTGAGCGATTCCCAAAGTGGGCTACGGCCCATGGTCGCGACGAAACCATAGACGAATATCTCGTCGCCGCTGCCGCTGGCTTCGAAGACGCCGGGGGCTATCCCCGGTGCGCAAAGCGCGCTGACCCGGAATGCATCATAGGGATCGACCTCCGCGAATGTCTCGACGAAATGGTGATCGGCGGCAAACAACGCGGGCAGCGCACGCAACGGCTGGCGCCCGATCGAGCGCAAGTCGGCATCGATGGTATCAAGGACGATGCTCTCGTCAAAGCCGGGCTCACCCGCCAAGCGGGGCATTTCGTCAAGATGCGATGGCGGCTGAACAAAGCCCGTCCCCGCCGAGATCGATACGGTGCGGCCATGTGCGGCGCACATCAAGGCCGGTGCAAAATCGCCGACGACGATATCCGGCCGCCACGCCGAAAAGAGAGCGTCCCAACCCGACATGACCGCGGCCAGGGTGCCTGGTTTGTCGAGGCCGAGGCGGCAGAGAATGTCGATCAGCGTCGATACGTCGCCGCGCACAGGCATCGCTGCACTGGCCAGCAGGCGCGGCCACAGGGGAGCCTGGAAAACCGGGATGCTGGTATCGCGCGCAAGGCCCAGCGAGTCGACCTGTTGCAGCGCGAAGGCAACATCGTGACCCAGCGACCGCAATTTTGCCGCAACGGGCGCAATCCTGACGATGTGTCCGCGATTGGCACCGAGTTCCCAACCGATCAGGATGCGCGCCATCGGCGGCGCTAGATCCCGCCGTCCACGGTGTCGCGGCCGATGGCGGCCAGCGACGTCATTAGCTCTGCGGCGCAGGCGTCCATCGCATCGGCTTCGGTCGATCGAATGACGAAGTTAGCCCCGGTCTTGCCATCGCGAAAGAAGGGATAGCTTCCGATCTGGCAGCCCTCATGCGCTTTCTCGGTGGTGCGCAAAAGTTCGGCGACTTCGCTCTCCGCAATCCAGCAGCCGACCGATCGCGACAGCAGCGGCTTCCCACCCTCCAGCGTGCCGGACAATGCATCGAGCATCATCGCGGTGATGTGGGGCACCCCCGCCATGATGAAGACGTTGCCATGCCTGATCCCCGGCGCGCCTGACATACGGTTCTCGATCAGCGACGCCCCTTCCGGCACGCGAGCCATGCGCAGGCGCATCGGGGTCGCCCCGCCCCGCGTCTCATAATAGTGTTCAAGAACCGCGACCGCCTTTGGGTGAAAGACCACCGGCACGCCCAGCGCCACGGCGATAGCATCGACGGTGATGTCGTCGTGCGTTGGACCGATCCCGCCCGTCGTGAACAAATAATCGTTGCGTGCGCGCAGTTGGTTGACCCCTTCGACGATGGCCTCCTCGACATCGGGGACGACGCGCACTTCGGCCAGCCTGATGCCCTGAAGGTTCAACCACAGCGCGATCTGCGCGATATTCTTGTCCTGGGTGCGGCCCGAAAGGATTTCGTCGCCGATCACGACGAGTGCCGCGGTCCAGATGCGATTGGTCGAATAGGTCTCGACGGTTAGTGATTTCTCGGTCGTCATCCGCGTGCGTTAGCCCGAAGCGCGCCTCTCGCAAAGTCCATCCGAAGCGATTATGTGTCGATCATGACCGATTATGTAACCGTTGCCTCCGACGTCCGCATCGCCCGTACCGGCGCGATCAAGCTCCATGATGCCGCTGGCTTTGCCGGGATGCGCGCAGCCGGCGTGCTCGCCGCCGAAGCGCTCGACGCGCTGGTGCCGCACGTCGTTCCCGGCGTGACCACTGGCGAGCTCGACGACATCGCGCGCGAACACATGCTGCGCGGTGGAGCAGTCCCGGCGACGCTTGGTTACCGGGGGTTCACGCACAGCTGCTGCACCTCGATAAATCATGTCGTCTGCCACGGCATCCCGGGGACCAAGATCCTGCGGGACGGCGACATCGTGAACATCGACGTGACTACAATACTGGATGGCTGGCATGGTGATACCAGCCGGATGTTCTTGGTCGGCGACGTCGCGATTAAGGCGCGGCGACTGGTTGACGTGACATATGAATGTTTGATGCTTGGCATCGAGCAGGCGAGACCGGGCAATACGATGGGGGATGTCGCCCATGCGATCCAGAGTTTTGCTGAAAAGCACCGATACGGCGTGGTCCGCGATTTTTGCGGGCATGGTGTTGGGCGACTGTTTCACGACGCCCCTGAGGTTGTTCATGCCGGACGCCCCGGTTCTGGCCCCGAATTGCAGCCCGGAATGTTCTTCACGATCGAGCCGATGATCAATATCGGACGACCCGACGTGAAAATGCTCGATGACGGCTGGACGGCCGTGACTCGGGACAAGACCCTGTCGGCGCAGTTCGAACATTCGATCGGAATCACCGAGTCGGGCTGCGAAATCTTCACGAAGAGTCCGAGGGGCCTGGACCGACCGCCTTATTGACGGCTGACTTTCCGCAAACACCGTCGCAAACCTGCCTTTAATTTGGGCACTGCGCTCGACTCTGCACAACGACAATGCAACTCAGGGGCAAGCTTGCAAAAGCTGCACCGCCGGATGTTGCGTTGCCGCGACTGGCACGTTTATTGATTGTCCTGCCGCTGGGGAACACCATGAAAAAAATCGAAGCGATCATCAAACCGTTTAAGCTCGACGAAGTGAAGGAAGCTCTTCACGACGTGGGAGTCAGCGGCATCACCGTTACCGAAGCCAAGGGTTTCGGCCGACAAAAGGGCCATACCGAATTATATCGCGGGGCCGAATACGTGGTCGATTTCCTGCCGAAGGTGAAGCTGGAAGTCGTGGTGGACGACGACATGGCCGCCCGGGTGGTCGAGGCGATCGCCGCCGCCGCGCAGACCGGCCGGATCGGTGATGGCAAGATTTTCGTTATGCCAGTCGAAAGCGTCCTCCGCATCCGCACCGGGGAAACCGACAGCGACGCGATCTAAATCTGCAAGTGAACTTTACCGAACAAAGGGCAAAATACATGGCGAAAGCGAATACTCCCCAGACCATCCTCGACATGATCAAGGAGCAGGAGATCGAATGGGTCGATGTCCGCTTTACCGACACCAAAGGTGCCTGGCATCATCTGACGATGTGCTCGAGCGTGATCGGCGAAGATGAGTTGACCGACGGCTTGATGTTCGACGGCTCGTCGATCGAGGGTTGGAAGGAAATCAACGAATCCGACATGATTCTGAAGCCCGACCTAGACGCGGTATTCATCGATCCATTTTCGGCCACGCCGATGATGATCCTGGTTTGCGATATCGTGGAACCCGTCGATGGTTCGCTTTATGCTCGCGACCCGCGCTCAACCGCCAAGCGTGCTGAAACCTTCCTCCAGTCGACCGGCCTCGGCGACACGGTGTATATTGGGCCGGAACCCGAATTCTTCATGTTCGATAGCGTCGAATTCGATAACACCTATGCCTCCAGCTATTACAAGCTGGACGATGTCGAACTGCCCACCAACTCCGGCACGACATACGAAAGCGGCAACATGGGCCATCGCCCGCGCGCCAAGGGTGGGTATTTTCCCGTTGGCCCCGTTGATGTCACCACCGATATCCGCGCGGAGATGGTCTCGACGATGATCGAAATGGGCCTGCCCATGGACAAGCACCACCATGAAGTCGCGGGTGCCCAGCATGAGCTTGGCCTGACTTTTGGCAAGCTGGTCGAAACCTGCGATCGCATCCAGATCTACAAATATGTCGTGAAGATGGTTGCCCATGCCTATGGCAAAACCGCGACCTTCATGCCGAAGCCGATCAAGGCGGACAATGGGTCGGGCATGCACACGCACATCTCGATCTGGAACAAGGGCAAGAACACGTTCGCCGGCAATGGCTATGCTGGCCTATCGGATACCTGCCTGTATTTCATCGGCGGCGTGATCAAGCATGCCAAAGCGCTGAACGCCTTCACCAATCCGACCACCAACAGCTACAAGCGACTGGTGCCGGGTTACGAGGCACCCGTGCTGCTCGCCTATTCGGCGCGCAACCGTTCGGCTTCATGCCGTATTCCCTACGGTGCCGGTGAAAAGGCCAAGCGCGTCGAGTTTCGGTTTCCCGATCCACTGGCCAATCCCTATCTCGCCACGGCCGCCTTGCTGATGGCGGGTCTTGACGGCATCCAGAACAAGATCCACCCGGGCGAGCCGATGGACAAGAATTTGTACGACCTGCCGCCGGTCGAACTCGCCAAGGTCCCGACCGTTTGCGGGTCGCTTCGAGAGGCACTCGACAGCCTGATCGCCGATCATGAGTTCCTGCTGAAAGGCGGCGTGTTCACGCAGGACCAGATCGACGCATATCTTGAACTGAAATGGCCGGAAGTTGCGCGCTGGGAAATGTCCCCGTCGCCGGTCGAGTTCGATATGTACTATTCGGGCTGATCTGGCTGAAGATCGTGATCGGCAAGGCCCGGGGCGCAATCCCCGGGCCTTTCCTTTTGTGCTCAATGCTTCCAGTTAGCGTAGAGCGAATTGCAATCGGCCACCCCGAGTCGAGCACAGGAGAGCGTAGGCGTGGACAGCTATCTCAAGCATTTTATCGACGGCAAATGGGTGGATAGCATCGGCGGGACGCGCCATGCGGTGATCAGCCCCTCGACCGAGGAGCCCTGCACCGAGATCACCATCGGATCGCAGGCCGATGTCGATGCTGCTGTCGCCGCGGCGCGCAAGGCATTCGTGACTTTCTCGCAATCATCGGTTGAGGAACGGGTCGCGCTGCTGGGTCGCATCGCCGTCGAGTATAAGAAACGGATCGCCGATCTAAGCCAATCGATGGCGACCGAAATGGGTGCGCCGATTTCCTTTGCCAGCACCGCCCAGGTCTATTCCGGGCTGGCACATTTCGGCAACGCGGCGAACGCGCTGGCCGACTTCCAATTCGCCGAGACGATCGGGACCGCGCACGTCGTTCACGAACCAATTGGCGTGGTGGGGATGATTACACCGTGGAACTGGCCACTGAACCAGATCGCCCTGAAAGTCGCACCCGCCATTGCCGCTGGCAATACGATGGTGCTGAAACCTTCGGAGGAATGCCCCGGCAACGCGGCGATTCTGGCCGAAATACTCGCTGCCGCTGGCGTTCCTGCCGGTGTCTTCAACCTAGTACAGGGCAATGGTCCGATCACTGGCAACGCGATCAGCGCGCACCCCGATGTGGACATGGTCAGCTTCACCGGGTCCACCCGGGCCGGGATCATGATCGCAAAGTCCGCCGCCGACACCGTCAAGCGCGTGCATACCGAACTTGGTGGGAAGGCGGCCAACCTGGTCCTGGAAGGTGCTGACCTCGTCGCGGTCCTGCCGCCGACGCTGCAGGGCGTGGTCGCCAATTCCGGACAGAGCTGCATCGCCCCGACGCGCATCCTGGTCCACCAGAGCCAGGAGGCGGATGCCATTGGTTTCATCCGGACCTACATGGATGGCGTGACCGTTGGGGACCCCTTACAAGAGGGCGGGCATATCGGTCCGGTGGTCAACAAGGCGCAATATGACAAGGTCCAGAGCCTGATCCAGTCGGCGATCGACGAAGGAGCGACGCTGGAGACAGGTGGCACCGGCCTGCCGCCGGAAGTCAATCGCGGCTATTACGTCCGTCCGACCCTATTCAGCGGCGTTACGTCAGACATGCGGATCGCCAATGAGGAAGTGTTCGGTCCGGTCGCGACCGTGATGACCTATGCCAATCAGGCCGAGGCCATTTCGATCGTCAACGCAACACCCTTCGGTTTGTCGGCGACCATCTCCGGCGATCCGGCGGCGGCAGCAAAAGTCGCCCCGCACCTCCGCGCTGGCATTGTCACGATCAACAGTTGGGCTCCCGATGGCCAGGCACCGTTTGGTGGCTACAAGCAATCGGGCAATGGTCGCGAAGGCGGGGTCTACGGCCTGCGCGAATTCATGGAAGTGAAGTCGATCATCGGCGCGCCCGCCGCCTGATCCTTTCGAAACCGAACGCACCCCGCTGCGTCCTTTCAGAATATTATCAAAGGATCGGCCATGACCCTGACTGCCATCGCGCTCAATTGCACCCTGAAGGTCGAGGGTGAAAGCTCAACCGACGCGATGATAATGGTGCTGGCCGATGCCTTTGCCAAACACGACGTGACGGTGGTCGAAACCGTCCGGATTGCCGCTGAGAACGTCAAGACGGGCGTGTCATCGGACGAAGGCGATGGCGATACATGGCCAGCAATTCGCGCGAAGATCCTCGCCGCCGACATATTGATTTTCGGCACACCGATCTGGATGGGCCAGATGGGCAGTGTCGCCAAGCGCGTGCTGGAACGCATGGACGCGTTCCTCGGTGAAACCGACGATGCCGGTCGGCAGCCGAGTTCCGGCAAGGTCGCCGTCGCCGCGATCGTGGGTAACGAGGACGGCGCGCATATCTCCAGCGCTCAGATATTCCAGTCGTTGAACGACACCGGATGGACCATCCCCGCTGCCGCCGCCTGCTACTGGGTCGGCGAAGCGATGGGAAAAGTCGATTTCAAGGATTTAGAGAAGACCCCTGACAAGGTGCTGGAAACCGCCGCGATGACCGCGTCGAACGCCGCCCACCTCGCCCGACTGCTTAAAGGTGAAACCTACCCGGGCGTGCCAGAATCCCGACAACCAAGTTCTGACAACCGGCCCGATCAATAATCCTTCGATACCCGGACGGCCGCGCTCGTCCGGCCGATCGTCGAGATCGACGAGAGCAGCGATAACCACCGGGTAATCTGAAACTCGACGCGGCTTGCCGAATAGCCCTGCCCGTCGCTGATAACTTCGACATAGGTGCGGCGGGTAATGTATTTCCCCGCCGCCAGCGCGGTCTTCGACCCCGTCGTCGCGTCGGCGGGCAGGATACGGAGGCGGTCGAGCCCGATGGCTTGGCGCAGGGCATTGATCGGGTTCAGCCCGCCTCCCGACCCGCGCAACGATGCTACCGCCGCCGCAAGCTGCAAGGCTTCCGGTGCGGATAGATTTGTGATCGACGTACCAAACAGCAATCGCGAGAGAAGCTCGTCCTGCGGTAAGGCCGGCGTGCTGGTGAAACTGATATCTGGCCGCTGTCCGGTTCCGGTCACGCGCACAGTGGCGTTCAACGACTGTGTGGCAGAGGTCGCTTCGATGTCGATGACCGGGTCGATCGGCGTCGTCCCGGTGAACCTGATGATGCCCTTGTCGAGATCGAAGCGCTTGCCTGCAAATTCATAGCCACCCCTCACCATGTCGGCGCGGCCAACTATCCGCGGGGCGTCGATCGTTCCGCCGATATCGAGGGTGGCACGCCATTCGCTGTCCAGTCCCAAACCCGTGACCGCCAGTCGGTTGGCTGCCCTAGCCTTGATCGCCAGCGACCAGACCATCGGTGTGCTCTGGACCGAAATGTCATTGGTCGGGCGGTTCAATTCGCGCACGTTCAGGCGCGGGATGGCGGCGGCGGCACTCGCCTGGCCAAGCCGGAACCCGCTGCGGTCGAGGACCAGCGTGCCCGCGATCGTCCCCGTTCCACCATCGGACTTCACCGACAATGGCCCTGTGACGGTTGCCGATATATCGTCACGCCGAATAAGGTCGGCTTTCTGGGTATTGGCGACGATGTCGATACCGAAGCCGTTTGCCGCCGACAGGTCGAAAGCTGCGCGTCCGGTGATCGTGCCCTTGCCTGCGTTTGCGGTAAAGCTCTGGATGACGAGTTTTGAACCGCCGAAGACGCCGCTGGCTTTCATGCCGGTCAGCACGGTCCCCGTCAGGGGGCTTTCGAGTCGGAGACTGTCGGTCCGCACCGATCCCCGAATTTGCGGATTACCCAGGCGACCACCGATATCGGCCCCGACCGCGATCGGTCCCGACAGGTCGAAACTTTCGATCCCCGTAAGCCGCCACAGCGTATCGGCAGGGCCGCTGTAGCGAAGCTGGGCGAACAACGGTGCGTCGGTCAGACGCTGAACCAGCGTTCCCGTCGCGGGGAGCGGCGCGATGCGCGCCTGCGCCTGCCCGATGGTTGCACCTCCACTTGCGGCGACCGCGCGCATGACCGCTCCGCGCGCATCAAGCACGGCGATCACGCCCACGTCGATCGGCCGTGACGACAGCACCAGCCCCGAGCGGGTCAGACCGCGAACCCGCAGATCGGCACGCCCGGTCGGCGCGGCTCCGGTCATGGTCTGGGCAAAGTTCACATGCCCGCTGGCAATGCCACCCAATGCGAGCCGCGGATATAAGATGTCGAGCACCGAGAGTGGCATCCGCACGACGTCAGCATCGACAGCAACACCATTGTCGCCGAACTTTCCGCCCACCTTTGCCATTCCGCCCGCGAAACTGAGCGACGTCGGGGCCAGCGACCAACCGCTGCCATCGTGTGTCAGGATGGCGGGGCTATCCAGCTTGATAGGCCTGCCGTCGATCGTGCCCTGAAGCGCGGCAACAATCCGCTTTGGCGCAACCTGCGCCACGGTCTGGAGGTCGAAGGCCCGCCCGCGTGAACCCGCCAGCGTCGCCTTTACCTCACCGACCCCCGCCCGCAAATGGACGTTGGCGGCAAGCCGTGCCAGGCTGACCCCGCCATAACGCAGCCCCTGCCCCTGGACGGTGGCATCAACATCGGTGCCGTTCGGATCAAGCAACAGGACGGCATCAACCTTGCCGCTCCGCGCCACGAACAGCGGTGGCCCCGTAAGCTTTGCATCGCGCGCGGCAAGATGCGCCTCTATCCGCTGGATACCGCGAACAGGAGCAAAGGCCAACGTTCCCGATATGCCGCTGCCCGACAGCGCAAGCTGGCCGTCGAGCCCGCCCGTGGCAGCACGAAATTGTCCCCGCGCCACCAGGCCGGAGGCTGCCAGTTGTGCCACCTGGATGACCGCCTGCCCGCTCGACGGCAGCAGGATCGCGCCATTGCCGGTGAAGGGACCGATCATCGACCCACCCGCAGCCTGCCATTGAAAACCCTGCGGCGTGGGGACGAGGCGCGCGCTGACGGACCTCAGCCCAAGCGAATCCATCGGTCGCGCCAATTGTATGTCGAGCGTCGGGCGATCGATCCGACCATCCAGAGTCATCTTCAGCGGGCCATATTGCCGCTGCACGCCGCTCCCCTCGAAATGGAACGTCCCGTCCTTGCGGCGATACCCGTTGCCCGACAGGCGCAGCGCGGGGGCAGTCAGCTTCAGATTGGTAAAATGGATCAACCCGTTGACGTCGCGTTCCAGCCCCGTGTCGATATAGGGCAGTCCACCCGCAAGTCCGGCAAGAAAGCCGTTATCAAGGCGGCGGACCCAGGCCTGGCCGCGACCGACCACACGCGTGCCTTGACCATTGATGCCCGGGATGATCTTCAGCACGCTCTTCACGTCGACAATGCCGAGGCCTGGGATCAGATAGCGTCCCAACTGTCCGGACAGCCCGATGTCATATCGCCCCGAAGCCAGGTCCACGACGAGCGAAATCTTGCCGTTGAGCTTGTCCGATTTCAACACCAGGCCATCGCCGGTCAGCACCTTCGACGTGACGCGCAGCAAGCCCTGCACGCTAAGGTTGCCGAGGATCCCGCCCGCGACGTCGCCGACGCCGGTCACGCGTCGGGCAGTCAGCTTCAGCGGCACGATGACGGGTGATTTTGAAAGCCGTCCGCGACCCGATGCCCGGACGGTTTCCAAACCGGTGGTATCGAAAGCGGCGCGGTCGGCGGTCAGCAGATAGTCGAAATTGGCCGTGGCAAATGTGCCGTCGAGCAACAGTTTCAACTGCACGTTGCGACCGGTCATGTTGGGCACGAGCGCCGCCGGATGTAGCAGGCGCAGGTCGATCTTCATGCCGTCGAAAGCACTGTTCGCCAGATCGATGACGCCGTTGGCTCCCAGAGCGAGCGACGGCGAACCCAGTGCCAGATGGGTGTCGATTCGCCGGTCGGCAAGCATTGCATTACCCTTCACCCGCACCGAGGGCGCCGTCAGCGTGGCCAGCTTGCCCTGCGTCACCAGTGACGGCGAAATGCGGCCGTCGAGATCGTAGC
>NZ_JANXNX010000043.1 GCF_025353885.1 Sphingomonas sp. | reverse complement strand
AAACCGCGTCTTCAAATCCTACGACGATATTCTCGATCACTGCTGCTTCGCCTGGAACCGCCTCACCGACCAACCATGGCGAATCATGTCCCTCGGGCTCCCAACTTGGGCGCATCGGTTCTAATCAGAGAGTCTTGGTATCATACCCATCCGCGATGGCCTGTATTTGCATCTGTGCGAGCTTCACCGCGTAGGCATAGTTCAGCAATGCGTTTACCGGGTGCGATGCGCTGCGATTTTCGGCTTTCACACTGGCAGCTAAGGAACTGCGTCCGGCATAAGTTAGCCAGATAACCGGCACTGGGCGGCGTTGCGCTCCAGCCCAGTTGAGCGGCATCCCATTCCACGCCGTGAAATATGCAGAGGCGCATTCACCCTCGATTGCGAACACTGCATTGATATCATTGAATGTATCGAGACTTAAGCGCTCAATGCCAATTCTGGCTTTGTCGATCGCGATTTTTCGTGCGCGTGAAGGCTCAAATTGGCCTTCGAGGGTATCGATGCTGGCGATTATCTTTTGCCGGATAACATCCGCTGCAAATGCAAGCCGGATTGTTTCATCGGCTCGGGTGTCATGCTGCCATTGGACCTTTTCGCGATCGGCAGCAAAACCACTGCCGCTTGCGACGGTCGCAACCTCGCCAGTCCACTTAACGCGGGCCAGTGCGACGCCCTGTTCCGCCAGCCATGATAGAACGTCGAAGGAAAGAGTCCCGCTGCCGTCGAGCAACAGAATACGCGACGGTGTTTCGAGGTCGCCACGGAAATAGCGATATTTGGGTTGGCTTTGTGGGTAATGCGTAAAGCCGTCGCGGATAGCTAAAGTACCGTTTTCAATGCGCAGCGAAACGCCGTGTCCGCACAATATCAATGGTTTAGAATTTCGTTCTCGCCGCTTTCGTTTTTGCGGTAATGCCGCCGTAATTGCTTGCCAAAAATCAGAGCGCTCCGCCCAATTTGTGTTTTCGGAATTGTCTAATTCGGGTTTGTGCAACATCCATCGATCATAACAGTTTATTGCAGTTCGCCTCGCGTTAAATGAAAGTTAATGAGCAATATTTTTGCTGTCTTGCATCATCAGAATATGGGTAAATCGGGTAACTAGCCAAGGTCCTGTACTTATCTGTGGCAGGAGCGTTTTCATCATCGACAGCATGGCCAAAGAGTCGTCAGGAAATATGTGAGCATAGCGGCCATCGGTAACCTTGTGCATCCTTCTGACAAATTTCATCGTGGTCTTACGGGCGCTAGCGAATTGTGCTTGAGTGCTTAGCGCCAATACCGCCTCACCAGAAAATTCAACTTCATCTGACGGTGCGAAAAGAGCGTTCGTCGAAGCCATCTCCAATAAATGGGATGGCAAATATGGTGCGAGGGATGGAGCCATTTGAGCTAACGCGTTGGCGATCAACGCGAATTGGTCCCCTTCATTGGATATTCCGGCGAATGTCGATTGCATCGCAGCTAAAATCGTATCTGTTGACAACTCGAATTGCGTTGAACGAAAAATGGGGTCGAGAGGACCACCTTGATTTCTCAAGGCTCTACGTTTGGTCGAGCTGAATTCGCTCACCGGCCCCGCGGGAATGTCTGCCGTCAGATTGCGCCGCAACTTTGATTTGACGCTGCAAAACTCTCCTAAAATCGCGTGCTTTGCTCGGTCGAACGAAACTGCGTCCCATTCGATATAGGCTTCGGCAACAAGGGCCCGCTCAGATCGGAGGCCATATATTCGCATTTCGGCGAAGCGGCGAGCCCGCATAATCGCACTGTTTTGGCGCCCCCATATCGGCCCGCCTCCTTGGATACGTCCCCCAACCTGCGCCTTTGGCAATAGTCCCCAATCTACCCACTGACGTATGACGTTCGCGGAGAGGCGAGCGTGACCCTCCAGCTTGAATTCGTCGTTGAGTGCAGATGCTAGCTCGGCATTGGTCATCGCCCTTCCTTAACCCGGAATGACAGATGCGTCTCGTTGGCCAAGATTGGAATCGAGCGGTGGAGCCATCCACTGGCTATGAGAATTCGAAATCACAAAACTGAATACGCTCGCCGCATCGCCAATGCGGCTGCACGGGGGCTGAGTCGGTCGCAAGGCCGGGGCCATGCCCGGACGGGCGAAGCTCAGATCAAAGGGCCAAAGACTAAGACGGACGATCGGCTAGAAGCGGCATTGAAGCTGCTTCGCCAAACAGGCGACCGCACGGCAGCGGCAAAGTCGGTCAATATAGCACCGGAACGATTTCGGCGGTTTCTGCGCGAAAACGTCCAAGTTGAAGGTCGCGGGCGCTCGCTCAAAATCACTGACAATCGCCACCGTGACATGACCGTCATCTCGGACGGAAAGGCGCAAGAGCTGCGGTTACGCGATTACGACCAAGCCTCTTTGAACGGGCAGCATCTTTCGGCGGTGCGCGAATTCATCCGCACAAATGACCGCGACCTGTTGCTTCCGTTCGATGAACGCGCCGTCATCGATGCCAAGGGCAAGGCGCACTCTCTCGAAACCGACCCGAACGAACTGCACCGCATCGCGGCTCAGGGCGACGAGATTTTTCACGAAATCTACCGACTCGTTTTAACAGGAGCATAAAATGGACGATAAAGAACTGGCGCAAGAAACCCGCAAACTGCGGCGGTGCGAACAACTGGGCACGAATGAACCGCGTTGCGGTTTGTGCGGCAATCCCGACTGGCGCTGTATCGAGCAACATCATGTCGCAGACCACGACTGCGACGATATGACCGTGCTGTTGTGCCGCAACTGTCATCGGCAAATGAGCGACGCGCAGCGCGATCAACCGGCTTTCGATCCGAATGCCGATTTTATGCTGCATACTATCGGGCGCTTTTTGCTCGGTCTTGCCGACATGCTCAGAGACATTGTCGAAAAGCTATATGCTTTCGGGCTACAATTGATCGAACGCGCTTCGCCCCCGCCATTGACAGGGGACGCGAAATGACCGCGCCCGCAATCACCGACCGCTTGCCGGTTTCGCTTCGCGCCTATGCAGCGCCGCAATTCTCACCAGTGCCGGATGCGGAAAAACCAACCGCGAAGGCAAAGCGACCCGCTGCGCCAGCGTCGTCCTGGACACTGATATTCGACTGTGAAACCTCGACACATCCGGGACAGGCCTTGCGGTTCGGTGCTTATCAATTCCGCAACGGCGATGAACTCGACGAAGCGGGCATTTTCTATGATCCCGACGGCGTGACAGCGGACGAACTCGAAACGCTCCGCAATCATGCCACTGGAAACGGGTTAGAATTGCGGACGCGGGAGTCGTTCGTCGATGACGTGTTTTTCAAACGCGCCTATCAGCTTCGCGCTACCATTGTCGGGTTCAATCTGCCATTCGACATCTCGCGATTGGCGATTAGTCATGCGACGGCACGAACGCCAGTCGATAGTATGGCGAGTGCCATGCACGGAGGCTTTACGTTCAAGCTGTCCGCTCACAAAATCTATCCGAATGTCAGGGTGAAACACCTATCGCAACGAACGGCATTGATTTCGTTCGCTGCGACAATGCAACAGCGCGACAGTCGTGTGCAGCGCAAGCGCGAATTGCCAACGCCAATCCGGCGCGGCCATTTTATCGACGTAAAAACTCTTGCCGGGGCGCTCTTTGCCCGTGGTTTTTCGCTCGCCAGTCTTTCGCAGTTTTTGAAGGTCGAACATCCGAAGCTAGATTTCGATGATTTCGACAGACCGATCACCGACGAAATGGTGCGCTATGCAGTTCGTGACGTGCAGGCGACATGGGAATGCTACCGCGAAGTAATGACGCGGATTGCCCGACTTGGCCTGTCCCGCACGATCCCCGAAAAAATCTACAGCGAAGCGAGTATCGGCAAAGGCTATCTGCGCGAAATGGGCGTTACGCATTGGCGCAAATGCCAGCCCGATTTTCCGCGCGATTTGATCGCCAAGATCATGGGAAGCTATTTCGGCGGTCGTTCCGAAATCCGTATTCGCCGCGAAGTGCGCCAAGTCATCTTATGCGATTTCCTGTCGATGTATCCGACCGTCTGCACCCTCATGGGGCTTTGGAAATTTGTCATCGCCGACGGTATGACGTGGCAAGACACGACTGACGAAACGCGAGAATTTGTCGAAGCCGTCGATTTGGACATGCTGCAATCGCAATCGACATGGGCGCGGCTCGCTACGCTCGTTCGCGTCCTGCCCGATGGTGACATTTTCCCGGTGCGGGCTGAATATCCGATAGGCAAAGCCCATACTGGCGAAGGCCAAAGCACGATCGGTGCAAACTATCTGACGTCTACCGTGCCGCTATGGTTTACTTTGGCGGATTGCATTGCGGCAAAATTGCTGAACGGCAAAGCGCCGATGATCATCGAAGCAATCTCGTTTGCGCCGGGACCGGTGCAATCCGATCTTGCAGCAATCGAGATTAGCGGAAATCCTGATTACCGTGTCGATCCAAACATCACCGACTTTTTCAAGCGGGTTATTGAACTTCGCCAGTCGATCAAAAAGCGGCGGGACGTGGCGACCGGCGACGAAAAGGGCGAACTCGACACCGAACAAAATGCCCTGAAAATCGCCGCCAACTCGACAAGCTATGGCATTTTTATCGAGGTGAATGTCGAAACCGGCGCGAAGGCCAAGGCGACAACGGTGCATAGTTCGACCTGCGACCCATTCAGTTTCAAGACTGACAAATCCGAAATGCCCGGGACATTCTTTCACCCGCTTTTGGGAACGCTGATAACCGGCGCTGCCCGGTTGATGCTCGCTACCGCCGAACGGCTTGTGACCGATCAAGGGTTGGACTGGTCGTTTTGCGACACCGATAGCATGGCAATCGCCAAGCCTGACGCCATGCCCGCCGATGAATTTGGCGAACGCGCCCGCGCCGTCGTTGATTGGTTTGCGGCGCTCAATCCCTACGCTTTTGGCGGGTCGATCCTAAAAATCGAGGATGTCAATGCTTCGCTAGAAACGGATGAACCTGAGCCGTTATATTGCTGGGCGGTTTCCTCGAAGCGATATGCCCTGTTCAATATCGACGCGACCGGTGCGCCGATTTTGCGTAAAGTATCGGCACACGGTCTTGGGCATTTGATCCCGCCTTATCGCGACGACGATGCGCCGCCAGATTTGCCGACTCCGCATAAATCTGTTCTCGGCAACGGTATCGAACGTTGGCATTGCGACCTGTGGCATCAAATTGTAAGCGCAGCGCTTGCCGGTCGTCCCGATCAGGTGCGTCTCGACTATCACCCGGCACTCAGCAAAACCGCGCTCAGCCGGTATTCGGCGACAACACCCGAATTGCTGCGGTGGTTTTCAACCTACAACCGCGACCGACCTTACCGCGATCAGGTTAAACCGTTCGGATTCCTGTTGTCGATGATGCTGGGAATGGACGTGGGCGAGCGCATTGCCGACCCATCCAAAGGACGACGCAAGAAACCCGGACGGCTGAAACCCGTCGCACCGTTCGACCGCGACCATGACAAGGCTATCGCATCGGCGTTTGACCGGGACACGGGCGAACCCGTCTCGGCATCATCGCTCAAATCCTATGCCGACGCGCTGGCGCAATATCACGTGCAACCCGAATCGAAGTTTTTGAACGGCAATTATACCGACCGGGGAACGACGCTTCGCCGCCATGTCGAGATGACTGAGACGAATCATATCGGAAAAGAATCACATGATTGGGAACGCCAAGCGATGATCGGCCTGAGCGTCGATTCCGAAATCGGATACGGCATCGCCGTTGGCGAGCGCAGGGCGCTTGTCGATAAACTGCGCGAATTTATGGCCGAATGCGGGGAACGCAAAGCCGCCGCCATGCTCGGAATGTCCGTATCGAGATTAAAGGGCTTCGCGAGCGACGAGAAAGGTCGAGACAGCTACCAATTGGCGAGAAACATTGCGGCGAAGCTGCCCGCTGCACTCGCTTTGCGGGCGAAGCTAAGCCATGATCGCCACGCTGAATCGCATCGCCTGAGTGAAACGGTCAACCGTGACGGGTTACGCGAAACGGCGCGGCGGTTGAAGACCGACCCGTCGAATTTGCGGCGGAGGCTGGAACGTTATCGCGTTCGTCGGCAAACGCTTCCTTGCTAAGGTTCGGGTAGTGAGTTCAATTCACACCGGAGGCACCGGCTTTTCAATAACTGATCGATAATTACTTTCCGGCGACCCGTTCGCACAGGACGGTTGCGGTGGCGGGCTTAAAGCGAGCGATTGCCCACTTCGATAAGATGCAAGCCGTTCGAAGTGAGACAGAACGAAAGTTGCTCGCTAATAGGCGGCATGGCTATGATCCAACGCAATACCATTTCCGATCAAATGGGCGCTCCGCGACAGCATTTTAAGGTGTATTGCGGGAATGCGCTTGCCATCCTTCGAACCTTGCCTAGCGACAGCTTGGACATGTGCATGACGTCGCCACCCTATTGGGGACACCGGGTATACGATACCGAAGGGGTAGGGCAGGAAGCCGACTATTTAACCTATATAGCCAGTCTCACGACAATCCTTGCGGAAGTTAGGCGAGTGCTGAAACCTGAAGGCTCTCTTTGGTTGAACCTAGGTGACACCTATCGCGATAAGTCGCTTATCGGGATACCTTGGCGAGTCGCACTCTCGTTGATCGACGAAGCCGGATGGTTGCTTCGCAACGATGTTATTTGGAACAAGATCAAAGGTGCGCCCGATAATTCAAAGGACAAGCTGCGGAACATTCACGAATTCGTGTTCCACTTCGTCAAACAGCGTATCTATTATTACCATGCGGACGCGGTGCGTTCGAAACCCGGGTCATCGTCAATCGTCAACGGTTCGGTGGTGTCCGCAACTGGTGTGACAGGCATCCGATATAAGCGGCAGATCGAACTTTCGACCTCGCTAACCACTACCGAAAAAGTTGCGTCCTTGTGGGCCCTAAACGAAGTTCTGGAAGACGTGCGAACGGGGCGCATTTCCGATTTCCGAATGGTTATACGCAATCAGCAGCGCACGACGCATTCGGACAGCGCGAAGGTGTCCGGTCGTGCGAAAGAACTACTAACTAAGGGCTTTTATTTTCTGAAGTATCATCCGAACGGCAGCAAACCTAGCGACGTATGGGATATCGTTCCCGAAGACACGCAGAAGCGTGACGCGCACTTTGCGCCTTACCCAATGGACTTATGCCGGATTCCAATTCTTGCGACTTGCCCGCCTAATGGCACCGTGCTTGATCCATTCTGCGGAACAGGCACGACTTTGATGGCCGCGCTTGCTTTGGGCAGAAGCGGTGTCGGAATTGACGTGTCGCAAGCCTATACG
>NZ_JANXNX010000042.1 GCF_025353885.1 Sphingomonas sp. | reverse complement strand
AAACCGCGTCTTCAAATCCTACGACGATATTCTCGATCACTGCTGCTTCGCCTGGAACCGCCTCACCGACCAACCATGGCGAATCATGTCCCTCGGGCTCCCAACTTGGGCGCATCGGTTCTAATCAGAGAGTCTTGGTATTAGTTCGGCTTGATGGTCTTTGATCCATTCCTTGAGTTGATTCTCATGCGCCTTCGGTTCAGCCTCTTGCTGTGGGGTTTGTTGGAGTAAAGCGATAGCAAGTAAGGAAATAATCATATTGTTTCCCCTGAGCCTCCCTATCAGCGCTAAGCGCGACTGCGGCGGGAAGGGAGTAGACATTGATACGCTATAGATTCCCGCTTGCGAGGCGGTTAGCCGCTAGGGGTAAATGAGCGGTTATGGGCGACAGCGCTTTGTCGTAAGGACCCACTTACAGATGGTCAGTGTTCTCGGCCGCGTATAGAAAGCGGCAGTCTTTTCATTTATAACTTTGAGCGATTTCCGCTGTTGCGGGTGCAAGTAGAATTAACGAGTGCTTGACCGCGATCTCTGACTGCCAGACTTCTCGCAGCGTGACAGGTCAAGAATCAAGCATGCGGAACGATATCAGACGCGGCTATCTGCTGCTTTCGTTTGCGGCGGTCGCCGCCGCGACGCTGACTGCGTCGGCCTATTGGCCCGGCTTGATGACCTGGGACCCGGTACGCCAGTACGGCGAGGCGCTGAGCGGCGATATAGACGACTGGCACCCGCCGGCAATGCAGTGGGTTTGGCGCCAGCTAATTAGCATTCAGTCCGGCCCACCGTCCATGCTGCTGATGCAGCTGGCGCTATACTGGGGAGGTCTGTTGTTGCTTGCGAGTACCGCGTGGCAACGACGACGCAGCGCGCTGGCCTGGGCACTGCTCGCCTGCGGGCTTTGGCCGCTCGGCCTTGCGCTGACGGGTATGATCCTCAAGGATTCTCTGATGACGGGGACCTTGCTCGTCGCCAGCGGCTTACTCGCCTGTGGCGGAGGTGTCCCTTCGCGCGTTCTGGCAGGTGCGATGCTGATCGTTGCGGCAACGCTGCGCTTCAACGCTTTTACCGCCTGCCTGCCGCTGTCGATCGCGCTCCTGCCTCGCTGGTGGTGGAGCAGTTGGCCCCGGTTGCTTGGTACTAGCCTGATCGCCACTGCAGCGCTGTTGGCTGCGATGCCGGTCGCCAATAGATTAATCGGCGCCAAGCCCAGCGGCGTCGAACTGTCGCTCATCATCTTCGACCTGGGCGGCATCACCGAGCACGCCGGCGTCAGCGTCTTTCCCGAGGATCTGGACGTGGCCACTCCCGTCCGCGTCAACCATCGCTGTTATCAGCCGAACAAGTGGGACAGCTATTCGGACTGGGTCGATCCCGAATGCCCGCTTGGCTTCACCGCGTGGAACGACAGCGTCGATCCGCTGCAGGTCCGACCCTACCCGTTCTGGGCGCGCGCAGTGCTCGCGCATCCGGTCGCCTATGCCGAGCATCGGCTGCACCACTTCGCGATTAACACACGACTCCTGCCGCTCCCCGACGAGATCGAGCGCCCTGTGCCCAACCAGGCAGCACCGAACCCTTGGGGATTTCACGTTACACCCAACCCGTCGATGCATGCGTTGGACGCGCTCGCAATGGCTACGGCGCACACACCACTCGGCTGGCCGATCGTGTTCATGGGGCTCGCGCTTGGTGTGTATATTGCCAGTTGGGGCCTGCCGAACGCGAGGCTTATCTCGCCGATCGCGTTGTCCTCATTATTTTATGGCGGGGGCTATCTGGTGTTCAGCGTCGCGGCCGAGCTTCGCTATCACCTGTGGACCGAACTCGCTGCACTCATCGCGACCGCCCTGCTGCTCGATGACGTGAAGGGCATCAGTCGATCGCGACTGTTGTGCGCCTTCGTGCCGGCGGGCTTCCTCGCCATGGCCGGTGTGATCACAAGAGCGTTGGCCTAGTAGACCCATATATGGACGTTCACTCCGCTCTTGGCGATCGCCGATAGCGGATGCTCATTCAGGTTAGTCCGCGCCGCCGCAAAGCCCGTCGGTCGCAATTGCGTCGGCTAACCCGCCTGAACAAGTCAGCTAGCCCCTTTCTTGGCTTGACCGAGTGGCGTGCAGGGCCGACCTGTTTTGTATGACAGATCCAATGGCCACGACGCTGCTCCTGCTAGCGCGTCGCGCACCGGATGCGACGATCTGCCCGAGCGAAGTGGCACGCGCGATCGCGCCAGATTGGCGCGGCGCGATGCCCGCGGTCCACGCAGCGGTCGACGGGCTGGTCCACGACGGGCGGGTGCGGCTGAGCTGGAAGGGACGGACGCTGGCCACGCGATCGGGACCGTATAGGATCGGCCGTTCCGGCGACGATTGAGCTAGGCCCTTCTCCCACGCTCCTCGCCGCTGCGCTATCGCGCGACCATGGCCGACGGCGAGCACAGCAGCCGATACTGACTGCCCTAAATCGCCAAATTGAAAAATTGTAGGATCATCGATCCAGATCTTGCTTCATCGGTTTATGAAATAAGCCTATGAACATTTTTGATGAAGGGTGCTGGTCGTGGCGGAGGGCAGACAGAAATATGCGCGCATCGTGAACGAGTCCCATACGAGCCAGCCCGATATCATCGTCGGCCCACGCGAGCAGTTGTTCCATCTGCTGGCTGAAGCCGCGGAGATCGAACACACTTTAATGTGCAGCTACCTTTTTGCGGCGTTTAGCCTGCGGACGGATGACCCGTCGCTTGAGCTAGGCACGCAAGCACTCCTTGGTCGCTGGCGCCAGGCCATCATATCGGTTGCGATGGACGAGATGGTGCACCTCTTGCTTGTGGCCAATCTGACGATTGCCATTGGCGGCAGGCCATGGTTCGGGCGCCCGAATTTTCCCGTCGCACCGGGCTATTTCCCGTCAGGCGTCTCAGTACGGCTAACGCGCTTCTCGCCTGAAACGCTTGACCACTTAATCTTCCTTGAACGGCCGCAGGGAACGGAGTTGCCAGATGGCGAAGGGTTCGAGCACGGCGAAGCCTATGATCGCGAAGAAGCTTATCATGGCTTGATGCCCAGCGTGCAGGATTACCTGACGGTCGGACGCCTGTATGAAGCATTGCGGGTCAACCTCGTCGCTTCGGTGAAGCGCCTCGGCGAAGCCGAGCTTTTTGTCGGGCCGGTAGCGGGTCAGGTTGGGCCCGACGTCATCGACCTGGAGGGTGTCGCGACGATTGGTGACCTGGCCAGCGCGCTTGCTGCGATCGAAACCATAGTCGAACAGGGCGAAGGGTCGCCCGGCGACCGCGCAGATTCACATTATCAACGTTTTCTGGCGGTTCGGAGCGAATATCAGGTGCTGGTCGAACGCGATCCGACATTCGACCCTGCCTGGTCAGTCGCGGACAATCCAGTGATGCGTCGTCCGCCCGAACCGGATGGCAAGCTATTCGTCGATGAACCGGCGGCGGCACGTGTGCTCGATTTCGCGAACGCGGCCTATGGCTTGCTGTTGCGCTGCCTCGTCCAGAGTTTCGGACGAAGCGGCAGCGAGGCGGGAGCGTGGCAGGCGAAGTATCTCGATGCTGCCTTCGGCTTGATGCACGTAATGGGGTCGGCGGCGAGTGCACTGACGAAAATGCGCGCGTCTACCGGCAACGAGGATCTCACGGCCGGAATGACTTTTACAATGCTGCGTAGCGTCGAGCCGATGTTCGGAACTACCGAGCAACATCTGGTCAGCGAGCGGTTACGCGAGTTATTTGGTGGCGCACGCATGGCAGCGGCGGTTGTACCAGAACTGGCTTCGCTTCCGACCGCAGTCGATAAGATCGAGCGCGCCTTTTCAAAGCCCCTTTAGTCACAGGGGCCGACCTGCGGCAACAACGTGGCGGTTCATTGGTTCACCAGGGATGCAAGCTTGCTGGCAAGGTCGAGTGCGTTTCCCAACGCAGCGGAACCGGACGTGTTGTCAAACATGCACCATGTTTCGGCTCCATTCCGGGTTTCTTCCTCAATCAGGCGCGCGACGGCCTCGAGCGCTTCATTCGAATAAGGGGACCGATACGTTAGCGGCGAGCCGTGAAGCCGTCGGTAAGTGAGACCGCGCCAGCCGCCCGGCAATGCGGCGGCGGCATCGAGCGCCGGATCGGCTGCCACCCGCGCTACGCCCCAACGCCCAAGCAGAGCATCGGCCTCCGCGCCAAACCAGCCGATGTTGCGCGGCTCACAGGCGATGCTAGCACGGGTCATCGCGCGCAGGTCGGCGAAGAACGCCGCTGCAACTGAGGGACTGAATCCGAGTTTCGGCGGAAGTTGTACGAGGAGCACCGCAAGCTTTTCCCCGAGCGGCGCGAGATCACCCACGAACTGGTCTGTGAGCGCCGCGCAGTCGATCAGCTTTGCCTGATGCGTGATCGTCTTTGGCACCTTGATGCTGAAGCGAAAATGATCGGGGACGTTTGCCGCCCAGCGGGCCCATGTCGACGCCCGGTGCGGGCGATAGAATGAAGAATTAATCTCCACACCTCGGAGGACCTGGCCATAGCGCTGCAGCGCAGTACCGGTCGGGGGAAACGCATCCCGATCTTTCGCAGGGATGCTCCAGCCAGCCGTGCCGATGATAGCGGATTTCAATCTGGGTACTTTCGCTGAGGTGGATACAAGACTTCGGCAGACCAAGGTGGTTGGAGCCGCTCAATTTGGATGACACTCTCTCTGTTCAGCCGAGGATCATCTTTTTGTGTGTAAGCTGTAAAAAACTTCAGGAACGGGTGAAAAGATGCGGTTTACAATGATGGCGGCAGCCACCGTTCTGTCAATGTTTCCGGTAGTGGCAACCGCCGCGGTGCCAAAGGGTGTATGGACAAATCCGAAAAGGTCGGTTCGCGTCGCTTTTCTAAATTGCGGGCGCGCAATGTGCGGCAAGATAGTCTGGGCATCCCCTCAAGCTGAGTCCGACGCGCGTGCAAATGGGGGCGGCCCGCTGCTGGGGATTATGCTATTTCGCGATCTCATAGAAGAGGAACGCGGCCGTTGGAGCGGCAGTGTGTTTGTGCCAGATATTGGGCAGACAGTATCGGGCACGATCGAACAGATCGATGCCAACACATTGGTCGGCGAAGGTTGCTTGGCTGCCGGGTTCGCCTGCAAAAGCCAGACTTGGGTGCGGGTACGGTAATCTTTATGTTGGTCGTTTGCACACCGGCGTGCCGACTGCCGCAAGCTTCTATATCTCTAGAAAGCGAGCTCGAGCCTACGAATTGCGACAGGCGTTCGGCGGTGCCGGAGACCCAAAGCCGATCGTTCAGGACGCTCTTCGCCCTCCCCAACTTCAGCAATTCGTTCACGCGGCCTGACGGCCGCTTTTTGTCGGCCAGCCGTCTGGACGCGACGAAGTGGGTAGAAAAGGGGGCGCTTGGAGCGCCGAGGATTTAGCAGTTGTCCTTTACTGCAGCGCACGTGGTTGACAGATACTCGCTTTGATTTTCGTTGGTATCAATAGGCGGACTGGACAGGCGGCAAGGCAGTACACTAGTTGCTTATGGCCGAAACGCGCCCGCGCCCTTGGAAGGTAGCGGCCCGGTTCTGTTCACGGGGTTTCTTTATGCAGGGCTGCCGCGGCGGCGTCAGCCCTTTACGGGTCGAGTGTCCAGCATCTCGCCGCTGCCGAGCCGGCGAAGCGGCAGCGTCGGCACGCGTATCCGACTTAATCATCGCCTTGACCGTGCAACTGAGCTTCGAAACTGCTTTGCGACGCGGCAGAGCATTAAGCCCTAATTCACCGGTTTCGTAAATCTCGGGAGGTATGAACGGTAATGGGTAGGGCACCCCAGTTTCGTTCGACATATAAGCCGGGCTAAATCCTGCCGAAAAAACAGCCGTTTTGTAAATACATGGTATTTGGTGCAACGATCGTCGTAATCCGGGGGACGCCGGAACTGATGAAGGCATTTAACGAAAGAATGACGTGACCACAGACCTGCCTGTAGCGCACGAATGGCAACCAGAGCAGCTTCGTTTGGCGGTAACGGCAGCAGGCGTTGCCCTCTGGTCGTGGAATGTCGACACAGACCTGCTGACCATGGACGTGCGTGGTTACGAGTTATGGGGCATGCCCTGGAGCGACAGGGTTACGTTCGAGGAGTTGTCATCCCACATCCACCCGGCTGATCGCGACCGGGTTCGCGCCGCATTTGCCGCAACGCGCGCAATTCTAGGAGCTTACGAGACAGACTTCCGCATAATGATCGGTGAGGAAGTTCGCTGGATTGCGGCACGCGGGAAAGGTGATGACGCGGATATTGTTGCCCGCACGATGTTCGGGATTTTTCTTGATGTTACAGGTCGGAAACAGGCCGAGGAAGGAAACGAACTCCTGGCCGGGGAGATGAGCCACCGTGTCAAGAACCTCCTCGCTATTGCATCGGGCCTCACGACGATCACGTCGCGATCAGCGACGAGCATTGAGAACATGGCGCACGAGTTGACCGGGCGACTAACGGCGCTGGGCCGCGCGCATGATCTGGTTCGACCTCTCGCCGTCAGTCAAGGGGCTGCGGCATTGCTCGGTGATCTGCTTTCGATTCTACTTGCCCCCTATGATGATCTAGGCGCTTTCAAAGGCCGGATAAGGGTCGCGGTTGAGCGTACCGGCGTTGGAGAGGGGGCGGCCACAGGTATTGCGCTCATCATTCACGAGCTCGCCACGAACTCGATGAAGTACGGCGCGCTATCCGTGCCTACCGGCACGCTCGATGTTTCCAGCGTCACAGAAAGCGATGACATCATCCTCACCTGGCTGGAACGTGGGGGCCCCGCTGTCGAGACGCCCGAATTCCCTGCGGGATTTGGCAGCTTGCTGGTGAAACGGAGTGTCACCGGACAACTGGGTGGCTCGATCGATTACGATTGGTCGGAGGGTGGTCTGATTGTCACGCTCCGGATCAAACGAGCCCGTCTAGCATTATAAGCCGCTGAACACCTCGCGGCTTGCGAGGTTGCAAGTCAGCCGGTTAAATTGGGCACATGAGAGACAATTACGAACAGGGTCGCATCGCAGCGGAAATTGGTCAGGCAGGACAAAGTTCGGACCCGTTTGCGTCCGCCATGCGTGCGACCCGTATGCCGATGCTTATCACGGACCCCAACCAGACCGACAATCCGATCATCTTCGTCAATGACGCCTTCTGCAGCCTGACGGGGTATGCACGTGCCGAAATTCTCGGGCGCAATTGCCGGTTCCTACAAGGTCCAGAAACGAAACCGGAGAACATCGCCAAAATTCGTCAGGCGATCACGCAGCGCTCGCCGATCGAAATTGAAATTCTGAATTACACAAAAGACCGAGAACAATTCTGGAACAGGCTGTTTGTGTCACCGGTTTTCGATGACAACGGTGATTTGATATATTTTTTTGCTTCACAATTTGACAATACCGCTGCGCGGCTTGCCGAGCAAAATCTGCACGATCTCAACAACACGCTCGAAGAACGTATTGCCGCGTCGCTGAACGAACGCCTCGTGGCCGAGGATCAACGCCGCCAATCGCAAAAAATGGAGGCCGTCGGTCAGCTTACCGGCGGGGTCGCGCACGATTTCAACAATCTGCTCACCGTCATTCGGGGTTCGACCGAACTGTTGCGACTGCCCGATCTTTCGGATGAGAAGCGCCAGCGCTATATCGACGCCATTGCCGATACCGCCAATCGTGCGACCAAACTGACCAATCAGCTTCTCGCATTTTCGCGGCGGCAAGCGCTTCAACCCGAATTATTCGACGCTGTCGAAAGCCTGCGGGCAATTCGGGACATGGTCGGAACACTGACGGGGTCGCGGGTCAAGATAGCACTGGATTTGCGCGCCGAACCTTGTTTTGTTTACGCCGATCGCAGCCAGTTCGACACCGCGATCGTCAACATGGCGGTGAACGCCCGCGATGCCATGAAAGCACAGGGAAATCTTACCATAAAGGTCGATGTTGTCGCAGATATGCCCGTAATTCGGGCGCACTCCAGGGTTAAAGGACCATTTGTCACCGTTGCCCTGACCGACACGGGAGCGGGTATTCTGGCCGACAAGCTGGACCAGATTTTTGAACCTTTCTTCACTACCAAAGGCGTGGGTGAAGGCACGGGATTGGGGCTGAGTCAGGTTTTCGGGTTCGCCAAACAGTCGGGCGGGGACATCCAGGTGCAGAGTGTGCAAGGAGAAGGATCAACCTTCACAATGTATTTGCCACTTGTTCAGACGCCAGCCGATCCGCAAACCATTCCCTATATCGCAGAGAAGCCTGGTATCGGAGAGGGGTCATGCATCCTCGTGGTTGAGGACAACACGCAAGTGGGCGAATTCGCGACTGCTGCACTCACCGAGTTGGGCTATAAAACCACGCTGGCAAGTAACGCCGCTTCGGCACTCGCCAAGCTGGCCGAGGGCGTCGGTGAATATGATGCAGTGTTTTCCGATGTGGCGATGCCAGGCATGTCTGGCATCGAAATGGGGCAGCAGATCCAGCGGCTTTATCCGCATCTGCCGATCATTCTCACCAGCGGCTACAGCGATGTGCTAGCGCAAGGCGGAGCACATGGCTTTGAGCTCCTCCACAAGCCGTATTCGATCGAAGAACTGTCTCGAGTTTTGCAAAAGTTTGCTGACCGTCAATCGCTCGCGTAATATCATATTTCGTCACACCGAGATGATGCTGCCGTTGGGCGGCCCAATGGCAGACGTGGCGCAGGGCGAAATGGTATACGAAGCTGCACGGGCCGCTGCAGCGGACAAGCGTTTCGTCAAGAGTCATCACCTTCCCGTGTAAAATTCCACACGCTCTCGGATCCCGCGTGTGCGAGTGGCGGCGGTGCGCGACGCTGAGCTGCAAGGAGCACCGCCGCAATTCAATGCGCGTTGACGGCCGTCAGCGCCGCTTCGAACCGCCCTTCGGCTTCGGCGTTGCGCAGGAATTTCACGCGCTCGACCAGAACCTCAGTCGGAGTCGGCGATTGAGCAAAAAGCGCCATCACTTCATCGATATAGTCGTCCAGCGGCAGATAGCCTTCGCGGGTTGCCTGCCCGGGCGTGAGGTCGGTCTGGACTGCGGGCGGCGCAAGCTCGATGACCTCGACCTTGCCATCAAGCTGATGACGAAGCGAAACCGTATAAGAATGCAGCCCCGCCTTGGTCGCGCTATAGGTTGGCGTCGATATCAGCGGCACGAATGCCAGCCCTGAGGTGACGTTGACGATCACTGCATCGTCCGCGGCGACGAGCTGCGCGGTCAGTGCTGCGGTCAGCCGGATCGGGCCGAGCAGATTGGTGACCACCGTCGCTTCGGCATCGGCACCGTTGTGGGCCTGTGTTAAATCTTCGAACCGCATGATCCCGGCATTGTTGATGACCACGTTCAGCGCAGGGTGCCGCTCGGCCACTTCTTGCGCAAAGGTCTGGATCGCATCTGCGTCAGTTATGTCGAGCGTGTAGGCGACCATCGTGTCGCGCCCAGCAACTGCCTCGTCGAGTGATGCTTGCGTTCGCCCGGTCACGATGACGATGTTGCCCTGGTCGGAAAATCGGTGCGCCAGTGCCCGACCGATGCCGGTCCCGCCGCCGGTGATTAGGATCGTGTTTCCAGTCGATTTCATGTCGCGTCTCCTGATTGTGTGGTTGCTGAAGTCCATTTAAGACGACACTCGCGTCCAGAAAGAAGGCACCAGAAAGATTTATACTTACCCGAAAGAGAGTGAGCCTATGACGAAAGCCCCGCCATCCCCGGCGCACCCCGTTGAAGTCGATCCGCGGGTCGAGGCGCTAGTGACGCAGTTGATCGGCCGCGTCGCCGACAAATGGACGATGCTCGTGATCGAGGAACTCGCATACGGCGAAGAGCTGCGCTTTACCGAACTCGGACGACGGGTCGATGGCATTAGCCAGAAAATGTTGACGCAGACGCTGCGTCAAATGGAGCGCGACGGCTTGGTAGTGCGGACGATCCACCCGGTGATCCCGCCAAAAGTCGAATACCGGCTGACGCACCTTGGATTGAGCCTGGGCGAGGCATTCTGTGGCGTCTGGGTGTGGGCCGGAGAAAATCTGACCGAAATCGAAGCTGCGCGACACGCGTTCGATAGCCGAAAGACATAGGCGCGGGACGTGATCGTGTTTGTCACGAAAGCCGACGACTCTAACACGCTGCATTCTTGCAGACGTCTATTCGCCCTGAGGGCGGCTAAGAACCGGACTGAAAACTGTTTCGCGACGCCCACACAATTAGCCGACCGAACGCCTGGAAACAGCCCAGGTCATCAGCCCTGCCAACGCGTTGCGATAGTTTTGCGGATGACTGGTTCCTTGGCGGGCAGTCTAAAGTTGCGATAGCAACAGGGTGCGCCGTAGGAACCAAGGCTGACTGGCGTGCTGGCATAACTCATCCTGCATGGTGTTTTGCAGAAGACGTCGCCGTTCACGCAATCCCGCACTGGCGATGGAGATATTTTTGTACGCTAAAAGCTTCGGCTCACCGCCACCCGAAATGAACGCGGCCGAAGCGGGGTTCGCTGGTCACCGGCCGCAAAGCCGAACGGATTGCCGAATGAAAAACGATTGCCGCGAACATCGCCGAGATTATCGATGCCCAGCGATATTCGGGTGTCGTCGACGGCATAACTAACGGCCATCGAACTCATCAGATAGCGTCCTTGCGATAGCGCAAACGGTGTGCCGATCCCGAGTTTCGATGGGCCAACATAGCGCAGCGTGCCGCTAAAATCGATGGCGTCCCTTTGGGAGAGTTGCATCGAATATGCTGCGGAAAGTCGGACTCCCGTGGCCGCGACGTCGGGCAGATCGCGGTCCCGCGATGTGTCAAATGCTGGCACAGGGTCCGACAGCGCGCTTGAGTTTATGAAAAGGGCGCCGTCGACAATCAAATTTGCCAGCGGCGATATCCCTCCCTGCGCTTCAAGCCCCAGGACATAGCCATCACCAAGGTTCGTCGTATAGATCAGCCCGGCGCTGTCGATAAGGTCGGCCTGGATGTTGTTCCAATGCGCATACGACAGCGTGGCATTCAGCCATGCATGGGTCGTCTCCCTGCCACCGGCCCGCACTCCCAATTCGACAGCCCGCAACGTGTCGGCTTGAAACCTTTGTGAAGTGGTGCGGTTATCCAAAGGCGAGACGGCCAGACCGCCCGATCGTGCACCTTGCTGGAAACGCCCGAAAACCAGCAGCCTGTCACCCGCGTGCCAGCCGATTCCCAATGACGGCGAAAGGCGAATATCAACCCGCGAGGGTTCGGCGACGTCCCCCTGCGCTCGTAAGAGAAGCGACCCTTCGGACCGGGTTACCTCTGCGCGCGCCCCCCCCGAAAATTCGACCTTGCAATGCGGACAATAGGTGAGTTGGCCAAAGCTGGCCAACTGTTCGACCTGGTTTTCGACTCCGTTGGAAACCGTCGACGCGGATGGCCCGCCGATCGCGGTCGTGAACCGGTTCTTGTTGTAAAGCCCCGCCAGTCCCCCCACCCACGACAGAGTGTCCGTAGCGCCGGAAACGCGGGTTTCGTGTGCAATAAGAGTGATATCACTTTGTTCGTCATAGCGGGACGTGGGCGCTACCGGATTGTTCGGCGTGGCGTCAAAAACCGTCGCGATGTCATGCCTGACGATCGAAGTCGTCGATGTCAGCGAGATCGAACCGGCATGGTGCGTCAGGGTGATATAGCCCAACCGAAAGTCGTTATCGAACGGTTGCGCAATCCTTGTCACACGCGTCAGGTCGGGTGCTCCCGCGATGACATATTGCCCATCGGCGGACGCGATGTCCTGAACCACCAGCCCCCCATCCACAGTCCAGTCCGGAGAAGGCTGCCACCGCAATGCCAGCCGTCCTCCCTTCGTTTTCGTTTGATTAACGTTCGATCGGCCGCGAGATGGGTCGTCGATATAGCCGGACTCGATCGATCCATAGGTCACCACCCGCATCGCCAACCTGTCGATCATCAGCGGCACATTCACCATGGCGCCGCCGTCTCCCCCGCCGCCGCCTTTCGACGTGTAATCGATCGCGGTCGTGATCGACCCCTTGACGTTGGCCATATCGGGAGGATTGGGCACAAACCGGATGATCCCGCCGACCGTACCGGTTCCATAAAGCGTGCCCTGTGGGCCTTCCAGAACCTCGACGCGATCCATGTCGTACAGATTGAGATCGGGGTCGGGCGCGTTGAATGTCAGTCTTGCGTCGCCAAGATAATGACCCACGGTGGATTGCGACGCGCCATTGAAGCTGCTGTCGGCAATCCCGCGAATGAAGACCTTGTTACGTCCAGGGCCCAGTTCGGTCGATGAAAGCATGGGAAGCTGCGCGACAAGAGTGGCAGTTCCCTGCGCGGTGCTGGAAGATGGCGAAGCCGCGCTTAAACTGACAACTCTTACCGTTCCTGCATACCGCGCGAGCGGGGTCTGTTGCTTACTGGCGGTAACCACGATTTCGGGAGTTGGCCCCGCGTCCGCCGGACGCGACAACGGCGCTGGACGCAGGGCCGGCAGGGCGTCCGCAAACACTTTTGCGCTGTGGTCATCCAGCATCATGAAATTCGCGCCCGTCGATCGGAGCAGCAGACGCAGCGCCTCGACCGGCCTGTGACGACCCTTGACCCGGTTCGAAGGGCGACGCGCGAGCACCGGGTCGGTCATTCCGACGTTCCACCCGGCCTGCCTGCCAAACTCGACGAGGGCACGTCCCACATTGCCCGCCGGAATGTCGAATACCGGTCTGGTCTTCGCTGCCGCGGGCGTCACCGCCACGCCGATCACCGCCAGGGCAATACAGCAGTTGCGCATATTATTGCGCGGTAAGCTTCCAACCATTGCCATCTGGCCTCGCCTTTACACCCAGCAACTTGGCGAGGCGCGCGAAAAAGCGGGGACGATCCCGGTCGATCTGGATCGTGCCGCTGAATTGCCTTCCGGCGAGGGAGGCGTCGATTGTTACGGGGACACCAAGATAGCGGGCGACGTCCTGAGATACGAGACCCAGCGGCTGCAGATCATAGTCAAGCCGCCCCGTTTGCCATGATGCGATTGCATCGACATGCCTGTTACCGATCACAATCGGGTCGCTACCACCGGCGTCTGTCAAACTCTGTCCGCGTTGCAGGGGGACATCCGCTACGCCCGAGGTATAGCGGACCCTTCCTTGTTTCACCGTCACCGTCACGGATTTGCCGACGGTAACGACGTTGAATATGGTCCCGACATCGACAATCCGGCCTCCTCCAACGTTCACGATAAACGGTGCCTTGTCATCGTGTACCACCGTGAAAACAGCTTCGCCCGACTTCAACACGGCAAGGCGAGGATTACGACGATCCAGAGTGACCATGCTGCTCCCGTTCAGAGCAATCTTCGTGCCGTCCGCAAGTTTCACGGTCCGCTGCTGGCCCAGGCCCGTGGCAACCTCGAAAGGTTCAGGATAGGAACTTCCAAACCCTGAATAAAGCACCGCCATCGCAGCAGCAGCGGCTATGCCAAAGCCTGCGCCCGACCAGCGCCACCGAAAGGGCCTGCCGGTGTCATGGTCGTTCGCGGCGCCCAAAGGCGTGGGCAACGCATGATCGATGTCGCATTCTGCAGCAATTACCCGGTCATAGGCGAGGGCATGTCGACGATCCGCCTCTAGCCATGTCGTGAAATCGTCCCAGGTAGCGGCGTTAGCGTCGGCAAGTGAGAAATGCCACGCAATCGCCTGCGCCTCGATCGTTTCGGCATCCATCGGTTTTTCTTGCCTGCTCATGATCGGTCGCCGCCCTTTGTGCCAAGACGCCGCGGATCGTCGATATCCGCATCCAGCTGACGGCGCACGTCGAGGATCGCGCGATAGGCGCGCTGCAAATGCTTTTCGACCGCGCTGATCGTAATCCCCAGATTTGCAGCGATCGCCTTTTGTGAAACCCCCTCGACGCGATACTGACGCAGGATAAACGACGTCCGTTCGGGCAGCCGCGCCAGCGTCACTTCGACCGTTTTCAACCGTTCGCGCTGGATCAGGCGTTCTTCGACCGAAGCCGCGCCAAGCGACTGCCCGTCTTCCCCGAAGCGCGTTGCGGCCCATGCCGTTTCGCGGGTTTCCTGTCGTGCCGCGGCGCGCCTCCTGTCATTCAGCAGATTGTGGGCCATTCGATAAAGATAGGCTTTTGGCTCGCCGATCGGGCCGATCTGCGCAGTCCTGAGTTTCAAAAAGATATCCTGCAGAATATCCTCGCTCTCCGCTGGCGAAGCGCCGCGTGCCATCAGGAACCGCAGCAGCATTGCGCGGTCGCCCAATAGAACAGCCAGCAATCCATCCGCACTCATCTTCCAAACCGCCGATCAACGGGCAACGACGTCCTTTCGACCTCGCGTCATCACCAGCACGAGCATGGGCAACAAGGTTACAATCAATGGCGCCCCAACCGCCAGCCCGAAGATGATTGCGGTGGCGAGGGGCTTTTGCAGTCCCGAACCGCGACCGATTCCAAGCGCAAGCGGCAGCAGCGTGAGGATCGCGATCAGGGCGGACATAAGGATCGGGCGCAGCCGTGCCCGCCCTGCCGCAATCAGGCTTTCGGCACTGAGCGAGTGTTCGGTATCGAGTTCGGCCAGATAGAAAATGGCGAGTTCAGTGATCATGCCGACGACCATCGTGAGCCCCATCAGCGCCGAGATATCGAGTTCGGTGCCGGTCACCCACAGCCCGGCAAAGACGGCCATGACTGACACCAGCACCGTCCCGATGACCCCCAGAGTAAATGCCCATTTCTCGAACAACAGGGTCAACAGCAGCGCCGCCAGCAACAGCGCCGCGACAAACACTGTGGTCAAGTCGCGGAACGACTGGGTCTGCTGCTGGTAGAGCCCGCCATATTCGACGCGGATCGACGGGGGCAGTTTCAGCGCAGCCACCTTGGCCTGAACCGCACTTATGGCGCTGCCGAGATCGAGACCGTCAAGCCGCGCGGTCACCGGGATGAACGGCGACAGGTCTTCGCGGGTGATCTGTTTCTGGCCAGCGGAGATGGTGATTTTCGCGATGGAGCCGAGCGAGACGATCCGTCCGTCGGTCGCGCGCAAGGTCAACGACGAGAGCGCATCGGCCCGGCGGCGGAGATCCTGCGGCAGTCGCACGCGCACATCGATCACTTGTTCACCGGCCTGAACCTGCGTGGCGATGACGCCGTCGACCTGCGACCCGACCTGCGTTGCGACGGTGGCGGGCTCGAGGCCGGCGAGCGAAGCCGCCGCGCGGTCGACGGTGATGACCACGGCGTCGCCGGCGACGCGAAGACCATTGTTGACCTCTGCAATACCCTTGATCGAGCCGATGCCGTCGGCGACCTTTTGTGCGGCACCTGCCAGTTGCGTCTCGTCGTCACCGAACAGCTTGACCTCGATCGGTTGCGGGACTGCCGTCAGGTCGCCGATCAGGTCTTCCATCAATTGTGCGGTCTCGATCTGGAGGCCGGGGACCTGCGCCGCCACCTTGTCGCGGACTTCCGACATGACGTCTTCGATGTGACGACGACGACCATTGTGGAGGCGAATGAAGATATCCCCCTCGTCAGCTTCGGTCAGGCCACCCCCCAACTGGAAGCCCGTCCGTCGGGAATAGCTGGCCACCTCGGGCGTGGCGCGGATGATCTTTTCAACCTGGCGCAAGAGCCGGTCGGTGTCGGTCAACGCCGCACCCGACTTTGCCTTATAGTCGAGGATGAAGCCGCCTTCGTCCATCTTTGGCATGAAGCCCGACTGGACGTGACTCCAGGACAAGCCACCGACCGCGATCATCACCACCGCGACGACGCCGGCAAAGAGTGCGGGGCGTTTCAGGGCGCGGTCGATGCCGCGTTCGTAGCGGCGGGTGATGCCGCCCATGAAGCCCTCGGCCTTTTCAGCCGACTCGGCATCCTTGTGCGTCAGCCAGCGGTCGGCGATCAGGGGGAGGACGTACCGGGCATAAAGGAGCGAAATGCCAAGGGCGGCAACGATGGTGATCGCCAGCGCCTTGAAGAAGCCGCCGGTGACCCCGGTGATGAAGGCGAGGGGCAGGAAAACGATGATGGTGGCCATTGTCGAGCCAAACAGCGGCTTCGACATTTCGCGGGCGGCGGCGAGCATCGAAGTTGGTAGATTATCACGTTGATGCCCCTGGAGGCGGCGCATCAGATGCTCGAGCATGACGACCGCGTCATCGACGACAAGTCCAACAGCCGCCGCCATGCCGCCGAGAGTCATCATATTGAAACTCATGCCAGAAATGTACAGTATCAGACACGTCGCAGCGAGGACGGCGGGCAGCATCGAGGCGGTGATGACCATCAGCCGCCAACTGCGCAGGAACACGAACAGCACGATTCCCGCCAGCGCCGCCCCCAGCAAGATGGCGTCGCGGACGGCATTGGCGGCGCCCGTGACCAGTTCGGACTGGTCGTAAAAGACGCTGATCTTTACGTCTGCGGGAAGTGCCGCCGCCTTGATCCGTTCATCGACGGCCTTGACCAGCGCGACGGCGTCGGCGGTGGGCGTCTGGCGGACGTTGACCAGTACCGCGCGGGTGCCGTTCGAGGTGACCTTCGTCCAAGCGGGGGCTGGGGCGCGGCGGATGGTCGCCACCTGCCCGATCGTTACGACGCCGCCTGCGGCCCCCGATTTGACCGGAATCGCAGCAATATCGGATTCATTGGCAACGCGATTCTCGACCAATGCGAGGTAAAGCCGGTGGCGATCCTCGATCCGACCGACGGCAGCGACGCTGTTGGCGCTACCGAGCGCGGTTGCGACGTCGCTTGTCGTCAGGCCAAGGCTTTGCAGCTTTACCGGATCGACTTCGACTTCGAGTTCGGGCGCGGAGCCGCCGATGACATCGACCCCTGCCACACCCGGCACGGTGGACAGGATGGGCCGCAACTGGAGCTGGGCCACCTGCGCCAATTCGGTATCGGAACGTTTTGCCGAGGTCAGCGACAGGCCGACGACCGGAAAGATTGTCGGATCGGACCGGCGGACGGTAAATCGCGTGCCGGTGGGCAGGTCGGGAACGATCGCCGCCAGCGCGCCCTGCGTGGCGAGCGTGGCGGCGACCATGTCATCGCCCCAACCAAAGGTCAAAGACACCTCCGCCGACCCGCGACTGGTGACCGAGCGGATCTGGGTGACGCCAGGAATGGCGCGCGACGCAATTTCGGCTGGCCGGGTGACGAGCGTCGCCATCTGGGTCGCATCGCGGTCCCCGGCATCAATGGCGACGACAACGCGCGGATAGTCGATATGCGGGAACAGCGTCACGGGGAGCCGCGTCGCGGCGACCAGTCCGGCCAGCGTGACAAGGAAGACGCTCAGCCAGATCGACCGGCTGTGACGCTGGATCAGTTCCCTCACCGGGCAGCCGACCCGGCTTCGCGTATTTTCATGCCATCCTCGAGCGCGGTGCCCCCTTCGGTGACGACGCGCTCGCCCTCTTTCAAACCGGTCAGGATGGTAACGCTGTCGCCCGCAGTGTTGCCTGGCGCGACGTCGCGTCGTTTGGCGACGCCCCGGTCGATGACGAACACGAAACTCTTGCCACCATCGTCGAGCAGCGCGGCATAGGGGATCGTCACTCCCGACGTCTGGCCTCCGATGGCGATATGGCCGCGCAACGGCGTTCCGACGCCGAAGGTGACGGGCAGTCGTGCGAACACCGATGCCAGCCGCGTGGTTGCGTCGACCGCCGGATCGACGCCGACGACGGTTGCGGTGACGGTGGCGGCGGTCGTCGCTGCGCCACCGCTGAGACCGTCGATCCTGATGCTCTGGCCGGGGTGGATGCGCGCGGCGGTTGCCGGATCGACGCCGAAACGGGCGCGACGCTCTCCCGCTATGGCCACCGACGCAACCGCCGTGCCTGCCGCAATCTGGTCGCCGGGTCTGGCATTGAGCGCCTGGACCGTGCCCGCAGCAGGGGCGCGCAGGACGTTGCCACCGCTGCCGGTCGCCGCCTGGGTCGCAACGGCGGCACGAACAGCGGCGCGAGCGGTTTCGACATCGGCGTCACTGACCAGCCCGTCGGATCGCAAACGCAGGGCGCGGGACAGCGCGGCATTGGCCAGTGTGGCATCGCTCGACGCCTTGGCACGTTCCAATGCGGCGGTCGGACTTGGGCGCAGGGTGACAATCGGTTGCCCGGCACGGACGGCGGTGCCGGTCGGCGCGAGGATGGCAGTGAGGATCGCTTCACGCGCGGCAACGACCGACTGCTCGCCGCCAGGTCCCGCCTCTGTCACGCCATAGACGGCCAGGTCGCCAGCCGAGATCCCAAGCGATGCCCTAGCGGACTTGACCGTTGCCGTCGGCGCGACCTCGGCTGTCGGTGCTTCGGCCTCCCCGCACGCGGTCAGCGCGAACATGGGTAGCAAGAGTATCGGATAGAGTTTCATTGCGTCCATCCTTCACTGGGACCGCCTGACAAAAGCTCGAGCGCGATGGTCGCTTCGGCTGCCTGCTGGTCGAGTTGCAACACTGTCGTCCTGCGGTCGCGCAGCGATTGCGCCGATGTCTGTGCGACTGCGGGAGCAAGATCGCCGCGTCGAGCGGCCCGCGCCGTGCCGTCGGCGAGGCGTTCGATGGAGGGCAGGTCACGCAGCAACGCGGCCCGCTGGTCACGCAGGGTCGCAAGCGCCGCGACCGCCGCCGCAATTTCCGCGCGGGTCTGGAACAGGCGCGCGTCATATTCGGCGCGCAACTGCGCCCGGGTCGCCTGTGCCACGGCAATGCCGCCACGGTTGCGGTTCCACAGCGGCAACGCAAAGCCGATCTGGGGACCGAGCGTCCTGTTGTCGGCGGTGTCGCGCGCCGCCGCGATCGTCAGCGACAGGTTGGGAAACTGGTTCAGGATCGCCCGGTGCACATCGCCCTGTGCGGCATCATATCCTGCGCGCAACGCCTGTAGATCGAGGCGACGGTCGATGGCGTGCGCGACCAGGACCGGCGTCGCGGGCGGGGTCGGCGGCGGCGGCGCAACCGCCAGCCGCAGCGCGGTTTCGGGGGGCAGGCCCAGCAGCTTGTTCAGGTCACCGCGCGCGGTCGTCAGGTCGCGCGAGACCGTCCGCAGCTTGTCGCCCGCGTCGAGCGCGGCCAGCCGCCGGGCATCGACATCGGTCGCCGAAAGATCGCCCCGCCCCGCCGCGCGCTGTACAGCGCGTAACAGACGGTCAGCAGAAGCGGCAGTCAATCTGGCCATGCCAATCTGCGCTTCGAGCGCGACGATGCGCGCGCCCTGCAACCGCGCCTGCCCCGCCGTCTGCCATTCGGCCCAGGCAAGGTCGAGCCGCACTTGCCGGTTTGCTGCTGCGGCGTTTTCGCGTGTCAACCGCGCGGTGCGCAAGGCGTTGAGGTCGAACCCGAGCTGGCTGGACAGTCCGTTGAAGACGTCGGGCCCCGAAAGCAGCTTGTCGAACCCGAGTTGCACGGTCGGATCGGGCAGCAGACGCGCGGCAAATGCCTGAGCTTCGCCCACGCCCGATTTCGTGCGCAACGCCTTCAGATCCGGATTTTCGAGGACTGCGATCACGGCCAGCGCATTGGGGGTCAATGGCGACGCCAGGTCAATCGGCTGCGGCACCAGCCACGGACGGTCGATTTTCGCCGCATCGGCGGACAGGATTGCCCGATCGGGCGCGGACAGAACCGTTTCGGGCTGGCGCAGCGGCACCGATGAATAGGTCGCGCACCCCGACAGAATCGACAGCGCACACAGACCGGCAAGCGCGGGCCGGTGGTCCATCCGATGATCGCGGGGTGCCCTCATTGCCAGCGCATTAGGGTAAGCTGTCCGATCCGCAAACCTACGAGCGGGGTTGTCGTCCGGCATTGGGGTAAGCCAATGTCGTCGCACCCCGGCGGGCCGGACCCGGGCATCAAGGGTGCGCCGGTAACAGGAGCGACACGCACAGGCCCGGGCCATTATCCTCGATCAACAGATGCCCCCGATGCGCGTCGGCGATGGCCGACACCAGATTGAGCCCCAGCCCATGACCGGGCTTTGTCCGGCTGGTATCGAGCCGGGCAAAACGACGGACGATCAGCGCGTGGTCGTCCGCCGGGACGCCCGGACCATCGTCGGACACCGACAGGACGACCTGTTGCCCGGTTGTTCTTGCAGAGATGAGGATGCGGGTTCCGGGCAGCGTATGGCGCTGGGCATTGTCGAGCAGGTTGATCAGAGCCTGAGCGATCAGTTCGCGATCACCGAAAACAGTCACGCCGGGCTGGATCGCGCTGTTCAGCGCGCGACCGTGATCCGCCACCGCGGGGGCATAAGATTCATGCAGGTCGGTTGCCAGTTCGGTAAGGTCGACGGCCCTGAAGTTTCTGGCCAGCGCGCCCGATTCGACCTCTGCGATGCGCAGGATCGCGGCGAACAGCGACAAGAGTTCGTCACTTTGCTTCAGGGCGTTTTTCAGCGAACGGCGCAGGATGGCTGGCTCCTGATCTTCATCGAGCGCCCCCTCTATCTGGCCGCGCAGTCGGGCCAGTGGGGTTCGCAAATCATGCGCGACATCGCTCGACACCTGGCGCAGGTTTGCCAGCAGCCGGGCGATGCGGTCGAGCATCGCGTTCAGCGCCGAACCGAGCCGGTCGAACTCGTCATTGCGGTTGCTGACGGCAATGCGCTGGTCGAGATCACCCGCTATGATGGCCTGTGCGGTGTTGCTGATCGTGCCGAGGCGGCGGCGCAAATAGCTGCCGAGCAACAATGCGCCGACGATACCCATGATGACGACGATCAGGAATGCAGCAGTGAACAGTTCGAGGATGATCCGGTCGATCCGCTCCAGCGCCGCCAGATCGGCGGCGACCACGACGCGGTATCCACCCGGCAACTGGGTCACGAGCGCCCGTGCCGGGCGGTTCGTTCCGTCAGCACTCCTGACGATCAGATCACGGCGACCGGGTTCCGAGCGGGCAGTATCGAGCGCGCCGCCGGTGCGGACGCCCGCCGGGTCGAACAGCGCATAATGGTAACTGCTGTCGGCATCGCGTCCTTCTCGCTTGGTGATGGCCTCGCGCAGATCGGCGATGCCGCCTTCCCGATATTCGCGCATCAGCAGCGTGCTGCTCTCTGCGATGCCGACGTCCTGCTGATAGCGGAACTGGGCATCGGCCGCATAATAGACCGTAATGCCGAGCACGAGAATGGCGAGAGCAAAGGCGCAGGAATAGGTGAAGGCGATGCGGTAGGCGGCACTGGATGCGGCGCGGGCACTGGAGGCGGCGCTGGACTCAGGCATCGTTGCGCATTCGATAGCCGACGCCGCGCAGGGTTTCGATCGGATCGCAGGTGAAGCCGTCCTTTAGCTTGGACCGGAGGCGGCTGAGGTGGCTTTCGACGATGTTGGTTTGGGGGTCGAAATGGAAACCCCAGATGCGTTCCAGAAACATCGAACGCGTGACGACTTCGCCCGCGTGGCGCATGAGTTGTTCCAGCAATGCGAACTCGCGCGGTTGCAGATGGACTTCGCGGTGTTCCCGCCTGACCTCCCGTTTCAGCAGATCGAGGGTGATGGCGCCGACCTGGAGCCGGGTGGGCAGATCGGCGATCACCGGGCGGCGTTGCAGCGCGGTCAGGCGCGCCGCCAGTTCGACGGTGGCAAAGGGTTTGACCAGATAATCGTCGGCCCCCGCCTCCAGCCCGCCAACCCGGTCGGCGATACCCCCGAGCGCGGTCAGCATCAGGACCGGCGTATGAACGCCCGCCGCGCGCCACCGCTTGAGCACGTCCACGCCCGCGATACCGGGCAGCATCCGGTCGAGCACGATCACGTCGAAAGCTCCGGCAACTCCGGCGTGGAGCGCGTCGCCGCCCGTGCCCACCGCGGTCACGACATGGCCCAGCCGTTCCAGCGCGTGCGTGACCAGATCGGTCGTTTCAGCATCATCCTCGGCCAACAGCACGCGCATTATTTTCGAAGCCCTGATCGTTGCCTCAGCGATAGCGGAGACGGGCGGATGTAGTTATAAATTTTCCCAATGTCTTGCAAAGCCGCTGGCCTCCTGGCGGTCGTGCCGCCACTCTGAAGACCCATCTCCAAACGAATCGGGTCTTGTCCATGCTGCACGCCACCTTCAAAACCCTGTTCGTTTCCGCTGCGGCCCTCGCGCTGATCGGGGCCGGACCGGTGCCACCCTATGCTGTCTCCGGATCGATCGCCGGACCCGATGGCGGTTGGGATTATGCCAGCATCGATGGGGCCGCGCGGCAGCTTTACATCGCGCACGGCAATGTCGTGACCGCAGTCGATCTGGCGACCAGGAGGGTGCGGTCGTTCGGTGCAATCGCCAAGGCGCACGCCGTCGTACCGATCCCCGGCAAGGCGGAATTGCTCGTCACCAGCGCGCACGACAACAGCGTGCGATTGCTGGCGACCGGTGACGGTCATGAACTGGCCCGGTTCGCGGTCGGGTCCGATCCCGACGCCGCCTTCTACGACGCCGCCAGCGGCAGGGCCGTGGTCATGAATGCCAAGGACGGGACGGTTTCGCTAATCGATGTGGCGGCGCGCAAGGTTGTCAGGACGATCATGCTGAAGCCCGGTCTGGAATTCGGCGTTCTTGGGCGCAACAACATGCTGTATGTGAATAACGAGGATCTGAACGAGATCGAAAGCGCCGACCTGACGAGCGGCAAGGTCAGCGCGACCACCGCCCTGCCCGGCTGCACCGGACCGTCCGGACTGGGCTATGACGACCGGACCGGGCAGTTGATCAGCGCCTGCGCCAATGGCAAGGCCGCCGTCGTGGACGCGCGTTCGCACAAACTGGTGAAGTTGCTGGCGATCGGCAGCGGCCCCGATGCTGTCATCATGGACACCGTGCGACGAACCGCGATCATCCCGTGCGGCCGGGACGGAACGCTGAGCATCGTTGCGCTCGATGCTGTCGGTGGCGCCAAGGTCGTGGCTACGGCAAAGTCCGAAACCGGTGCGCGGACGGGGGCGATCGATCCTGCGGACGGGACGCTCTACCTGCCGACAGCACGCTTCTCCCCGCCAGCGACGCCGGGCGCGCGACCAGCGGCAATCGCGGGGTCATTTCACGTGGCAGTTGTGTCGCGGCGATGACCAACATTGTATCTTCCCAACCTTCACCCGAATGGCCAGCATAGTCTCCAACCCGTCATAAATGGGCAGCATCACGCGGCAATCGGAGGCATCATGAAGATGCCACGGATCGAAAACCGGGGTGTTTACCAAAATGAAAATCCGTGTTCTGGCGCTTGTCTCGACTGTGTTGTGCTCGCCGGCATTCGCCAGTGAAGCGCCGACTCCTGAAATCGTCGTAACCGCCCCGCGCGAGGAGGAACAGGCGCGCGCAAAGCAAAAACTGGCTCCGAATCTGATCAATGTGCAGTCGGCGGAGGCAATCGCCAAATATCCCGATTTCAACGCCGCTGAATCGCTGAGCCGCATTCCCGGCATTTCACTGTCCAGCGACACCGGCGAGGGCCGCTTTGTCAACATTCGCGGCATCGACGGCAATCTGAACGGCGCGACCTATGGCGGCGTCGTGTTGCTCAATACCAATCCCGGCGGCACGATCTTTGGCAGCGGACGCGCGGTCGAATTCGACACGATCCCGACCGGCGCCATCGACGGCATCATCGTCAGCAAGACCGGTATGCCCAATCACGACGCCGAGGGACTGGGCGGCTCGATCGAACTCACCCCGCGATCAGCGGCGCACGTCGAGCACCCGTTCGCCGAGGGCGCGATCGGCTATGGCTATGAACCGGCGCACAAGCATGGCGGCCCGTTGAACCTCGATCTTGCGGTGGGCGCGCGCTTCGGCGGCGACAACAAGCCGTTCTCGTTCGTGCTGACCGGATCGCGCCGCGACGACAAGCGCGGGTTCGACGATGTCGAGGCCGACTATATCAACGACGACACGTTGACTGCGACGTCGGGCAAGCCGTTCAGCGCGCAGCAGGTCAACAAGGCGTTCGCCGACATCCAGTTGCGCCGTTACGACTATCATCGTCGTCGGTTCGGCTATGGCGGCGAGTTCGCTTTCACGCCGAACGACGATCATCAGATTTATCTGCGCGCTTCGATCGCGGGTTACGTCGAATCAGTCCGCAAGAACCGGCTTACCTTCGACAATCTCGATGGGTCACCGCTGGCCGATCCCGCCAATCCGAACGGGTTTACCGCGCTGTCCGACCTGTCGATCAAGGGTACCGACGAAAAGGAAACGCATCGCAACCAGGTCTATGTCGTTGGCGGACACGACCGGTTCGGCGACTTCAACCTCGATTACCACGCCGCCTATTCGCGGGCGACATTCTTTGTGAATCAGAATTACTTGACGAATTTCGCAGGCCCCACCGGCGTTGCGGTTACCTATGACAATATCACCAATCCCGACTTTCCAAAGATCGCTATCACCGACGGCACCGACCCGAACAACGCTGCGCTGTACACGCAGAAAGCGGGCCCGGGCGGACTGAAAAACTTCACCGAACGCGCCGTGGACAAGGAATGGTCCTACGCCGCGAACGGCACGCTCGAAACGCACTTCGGATCGACCGAGGGCCGCATCCAGTTCGGTGGCGAGGTTCGCACGCGGACCAAGACCGACCTGCCCTTCGCCCAGAGTTTCGTTTCGCCCGCCGTCAACCTTGCCACGGTTTCGAGCCCGGCAATCACCAATTTCTATGACAATCATTACACCAATGGCCCGCAGATCGACGTCGGTGCGATTCGCAATCTGGCGAATTCATCGCCCACCAGTGGCCTGGTTCCCGACTACACCGGTTATTTCAGAGCGACCGAAGACATTTACGCAACGTACGGAATGTACACGTTGACCGCCGGGAAATTCGGCGCGCTGGCGGGTGTCCGGGTCGAATGGACCGATGCGCGATACACGGCCGACGCCGTTGGCAATGGCGACACAGCGGACATCCGAACACGCAAGCGCAATTACATCAACACCTTTCCGACCGTACAGTTGCGCTATGACATATCCCCGAAGTTGCTGGCCCGGGCCACATATTCGACGGGGATCGGTCGCCCCGGGTTCGCGCAGGTCGCCAAACCGGTCAACGTCGATACCGACAACAACATCATTACGCGTGGCAATCCGGACTTGCAGCCCACGACCGGCGACAATTACGATTTAGCGCTTGAGCTTTACCTGCCACATTCGGGCATCGTGTCGGTTGGCCTGTTCGACAAGGAGTTCAAGAATTACATCGTCGCACGCAGGCAACCAGCTGCGTCGGATCCGTTGCTGCCCAACCCGTCGAGCCCGATCACAATCAACTCCTATGAAAACGTTCCCAAGGCCCATGCGCGGGGAATCGAGGTCGCCTACACCCAGAAATTCTCGTTCCTGCCGGCGCCCTTCGATGGGTTCGGGTTCGACGGCAACGCAACCTATGTGGACAGCGAAGTCGAATTGCGAACGGGTGAAAGACGGCGGTTGCCCGCTTCATCGAAATACACCTGGAATGCCGCCGCCCTGTATGAGGCGCATGGTGTCGAGCTTCGCCTCGCCGCGCAATATGTCGGATTGAGCCTGTTCGGCATCGGCGACGAGGCGCGGTTCGATGTTTATCAAAGCCCGCGCACCACGCTGGATTTCACGTCGTCGCTCGACATCACGCGCAACGTCCGGGTTTATTTCAATGCAAAGAACCTGACGAATGCGCCATTGCGGCTTTACGAAGGAAGCCCTGACCGACCGATTCAGCGCGAGTTCTACGACCAGACTTATGAGGCGGGCGTGAAGTTCAAGTTCTGACCAGAGGGGTGCCTGCCATGTTCGACCGTCCAGTGAATCGCCGCACCGTCATCGGCGGGATGGCTGTCGTAGCGGCCGCGGCACCTTTTGCCCAAGCGGCCACGGCGGCATCACCCAGCTTTCTGGTCGTCGGCGACTGGGGCCGCGACGGCGCGCAGCATCAGCGCGATGTCGCCATGGCAATGGGCAAGGCCGCCCATGAATTAAAAGCACGCTTCGTCCTGTCGGTCGGCGATAATTTCTACGAAAACGGCGTGCAGTCAGCGAACGATCGGCAATGGCAGACATCGTTCGAGGATATCTACACCGATCCGGCGTTGCAGGTTCCATGGCACGTTGCGCTCGGCAATCATGACTATCGCGGCAACCCGCAGGCGCAACTCGACTATGCAAAGCGCAGTCGGCGCTGGAAAATGCCGAGCCGCTATCACGTCCTGCGCGGGGCCGACATCGGTATGCCCGATACCGATCTGTTCGTGATCGACAGCTCGCCGCTGGTCCATTCCTACCGCACGAAAGTCGACAGCCAGATCGCCCGGAACGTTGCGTCGCAGGACAGTGAGGCGCAGGTCGCCTGGCTGGACCGCGCACTGTCGGCGTCCAGGGCGTCGCGGAAATTAGTCGTCGGCCACCACACGATACGTTCTGGCGGGAGCGGTCATGGCGACACGCCGGAAATGGTCGCGGTGATCAAGCCGCTGCTGGAACGGCACGGCGTCCAGGCGTATATCAACGGCCACGACCATGACTTGCAGCATATCGTCGACAACGGTGTCGCGTATCTGGGCTGTGGTGCCGGGTCGGAGGTTCGTCCGGTCAAGCCGGTTGCAGGCACGAAGTTTTGTGTCGCACGGTCCGGGTTTGCGGCCATTACGCTGGACAAAGGCGGCATGGGCGTCGAGTTTCGTGATTACGCCGGGGCGAGCTTGTATCGAACGGTAATCGCCCGGGCTTGATATACTGTCTGCGAACCGTGGCCCGAAGCGTGTCTGGCCGGTCCAACGCGCGCTGCCTTTCCCATCAGGGGCCAGGACCTGTTAGATCGCTTGCGGAAGCCGCGGTGCTCAATAACCACGCCTGACGCGCAGACACGCGTCAGTCACTCAGCGACCATTTTTACGCAGGCGTCAGCCGTTCGCGATGCCCATCGCCCGGAGCTGGGTAGTTTCACAGACTGTCAAAATAGTCGGGTTGCGCTGACCCGGTTGGGGCATACCGATATGACCCCAGTCTATTACGGAAGCCCATACGAACAAGTTCTTCAAAAGATGCTTCATTTCGGGTGCGGAAACTAGAAATAATTTAGTCGCGCATTCATTCGTTCGGCGATACTGGCGGCGCCGGGGGGACATTCTGTTTGGTTCAGGAGAGTCCAAGTGCGCGCAATTTACAGCATGAGTGCCAAAAGCACGTCTACCCCTTATTCCCGTCGGTCGCTGCTGCGCGGCACCTCTGTGGGATTTGCGCTTGCAGCCAGCGCCATGGCAGCCTCGCCCGGGAAAGCAGCGGACGAATGCGGCGTGGCGACGACTGGCACTGTGATCTGCACGGCAGCAGGCAATCCCTATCCGGGTGGAATTACCTATATCCCGGCCACTGACCTCAGCCTGACGACCAATGCTGATGTCACCGCGACCAACACTATCAATGTTAGCGGTGGTGGCACCACGACAATCACCAATAACGGATCGATCGCAACAACGGGCGATGGCACTGCATTTACACGTGGCGCCACGGGCATCGTGGCCGTGGGGACCACCGGCGTCGTTATCACTGGCAATGGCGCAATCTCTACAAGCGGGTTAAATGCGCGCGGCATCGATGCCACCGCGAGCGGCACTGGTCCGATTGCCATCAACGTTGGCGATATCACGACCACAGGCCTGGCGGGGGGCGGCCCCGGATTTTTTCCGAACAGCTCGGCAATCTTTGCCAACACCGATAGCGGTGCGATCACTGTAACCGCGGGCAAGCTGTCGACCGCTGGAGACTCCGCCAGCGGCGTACAGGCCGTTTCGAACACCGGACCAATTACGGTCTCGACCGGCTCGGTCACAACGACCGGCAATAACGCCAATGGTATTTTCGCCCAGAGTTATGGCACCGGTCCTGTCGTGATAACGAGCACCGGCACCGTTACGACCTCGGGCCAGTCAAACGGCTTGTATGCGGTGGCCCGAAACGGAACCGCGACCGTTAACGCCAACACTGTGAATACCACCGGCTTTGCCGCCAATGGTATCGTCGCCCAAGGCGGAACTGGCGCTAATGCCACCTTTGGGACCGTCAATTCCAACAGCACTTTCGGGACCGGCGTGCAGGCAATCGCAACGGGCAATGTCGTTGTCTCGGGCGCCAACGTCAAAACGCAGTCGGTCGATAACACGGGCATTTTTGCTTATTCGACCGCTGGTAACGCCACCGTCAGCACGACTGGGGCGGTGACAACTGCCGGTGCCTCGTCCCGCGGCATTTACGCCTATGCGACGACGGGCACGGCTACCGTCAACGCGGTCAATGTGAGCACGACCGCAAATGACTCGCAGGCCATCGTTGCGACCGGCGCCAATGCAGTCGTCGTCTCTACCGGGACAGTTTCGACTGCGGGCACCAAGGCGTACTCGTCCAACGGCGATGCCATCACCGTTACCGGCACCGCTGGGAACGCCACGGCGACCGTCAACAACGTGACTGCAACGGGAGGAGCGTCGACAACGGGCGGAACGCCGGTAACGCCGCGCGCCGTGGTTGTAACAGCGACCGGCCTGGCAACAGGCAACATCAACGGCGCGGTAAATGCGACCAACGGCGACGCGGTTGTACTGACGGGCAACACAACGACGGCAACGGTCGGTTCTGCTGGTTCTATCGCTGGCGGCGTCAACGGCATTGTGCTGAACGGCACCACAAGTTCTTCGCTGACGAACGCCGGAACGATTACAGGCGGGCCAACGGGTGCCGCAGTCGTCGCCCTTGGGGGCCCGGCGGTGGTAACAAACTCTGGCAGTATCAACGGTCGAGTCATGCTTTCGGGTGGTAACGACACGCTGACGAACACGGGCACATTCAATGCAACCAGTGGGTCGGACTTTGGGGCTGGCAACGACACGTTTAACAACAGCGGTCGCTTTAACGTCCTCCCTACAGCACCCACACCGGGCGGGGTTACGCTGACTGGTCTGGAAGCGTTCAACAACAGCGGCACGGTCAGCCTGGTCAACGGCCATACTGGTGACACGCTTACCTTGCCGGGCACCTTTACCGGCAGCGGGGCGAGCACCTTGGGCGTCGATGTTTCTACGGGCGGCGCGGGGACGAGCGACAGGCTGATCGTCAATGGCGCAGCAACGGGTTCGACACTGGTGACGCTGAACAATGTGAGCAGCGCAAACGCCGGAGTGAATCAGGGGCTGGTGATTGCAACCGGCGGTGCGGGGACTTCGGCAACGGCGTTTAGCCTTGCCACCCAGTCTCAAAATATCGGCTTTGTGAACTACTCGCTGGCAACGTCGACTGCGGCAGGAGTGACCAGCTTTGCACTGGTCGGAACGCCGGGGGACGCGCTGTTCCGCGCCCTGAAGATCAACGAAGCAGCGCAAAATGTCTGGTATAAGTCGGCAGACGCGTGGTCGGCGCATATGTCGGAGTTGCGCGATTCAAAATGGGCTGCTGGGCCAGAGACTGCGGTTGCCGGTGGCAGGGTCTGGGGGATCATGTACGGCGGGACGCAAACCCGTAAGGACACCAACCGAAACTTCACCGCGTTCGGTGTCACACGCGCTGTCGACACCAGCTACAAGCAGGACGCATTCGGCGGCCAGATCGGCCTCGATCTGGGCGGCGCATCGGGCGATAGCGCCTTTGTGTTCGGCGTCACCGGCGGTTACGCGAATTCGGAACTCAGCTTCCGCAACTCGGCCGATCGCACGACGTATGACGTTGTAAACGGTGGCGTGTATGCCAGCTTTGTGTCGGGCAACGTGTTCGCGAATGCGCTTGCAAAGTACGACTATTACTGGCTCAATTCGAGGAGTCCGGTCGCTAACTTCAGCAGCCGCTATCACGGCAAATCCTATGGTGCGCAGGGCGAAGTAGGCATCCGCTTCGGGTCGAATACGTTCTATGCGGAGCCGATCGTCAGCGTGGCCTATGTGCGTACCGACTTGAACTCGCCCAACGTTACAAACGCCACGATCGACTTTGACAAGTTGGATGGTGTTCGTGGCAAGGCAGGCCTGCGCATCGGGTCAGCCTTTGAAATGGGCGGCAACCGTGCCGTGGTTTACGCATCGGGAAATGCCGTTCATGAGTTCAAGGGCCGACGGGGTCTGCAATTCACGTCAAATGGTTCGACCTTCAACTACGGAAATGATCGCATCGGCACTTATGGCGAAGGCAAGATCGGCTTCAACATCACAACGCCCGGCGGTGTCACTGGCTTTGTCGAAGGCTTCGGCAACTATAGCGACGATTATAGGGGTGGCGGCGGTCGTGCGGGACTGCGTATCAAGTTCTAATGATCGAATCGGTTAATTGTGAATCGGAGGCCCCCGCGAAAGCGGGGGCCTTTTGATGTCAGCTGTCGGGCGGCAAGACACGCCGCTGGATCCCAATGCGACCGAAATTACCGTGTCCCGAACATTCGGGTCGTGGTTGGTCGCCAATCGCGTGAGCCTGGCGTTCACGTCGTATCAAACCGGTCAGCTTTTCCTGGTCGGCGTTCAACCCGATGGCGCGATATCTTTCAACCAGCAGAATTATGTGCGTGCCATGGGATTGTGCAACGACGGTAACCGCCTCTTCATCGGCTCGCTTTTCCAGATTTGGCGACTTGAGAATATGCTTCGCCCCGGTGAAAAGGGTAACGGAAAATTCGATCGCGTTTTCATTCCGCGCGAAGCACACACCACAGGCGACATCGATATTCACGAAATGGGGGTCGATCGCACCGGTCGCCTGATTTTCGTCAACACCAAATATTCGTGCCTTGCGACTATTGATCGGCAGCACAGCTTTCGCCCCTTATGGAAACCCGACTTTATCTCGAAGCTGGTCGGCGAGGATCGCTGCCACCTCAACGGGCTCGCGATGAGCGATGGCGTCCCTCGTTATGTTTCCGCCGTGAGTCAGACCGATACCCTTGCCGGCTGGCGCGAACGCCGGGCGTCGGGCGGCGTGGTGATTGACGTCGCCCACAACAAAATCGTCACCGATCAATTGTCGATGCCGCATAGTCCGCGCCTCGTTGATGACAAGCTCTATGTCCTAGATTCAGGTCGCGGTCAGATCGTGCGCATTGATTCCGACACCGGCTCAAAGGAAGATATCGCGTTCTGCCCCGGCTTCCTGCGCGGCATGACAATCCATAATGATCATGCCATCGTCACCGCATCAAAGCCGCGCGACGGCACATTCAAAGATCTGCCGCTTCAGGGAGAGATCGCAAAGCGCGGTGGGGAGCCATGGTGCGGCATTATGGTCGTGAATTTGCGACATGGCGAGATCGTGGAATGGATCAAACTTGATGGCGCGGTCAGCGAATTGTTCGATGTCGCGATCATTCCCGATGCGGCCTGCCCCATGTCGCTCGGTCCAACAACGCTGGAGCTGGAAAGCACGATTAGCTTTGAATCCGATCTGTCAGACGATTTCGACTTCAAAAATTAGTCACCCACGGTCCGCTGGCTTGTAGCGCTGTTTAGCGGCGAACGCCTAGCCCGTGCCCGACTGAGCCTGACAGGCTAACGCTTAAGCGAACGTGCCTCGGTGACCGCCGCTTTCAAGACATCATAGCCGACCGCACCCGACAGGACCTTGTTGCCCACGATCCAACTGGGCGTGCCGGTCAAGTTCAGCGCGCGCTGCAATTCCATGTTGTTGGCAAGTTCGCGCGTTGCATCCGGGCCATTGCCCTGGGTCGGGTCGATGCCAAGCTGCTTGGCCACACGGGCGACGGTGTGCGGTTCGGGGCGACCCTCGGCAAACAGGGCGCGGTGGAACGATCCGTATTTTCCTGCCTTGGCCGCCGCCAGACTGGCCTTGGCTGCGGCTTCGCTGTCGGGACCGAGCACCGGAAATTCGCGATAGACGATCCGCAGTTTCGGGTCCTCCTTCAGCAATCGGTCGATGACGGGAATGCTCGCGCGGCAATATCCGCAGGCATAATCGAAAAATTCGACAAGCGTGACGTCGGGCGTGGCGGAACCCTCCCACCCGCCAGCAAACGGCGTTTCGATAATCGATCGATTGGCCGCGACGGCCTTGCCGACCTCACGATCGCGCATCCGCTCCATCGCCTCGGGCAGGATCTCTGGATGCGCGAGGATATAGTCGTGAACGACCCGCTCGATCGCGGCTTTGTCCATCGTCGAAACCGGCGCGTTTGAGGAGACCGCAACGGTCGCCGCAGCGCCCGCGATCAATGCTGCAAATCCGACCATGATCGTGTAACTCCAGTTCTTCATTTCTTCCGCTTCTTGCGGTCGCCATTGTCCGATACCAGCGCAATATCCTGCGCCCGAATCCAGTCCGCCGATCCGGGCGGTATTCCGATCATCGCCATTTTTGCATGGGCAAGCGCCGCGACGCGGTTGCCCTCCAGATTGAAACGTTCGGCCGTCGCCAGAGCGGCGCGCGCATTGTCACCCTCATGGCTGTACACGACGCCAAGCTGATACCAGGCAAACGGGTTCTGGTTATCCCGCGCGATGGCCGATTTCAGGATCGACTTGGCCTCCGCGTAATTGCGGGGGTTTTCGGTGGCGATCAGCGCGTGGCCGAACAGCGCGGCGATCAGCGGCTGGAAATTGGTCCGCTGCACGGCATCGCGCAGCACCGGCAGCGCGTCGTTGGGACGACCCGATTCCAGCAGGATCTGGCCCTTTAGTTCCTCGAAATACGGATCGTGCGGGATCGCGGTTAGCAAGGCATCGGCTTCGGCAACGGCGCGGTCAGGATAGGCCGATTTGTGATAGGCATAGGCGCGCGCATAATGTCCTGCGATCGACTGGTCGGTCTCTGGGTAGCGGCGCAGCACCAAGGGTGCTTCATTGATAAAGCCGAACAGCTTGGCCTTCACCCGCTGGAAACGCGCTTCGATGGCAGGGTCGGTGGGCTTGTTCCACGCCTTGTCGGCGGCCAGCGCGTCCTGTAGGACCTGGATGCGATCACCGGTTAGCGGATGGGTGCGGTCGTAGGCGCTGTCCTGTTCGATCGCGAGGCGATATTCCTGCCCCTGCAGCTTTTTGAAAAAGCTGATCATGCCCTTGCCGCTGATCCCGGCTCCACTCAGATACCGGCGGCCCGACTGGTCCGCAGCCGATTCCTGCGTTCGGGAGAATGACAGATATTTGCCCATTGCGGCCTGTTGCCCGGCGGCGAATATCCCGGCGCCCGCTTCACCCGCACCCGCAGCGATGGCGGCCGCACCCAAGATCAGCGACAATATCGTAATGCCGGTCGCTACTTTTGCGCCATCGGCCCCGCGCAACACATCGCCCGCCGCCAGATGGCCGAGTTCATGAGAAATCACGCCCTGGACTTCGTTGGCATTGTCGGCGGCGGCCAGCAGGCCGGAGTTGATGTAGACGACCTGCCCGCCCGCGACGAAGGCATTGATCTGATTATCGCCGATCAGGATGATGTCGACATTCTTCGCCGGCAGTCCAGCTGCCTCGATCAACGGCGCGGCCATCTCGTGCAGCAATGCCTCGGTTTCGGCGTCGCGCAGGATCGATTGCGCCGCGGCGGGCTGCACCGACAGCGTCAACATCAGTGCGGCGGCAAAGGCGCGGCGAAGGAACCGATCGATCATACCGTTGCCCTTCGCCCTGCTGCGCTGAACCGAGGGTGAAGCTGGCTTACCCATCGGTCTGGAAGACTGCCCGTCACGCCCATTGGCGCAACGGGCAGGCCGTTACTTGGTCGCGCCGAACGTACTCTGCCACCAGCCACGTTTCGGTCGCTCGTCCTCGCCGTTCTTGCCGTCCTCAACTGTCGACTCGACCGCAGGCGCACTGGTCTGCGGCGATGCGGATGCTGTTTGCGCGACGCCCGCAACGGTTGGTTCCGGAGCGGTGTCGGCGATAGCTGCCGCTTCCTCGACCGGGGCTGCAACCTTGGCCTTGGCACGGCTCGCGCGCTTGGGCTTGGCCGCTGGCTCGACCGCTTCGACTTCGGCGGGTACGGGTGCCGCTTCCGTTTCGGCGACCGCGACATCAGCCGGAGCCGCCTTTGCGCGACGTGTCCGCTTGGGCTTTTCCGTGACCGGCGCTACCGAAGGTTCCTCGACAATCTCGGGGACCGGTTCACTGGGGGCAGCGGCTTGCGGTTCCGCGTCGCGCTTGGAAGGACGGCGACGTGCGCGCTTGGGAGCCGCTTCGACGACTTCGGGAGCCTCGATCGTGTCGGCTGCTTCGCCAAGGACGGGCTCGGTCACCGGGTCGGCATTGGATGCAAAGCCCTGGCCTTCGGTGCCCGGCTCGCCTTCGCTGCCTTCGCCTTCGACCGCCTGGCCGTTTTCACCACCACGACCGCGACCGCGACGACGGCCACCGCGACGGCCACGACGACTGCGACGCTCTTCGCCATCCGCTATAGTCTCGCCGGGAATGGCATTGTCCTCGCCATCTTCGGCGATATCGTCACGCGGCGCCACGGCTTCACGTTCGATGGGCTCGCCGTTGTCGTCGAGTTCGGGCTCGGCCGCTTCACCGTTCGTGCCTTCCTCGCCATCGCGGCGGGTGCGGCGGCCGCGGCGGCGGCGGCGGCGGCGCGGCTCACCGTCGCCCTCGCCTTCACCCTCGGCATTGCGCGGGCGTTCCGATCGTTCGGAACGCTCGCCACGGGGTGCTTCCTCGATCTCTTCCTCATCCTCTTCCTCGATCAGGTCGAGTTCGGGATCCTCTTCATAGACCGGCATTTCGAAATGCGGCGGATGCGCGGGCGGCGGGCCACTGGCCTCGACCGTCATCCGTGCGCCCTCGACCTCGCCGTCGGGCAGCACTTCGATACGGACGCCGAAGCGCTCCTCGATCTCGCTGATCTCGAAACGCTTGCGGTTGAGGACGTAGAACGCCGCCTCCGTGCTGGCGCGCAGGGTGAAGATCGTCGCGCGGCCCTTGCCGGCTTCTTCCTCCAGCATGCGAAGCGCGGACAGGCCCGCCGACGAAGCGGTCCGGACCAGCCCGGTGCCTTCGCAATGCGGGCACTGGCGCGTCGATGCTTCCAGCACACCGGTGCGCAGACGCTGGCGGCTCATCTCCATCAGGCCGAACGATGAAATTCGCCCGATCTGGATGCGGGCGCGGTCATCGGACAGCGCCATCTTCATGGCTTTCTCGACCTTGCGGACGTTGGAGTTGTTCTCCATGTCGATGAAATCGATGACGACCAGCCCGGCCATGTCGCGCAAGCGCAACTGGCGTGCGATCTCATGCGCGGCTTCCAGGTTGGTGCCGACCGCCGTCGCCTCTATGCCGTGTTCGCGCGTCGAACGGCCGGAGTTGATGTCGATCGAAACCAGAGCCTCGGTCGGGTTGATGACCAGATAGCCACCCGATTTCAGCTGGACGACCGGCTGGTACATTGCCGACAGCTGTTCCTCGACATGGTTGCGCTGGAACAACGGCACCGCATCGGCATATGGTTTCACGCGCCGCGCGTGTGTCGGCATCAGCAATTTCATGAAGTCGCGGGCGTGACGGAATCCCTCCTCGCCCTCGACGATGACCTCCTCGATATCCTTGTTGTAGATGTCGCGGATCGCGCGCTTGATCAGGTCACTGTCCTGATAGACGAGCGCGGGTGCTGCCGATTTGAGCGTGTTTTCGCGGATTTCGTCCCACAAACGGGCAAGATAGTCGAAGTCGCGACGGATCTCGATCTTGGTCCGCTGCAGACCGGCGGTCCGCACGATACAGCCCATTGTCTTGGGCAGGTCCAGTTCAGCCATGATCGTCTTCAACCGCTTGCGGTCGGCAACGTTGGAAATTTTCCGGCTGATCCCGCCGCCATGCGACGTGTTTGGCATCAGCACGCAGTAGCGACCGGCCAGCGACAGATAGGTCGTCAGCGCCGCGCCCTTGTTGCCGCGCTCTTCCTTCACGACCTGGACCAGCAGCACCTGGCGGCGGCGGATCACGTCCTGAATCTTGTAGCGACGGCGCAGGTTCATGCGCTTCTGGCGCAAATTCTCCGCAGCGTTTTCATCGACTCCCCGACCGGTCGGCACAGGGCGCGGCACATCACCGTCCTCCTCGTCGTGCGGCAGGTCATCGTCGTGCTGTCCGCGTTCATGGTCGTCGTCATGATCGCCGTCGACGGCATAATCGTCATCGTCGTGATCGCCGCCCCGCAGGCGCTCTTCCTCGGCGGCATGTTCGGCTTCCTCAGCCAGCAGGGCTTCGCGGTCTTCCTTCGGGATCTGGTAGTAATCCGGATGGATTTCGCTGAACGCCATGAACCCATGACGGTTGCCACCGTATTCGATGAATGCGGCCTGTAGCGACGGTTCGACGCGGGTTACCTTGGCGAGGTAGATATTACCCTTGAGCTGGATATGTTCGGCGGATTCGAAGTCGAATTCTTCGATCCGGTTGTTACCTTTAACGACCGCGACACGGGTTTCTTCCCGGTGGCGCGCATCGATTAGCATACGCATTGTCATTTAAATGTCTCCGGGACGGTAGCGAAGCTGCGAACCCGCGCACCTCGCCCGTCCGGCTGGATGGAATGGAAATTGCCTCTGCTCGCTTTGCATGCCGGGCGACGTGCGCCGGGTTCACGATCCGGCAAGCCGCTGCGCCTTCAAAAGCGGTGCGGTCATGCGGAAAACCATGCATCATGCGAGCTTCAACCTGAGTGACCGGGCCGAGAATCGGCATACGCGGTCTGTAATAACAGTTCGGACGGGTTCCCCCGAACCGTTGTGCGACAGGTCGTAGCAGTCCTGTTATAAGGGAGCAAGCCAGGCCGGCGGATAGCGTCATTTCGCTTAGCGAACGAGGTGGCGTTCGGTGTAACGCGGACGTCACAGCAATATCGTTTATTTTAAACTCGATAGTTTTCAGATCACTTTGGTGAGGCGTTATGAGAATCAACCGTCGAGAGTCGATCACCGGCTTGCTCGCCTTACCTCTGTTGGCCTCGGTGCTATGTCGCGAAGCGCGAGCGAGTGGAACGCTGCCGCTTAATGCCGATACGCTCGGCGTGAATACCCATATGGGCCAGGGACAGCCACCGGCGAAGGTGGCCGAAGCCTTGCGGCTGACTGGCTTGCGGCACATCCGGGACTCGGTATTGCCGCCGTCCATCCTCGCCACCCTGGTCCCCGCGATGCAAGGCACCGTCAGGCTGACCGCAGTGGTTGGCGGGCGTCGTCCGATCAAGGCGCTGATCATTGCCCTCGAAGCCATCGAGCGCAAATGGCCCGGTATCCTGGCAGCGATCGAGGGACCGAACGAAGTCAACAATTTCCCGTTCCCGTACAAGGGACTAAGCGGCTCGCCCGCTGCCGTTGCCTTCCAGTCGGACCTGTATGCCGCCGTGCGCGCCAGCGCGCCGCTTCACCATCTCCCGGTCATAGCCTTCACCGACCTGGCCTTTCAGGACAGTGCTTCCGATTTCTTCAATTTCCATCCTTACCCGCCCAATGGGGAGTTACTCGAACCGCGGATCGCCCGCATGAAGGCCCGGGTGGCGCAATCGTCCAGCCCCACCAAGCCCATCCAGTTTACCGAGTTCGGCTACAGCACATCAGAAATGAACGAGGAGCGGCAGGCGGCACTCCTGATCGCAGGGTGCCGGGCCGCCGTCGCGGCGGGCATTCGCCGGGTGTTCGTTTATCAGCTGTCCGATTTCTATCCCGACCGTGATCCGGCCCATCCCGCCCTGGGCAACCATTACGGGCTGTTCGACCTGCACTATCGACCCAAAAAGGCCGCGCTGGCGATTGCCAGGATCCTGCGCCCCTGACCGGTGCCGATGACCACTGGACCCCGCGCGGACCAAAAGGCATGAAGTGCCAGTGCCTGTTGCGACAATCATTGCGGCCCTGGTTGGCCTGTCGGCGCCGGTGACCGGTGGCGCGGCGGCGCGGCCCTATGAAGTTCCGATCGCGCGCAACGCCCGACCTCCGCGCAGCCGTTACAGTGTGACCATCCCCCTCGACCCTCCCGAAGCAGGACCGCCGCGCCCCGTCGTGCTGGGTCGTGGCGACCGTCCGCTGGTGGTGATCGACGCGGGCCATGGCGGGCATGATCCGGGAGCGGTCTCGCCAACCGATGCCACCCGGGAAAAGGACCTGACCCTGGCGGTTGCGCGCGCCATCCGCGATGAACTGGTCCGCGGCGGGCGCGTCCGGGTTGCCCTGACGCGCGACGACGACCGCTTCCTGATCCTTCAGGAACGTGCCCAGATCGCCCGGGCGCTGAAGGCCGACCTGTTTATATCGATCCATGCCGACAGCGCGCCGATGACCGGGGCCACCGGCGCGACCATCTATACCTTGTCCGAAGTGGCGTCCGACACCACGGCGGCGCGCCTGGCTACGCGCGAAAACAAGGCCGACATTATCAACGGCGTCAACCTGTCGGGACAGGCATCGGACGTGTCATCAATCCTGATCGACCTGGCCCAGCGCGAAACGATGAACGATTCGTCGCGCTTTGCCGACATCCTGCGGCGCGAGGCGACGGGTGCGGTGCCATTCCGGGGCGAATTTCACCGGATGGCGGGCTTTGCCGTGCTGAAGGCACCCGACACACCGGCGGTCCTGTTCGAGGTTGGCTATGTCACCAACCCCATCGACGTCGCGCGGCTGACGTCGCCAATGGGACTTGCGGCGATTGCGGGGGCGGTGCGTCGCGCCGTCGATATCCAGTTTGCGCGCAGGCTGGCGCGCTGACCAGCCTGTAACGCCTCAGCGCAGTGCGCGCACCTGCGGCGTATCGAGACAACGAACCACTTGATCGCGTGAGACCGGCGCGGTCGGGGGGGGATCGGCCAGCAACGGTCCTACCTCGGTTGGCGCACCCGCCCGAACCGCGACGAATGCCCGGCCACCGCCGATGTCGGTCCGGCATTTCATCACCGCATCGAGCAAACGGGGCGGTGTGTCGCGAGCCTCATAGCTGAGGCGGAACGTCCCCCAGTGAATCGCCATCGCGCGCGATGCGCCCAGCCGCGCAAACACTTCGGCGGCATCGATCGGCCCGACATGGCTGGCAATGCCCATCTGTCCAGGGACGAAGCGAAACGCCCCGATGGGAAGCAAGGCCAGCCGGATCGGGCCATAGCCCCTGGCCTCCATCGGCCATTTGCCGTCGCCAAAGCCCGTGTCGCCGGCAAAGAACAAATTGCCACCCGGCAGGGTCACGACGAAGCTCGACCACAAGGCGCGGTTGCGATCGACCATGAAGCGCGTTCCCCAATGGTGATTGCGCGTCACGATTACATCGATGCCCGGACGCACGTTCACCCGGCCACCCCAGTCGCGCGCCACCGACGTTACCCCGGACATAACCGTATCATTACCAAGGCTGGTGACGATCAGTGGCTTGTCGCGGTCCCAGAGCCGCTGGAGCGTCGGCAGGCTCATATGGTCGTAGTGATCATGGCTGATCAGGACGAGGTCGATCTTTGGCAAATCCTCGAAGCGGACGCCGGGGTCCATGACCCGTTTTGGACCCGCGCCAAAGGGGCCAGCCGTATTCTCCCAGATGGGATCGGTCAGGATGTTCAGTCCCTGGGTCTGCACCAGCATCGTGGCATGGCCGATCCAGGTGATGACCATCCGTTCCCCGGCGACCCGGGCAGCAGGTTTACCCGGCGTGATCGGGACGTTGGTCGGCCACGCGGGACGACCGTCCTGCTGGAAAAAGTAACGGACAAAGAAATTGGTGCGGCTGCCCCCGGCGGGCATCGCGATCGTGTCCTCGCCGTCCGGATTGAAAAATCGTGCGGTATCGAAATGGGCCGATGCCGGCCCTGTATAATAGATGCGATCCAGAAAGCGCGGCAGGACGACAATCGCGACGCAAAGCACCACGACCGTCCACAACATTATCCGTCCTGCCAGTCCGATCGCGCGCCGCATGGGTCTCATTCTGCCTTTGGTCGCGGGCGCTGTACGGATATCGGATTGCTGGTCAAATGCTTTCGGCCAGCAATCGCTCCTCGGCAATCTTCTTCTGCCAGATCAGCGGCGCGGTCTGGTGGACGCTTTCCCCGGTGGCATCGACCGCAACCGTCACCGGCATGTCCTCGACCGTGAACTCATAGATCGCCTCCATGCCCAGGTCGGCGAACCCGACGACGGTCGATGCCTTGATCGCCCGCGCAACGAGGTAGGCCGCCCCACCGACCGCCATCAGATAGGCGGCCTTGTGCTTCCTGATCGCGGCGATGCCGGTGGGGCCACGTTCGGCCTTGCCGACCATCGCGATCAGCCCGGTCTCCGCCAGCATCATTTCGGTAAACTTGTCCATGCGCGTCGCAGTCGTGGGACCAGCCGGTCCCACCACTTCGCCCGCGATCGGATCGACCGGCCCGACATAATAAATCACGCGACCGGCAAAACTGACGGGCAAAGGCTCACCCTTGGCAAGCATGTCCTGGATACGCTTGTGCGCCGCATCGCGTCCGGTCAGCATCTTGCCGTTCAGCAACAGCCGGTCGCCCGGTTGCCAGCCAGCAACCTCCTCGCGCGTCAGCGTGTCGAGATTGACGCGTTTCGATGCCTTGTCGGGCTTCCAGTCGACATCGGGCCAGTCGCTGAGCTTTGGTGGTTCCAGAAACGCCGGTCCCGAACCGTCGAGATGGAAATGCGCGTGGCGCGTGGCGGCGCAGTTCGGAATCATCGCAACCGGTTTGGACGCAGCGTGCGTGGGCCAGCTTTCGATCTTCACATCGAGGATCGTTGCAAGGCCACCAAGCCCCTGCGCGCCGATGCCCAACGCGTTAACCTTATCGAAAATCTCGATCCGCAGCCGCTCGGTATCGGTCTGCGCGCCGCGCTGTTTCAGCTGCGCCATGTCGATATCGCCCATCAGCGATTCCTTGGCGAGCGTCATCGCCTTTTCCGCAGTGCCACCGATCCCGATGCCGAGCATCCCCGGCGGGCACCAGCCAGCGCCCATCTTCGGGATTTGCTCCAGCACCCAGTCGACGACGGAATCGCTGGGGTTCAGCATGGCGAACTTGCTCTTGTTCTCGCTGCCGCCACCCTTGGCCGCGACGGTGATTTCGACGTGATGGCCGGGCACCATCTCGACGTTCAGGACCGAGGGCGTGTTGTCCTTGGTGTTCGCGCGCGTGAAGGCGGGGTCAGCGACGATCGATGCGCGCAGCTTGTTTTCGGGGAACAGATAGGCGCGGCGGACGCCCTCATCGACGATCTCCTGCAGCGACCGCGCGGACTCGAGCCGACATTCCTGCCCCCATTTGACAAAGACCGTGACGATGCCGGTGTCCTGACAGATCGGGCGGTGACCCTCGGCACACATGCGGCTGTTGGTCAGGATCTGCGCGATGGCGTCCTTGGCGGCGGGGCCCTGTTCGGCCTCATAAGCAACACCCAGCGCCCGGATATAGTCCATCGGGTGAAAATAGCTGATATATTGCAGCGCGTCGGCGACGCTTTCGATGATATCGGATTCGCGGATGGTGATCATGTAAGAGCCCTCTGGCCGGACAAATTGGGTGCGCGCCCTTTTGGCCCGGATAGCGCGGGAGCAAGGCCACGTCCACGCCGCCCGCCCGGCTTATGTGCATCGCCCTTCCCGTCGCCCAGCCGAATCTAAATTGCGACGAACCGAGTGGTGAACAACCCATTTACCGACTTGCATAGATTTCCAGATGAGGCACTATATGGAGCGGCTTCGGCCGGGGGTAATACTATGGATAGTGTCACGGTGATCAACGCCATTTTGGCGGCCGATGGTCTGCGTCTGTCTGGAAAGCGCATTTTGCGTGAAATGATATGCCCGCTGGCGTCAGCGATGTGTTAAAAAGGAGGTTCGCCTCCGAGTCGAACGAATACGGAACAACTGGGGGCGATGGCGATGGATTTTCGGGATGGTGATGGAGCGATGCGGGATATGAATGTCGATCTGATGGAGGCCGTCGTTGCCGCATCGAAATCGGAAGCGGGTCGGCCTGAAACCGATTCGCACACGATCATGCCGCAGGCCTATCCGGTCGACGTCGATCATTCGCGCGACGCCCTGCTGACAGACTTCGGCAAGGAGACACTGACCGATCGCTACCTGCTGCCAGGTGAATCTTATCAAGACCTTTTTGTCCGTGTCGCCTCGGCCTATGCCGACGATGCCGCCCACGCCCAGCGACTGTACGATTATATCTCGAAACTGTGGTTCATGCCCTCGACGCCCGTGCTGTCCAACGGCGGCACCGGGCGCGGCCTGCCGATCTCCTGCTATCTGAACTCGGTTCCCGACAGCCTCGAAGGGATCGTCGAGACCTGGAACGAGAACGTCTGGCTGGCGTCGCGCGGCGGCGGCATCGGCACCTATTGGGGCGCGGTGCGTGGGATCGGCGAGCCGGTCGGTCTGAACGGCAAGACTAGTGGCATCATTCCGTTCGTCCGCGTCATGGATTCGCTGACTCTGGCCATTTCGCAAGGATCGCTGCGTCGCGGGTCGGCGGCCTGTTACCTCGACGTCTCGCATCCCGAGATCGAAGAGTTCCTTGAAATCCGCAAGGCATCGGGCGATTTCAACCGCAAGGCGCTGAACCTTCATCATGGCGTGCTGCTGACCGATGCCTTTATGGAAGCGGTCCGCGCTGGCCAGGAATGGAACCTCCTGTCGCCCAAGGACGGCAGCGTCCGCGCGACCGTCGACGCGCGCGGCCTGTTCCAGAAGCTGGTCGAGACGCGGCTGGCCACCGGCGAGCCGTATATCGTGTTTGCCGACACCGTGAATTGCGCCATGCCGCGCCATCATCGCGAACTGGGCCTGAAGGTCAGCACGTCGAACCTTTGTTCGGAAATCACGCTGCCGACCGGGCGCGATCATCTCGGCAACGACCGGACGGCGGTGTGCTGCCTGTCGTCGCTCAATCTGGAAACCTGGGACGAGTGGAAGGACGATCGCGTCTTTATAGAAGACGTCATGCGGTTCCTCGACAACGTCCTGACCGATTATATCGACCGCGCCCCGCCCGAAATGGCGCGCGCGAAATATTCGGCGGGGCGGGAGCGTTCGGTTGGCCTTGGCGTCATGGGTTTCCACAGTTTCCTGCAGGCGCGCAATCTGGCGTTCGAGGGCGCGATGGCGAAATCATGGAACCTGAAGATCTTTCGCCACATCAGCACCGCCGCCAACGAGGCATCGATGCTGCTCGCGACCGAGCGTGGCCCCTGTCCCGATGCCGCCGACCGTGGCGTAATGGAGCGGTTCAGTTGCAAGATGGCGATCGCGCCGACCGCGTCGATCAGCATCATCTGCGGCGGGACGAGCGCCTGCATCGAACCGATCCCGGCCAACATCTACACCCACAAGACACTGTCGGGCAGCTTTTCGATCCGCAATCCGTATCTGGAAAAATTGCTGTCGGAAAAATCCAAGAACAGCGACGCTGTCTGGAACTCGATCCTCGAGCAGGCCGGTTCGGTCCAGCATCTCGACTTCCTCAGTCAGGACGAGAAGGACACCTACAAGACCAGCTTCGAGATCGACCAGCGCTGGTTGCTGGAACTGGCGGCCGATCGCACGCCGTATATCGATCAGGCGCAGTCGCTCAATCTGTTTATCCCCGCCGATGTCGAGAAGTGGGACCTGCTGATGCTCCACTTCCGCGCCTGGGAGCTGGGCGTGAAGTCGCTCTATTACCTGCGCTCGAAATCGATCCAGCGCGCTGGCTTTGCGGGTGGCGTGGAGGCGGACAACACCGTGCTCCTGCCCGTCATCGAACTGGCGGAGAAGGACTATGACGAGTGCCTCGCGTGCCAGTAATCCAGACACGCGAGGCCGTCGGTCTGGCTTACTCTTCTTCTTCGAACGTCACGGCGACGTCGGCATTGGCGCTTAACCGCACCTTGCCGTCTTCGACGCCCGCGACCAGTCCGCCCGAGATATAATGGTGATGTCCCTCATGGCTGCCCTGCCCGCTGTCCTTTTTCGTCAGCTTGATCCGGTCGCCCTGGACGTGATCGACCGTACCGACATGGACGCCGTCGGCACCAATGACTTCGGCATGTTCCTGAATTTGCGAAAGATCGGCCATCGTTTTTTCCTTTGGTTGGTTCCTCTCTCACAACGCCCGAATCCCTATTCGGGCCCCCGCTCAATTTCTATTCTGTTAAAGGCATAAACCATGTCCCTCACCGAAGCCCGCAACCAGTATAAGCCCTTCGAATACCCCTGGGCCTATGAATTTTGGAAACGCCAGCAGCAGATCCACTGGATGCCCGAGGAAGTGCCTTTGGGAGAGGA
>NZ_JANXNX010000036.1 GCF_025353885.1 Sphingomonas sp. | reverse complement strand
GCTGTCGCGTCGGCGGCTGGCGCTTCAGCTGCGTAGGCAATTTCGGCAGGCATCATGCCTGCAGTGACGGCTGCGCTGGCCAGAAGAAAGGTGCGCGCCATAAATTTTGTCATGTAAAATCAACCCCAGATACTAACTCTGAGGCGCCGATAAGAGTGTCACATGACAGTGATCTTACAACTCTGTGACGTTTCGATGACTTTGCCGCGATGGGTGCGTATCTGTGACGATATTACCACAGACTATTAAGATCGGCGAAACCAAAATAATTCGTCAGATCGCTCTGTTTGGAACACCCCCGCCCTCCAAACATTCAACCCTGTAACGAACCCACACAGGAAAAACGAGATGGCGGCACGACCCTATTGGCGCGGACAGATCCGGCTTGCGCTCGTCTCCATTCCCGTTGAAATATTTTCCGCGACCAAGAGCGGCGCGGCGGTGGCGTTTCACCAGATTTACGAACCCACCGGTCAGCGCATCAAGTACGAAAAGACCGTGCCGGGCATCGGCCCGGTCGATGTCGACAAGATTATCAAGGGCTTCGAATATGAAAAGGGCGAATATGTCCTGCTCGAAGAAAAAGAGATCGAGGGCGTCAAGCTGGAGAGCAAGAAGACGCTCGAGCTGACCCAGTTTGTCGACAGCAAGGACATCGACGCGATCTATTTCGAAAAGCCCTATTACGTCGTCCCCGCCGACGACCTGGCCGAAGAAGCGTTCATCGTGTTGCGCGAAGCCCTGCGCCGCGCGCACAAGATCGGCCTGGGTCAGCTCGCCATGCGCGGCCGCGAATATGTCGTGAGTCTGAAACCATGCGGGCGTGGCATCGTCATGGAAACGCTGCGCTATTCCGACGAGGTGCACAAAGCGGCGAGCTACTTCCGCGACATTCCCGACACCACGCCCGACGAAGATCTGCTCGACCTGGCCAATACTTTGATCGACAAGAAATCGGGCAAGTTCGACGCCAGCGATTTCCACGACCGCTATGTCGATGCCCTCCGCGACCTCATTGAGCGCAAGAAAAAGGGCAAGACCATCACTATCGAAAACGATGATGGACCGGCGAAAAGCGGCTCCAACGTCATCGACCTGATGGCCGCGTTGAAGAAGTCGCTGGATGGGCCAAGCAAGCAGGCCGCGGCCGCAAAGGCTCCAGCAAAAAAGCCGGCCGCAAAGCCTGTCGCTAAAGCGCCTGCCAAGAAACGCGCCTGACGATGGCGCGTGCTCCGGCAAAGGTTAAAGCGAAAGAGGCAGGCTCCGAAGCGGCGTTATCCCGCTACCACGCCAAGCGTGACTTCAAGAAGACAGCCGAGCCCTCGGGCGGCACGCCCTCCCCGACCGGCAACCACTTTATTGTCCAGAAGCACGCCGCCTCCCGCCTCCATTACGACTTCCGGCTGGAAATGGACGGCGTGTTGTGGAGCTGGGCGGTCACGCGCGGCCCCAGCCTCGACCCCGATGACAAGCGCCTCGCCGTCCGCACCGAAGACCACCCGCTCGACTATGCAAGTTTCGAAGGCACGATCCCAAAGGGCGAGTACGGCGGGGGCACCGTCATGCTGTGGGACGATGGAACCTGGGAATCGCTGCCCGGCAAGGATCCGCGCAAGACGATCGTCGAAGGGCACCTCCACTTCTTCCTCCACGGCCACCGGATGAAGGGCGAATGGCTGATGATCCGCCTGAAACCACGCGGCAAGGAGAAGAGTGAGAATTGGCTGCTTCGAAAGATTGCCGATGACCATGTCGGCGGATCTGACGATCTGGTGACGCGCGAACTGACCAGCGTGAAAACGGGGCGCACAATGGAGGAAATTGCCGCAGGCAAGGTGGTGGCCGAGCCAACCAAGAAACGCTTTCCGACCGCCAAACCGGGCAAAAAGTTAGCAAAAGCCCCGCCATTTCGGGCCGTTCAGCTGGCGACACTGGTCGACGCCGTGCCTGCCGGAGACCGGTGGGTTCACGAAATGAAATATGACGGCTACCGCACCCTGATCTCGATCGGCGCAGGAGGCGGCAAAGCCTATACCCGATCGGGCCTCGACTGGACCGACCGCTTTCAGGGCATCGTCGACGATGCGGCCACGCTTGCAGGATCGGCGCTGTTCGATGGCGAAGCTGTCGTCCTCGACGCCATTGGCAAGACCAGCTTTCAGGGGCTACAGGCCGCGCTCAAGGACGACCGATCGGCTATCATCTATTACGCCTTCGACCTGCTCGAACTCGATGGCGAGGACCTGACCAAACTCCCACTCCTCGACCGGAAGGTAAAGCTCGCCCAACTGGTCGGCGGCGGCACCGATCGCATTCGCTATTCCGACCATATCGTCGGCAAGGGCGAGCAATTGTTCAGCAGTTTCTGCGAGGCGGGGCTGGAAGGCGTCATCTCAAAACGCGCGGACTCACCTTATTCCGGATCGCGGTCGTCGAGCTGGCTGAAGACCAAGTGCATCAAGCGGCAGGAGTTCGTCATTGTCGGATGGCTGCCGAGTGACAAGACCCGCGGGTTCCGGTCGCTGCTGCTCGGCGTGAACGAGAGCGATGGAATGCGCTATGCAGGCAAGGCGGGAACCGGCTTTTCGTCCGACGAGATGGAGAAGCTGCTGCAATTGATGGCCCCGATCGAAGTCCCGACAGCGACCGTAAAAGCCCCCGCCGCCGCCGTTCGTGGCGCACGTTGGGTAAAGCCAAAGCTCGTGGCCGAAGTCGCCTTCACCGAATTCACCGCCGAAGGCGTCCTGCGCCACCCCAGCTATATCGGCTTGCGAGAAGACAAAAGGGCCGAAGCGGTCGTGTTGGAAAAACCCGTTGAGATCAGCGAACAAGGTGTTTCCCCCCTCAAGTTGAAGGTCAACATCACCAATCCAGACCGCGTCATCTTCCCGGAATCGGGCCAGACCAAGGGGCAGCTGGCGGACTATTACCAGGCGGTTTCAGAAATCATGCTGCCATGGTCGGGCAACCGACCGATCAGCCTCGTCCGCTGTCCACAAGGTCGCGGCAAGAAATGTTTCTTCCAGAAACACGACGCGGGCGTTTTCGGGCAAAACGTAAAACAGGTCGCGATCACCGAACGTGACGGTCATCAGGAACCCTATCTCTTTGTCGATAATGCCGACGGCCTGCTGACCTGCGTCCAGATGGGAACGATCGAATTCCATGGTTGGGGCGCGCGGATCGAAGATGTCGAGAAAGCCGACCGGCTCGTCTTCGACCTTGATCCCGATGAGGGGCTGGAGTTCAAGGACGTTATCGCGGCCGCGTTTCACATGCGTGACCTGCTTGCCGAAATGGGGCTGGTGACGTTCCCGATGGTGACCGGCGGCAAGGGCGTCCATGTTATCACGCCACTGACGCCGGAGGCGGAATGGCCTGGGGTCAAGGATTTCGCGCACCGCTTCGCCAGTGCCGTTGCCCAGTCCCAGCCTGAAAAGTTTACCGCCGCGCTAGCCAAGGCAAAGCGCACCGGCCGGATTTTCATCGACTATCTGCGTAACCAGCGTGGCGCGACGGCCGTCATGCCTTACAGCGCGCGCGCACGGCCCGCCGCCCCGGTTGCCGTTCCGATCACATGGGACGAATTGCCCAGGCTAAAGGGCGCGGCGCGGTGGCATATCGGCGATGCCGACGAACTGATCGAACGCGCGGGGTCCAAGGACCTTGCAGGCTGGGGTCGGGCGGACCAGAAGCTGCCGGACCTGTGATCGATCAAAGCTGATGAATTGTCTTGGTTACGAGGAAAGCATCCAGACCTTCGGGGCCGTCTTCCGATCCATGCCCTGAATCCTTGACGCCACCGAAGGGCGCATCAACCGCGCTCATGCCGACGGTATTGATACCGATCATCCCGCTTTCGATCGCATCGCCCAGCAGCAACTGGCGACGGCCATTTTCGGTGAAACAATATGCAGCGAGGCCAAAGGGCAAGCGGTTCGCCTGTTCGACCGCGTCGTCCAGCGACTTGAACGGACGCATCATCGCGACGGGGCCGAACGGTTCCTCGTTCATGATGCGCGCTTCGAGGGGCACATCGAGCAATACCGTCGGGCGATAGAAATACCCGCCGCCGCCGCTCCGCTCTCCACCTGTGGCAAGACGCGCACCGACGGCTGTCGCTTCGTGAACCATCGCCTCGATGGCGTCGGGCCGGCGCGGGTTGGCCAGCGGTCCCATCCCGGTCGTCGCGTCAAGGCCGCTGCCCAGATTGATCGTGTCGACATGGCTGACGAAAGCTTTTGCAAAACGGTCGTAGATGCCCTCCTGCACATAAAAGCGTGTGGGCGAGACGCAGACCTGTCCGGCGTTGCGAAACTTTGCGGCGGCGAGCATCGGCACCGTCTTTTCAAAATCGCAGTCGTCGAAGATCAGCACCGGTGAATGGCCGCCCAACTCCATCGTCGTGCGCTTCATGCCGTCGGCGGCGAGCTTCATCAGGTGTTTGCCGACCGGAACCGACCCGGTGAAGCTGATCTTGCGAATGATCGGGGATGCGATCAGGTGGCGCGATACGGTATCGGGCACGCCGAACACCATGCCGAGAACCCCATTCGGCAATCCGGCATCCATGAAGCAGCGGACGACTTCGATGGCCGAACCCGGGGCTTCCTCGGGCGGCTTGACGATCATCGAACAGCCGGCCGCAAGCGCGGGTGCAATCTTTCGCGCCGGATTCAGGATGGGGAAATTCCACGGACAGAAGGCGACGGCGGGACCAACCGGTTCCTTGATCACGATCGAGCGGCTCCCCGCTGGGCGCTGGAGGACGCGGCCATACACACGCTTGGCTTCGGCGGCGAACCAATCGACCAAGGCAGCAGTATAGGCAAGTTCGCCCTTAGCCTCAGCAAAGGGCTTGCCCTGCTCGAGCGTCGCGATGGTGGCAATCTTGTCGGCCCGTTCGCGCAACAACTGCGCCGCCGCCTTCAATACGGCGCCGCGCTCGTCAGCCGTTTTTGCACGCCAGATACGATAGCCGCGTGCCGATGCGTCCAGCGCGCGGTCGAGGTCATCGGCGGTCGCCATCGGCAGCGCGCCCAGAATATCCCCGGTCGCCGGGTCGACGACATCATGCGTCTGCCTGCCATCAGCACCGATCCACTCGCCATCGATATGAAGCGAAAGGGTGGTTTCATATCGTCCATTCACGGCACTGCTCCAACATGCGATTTCAGGGGGATCGTGGTATCTGCAAGCAACGTGCTGGCGATGGTGAGGCCACCGACCACCAATGCCTTTCCTTGCACATAATCCTTGACCGCGTTGACGCAGTCGAGCGCGATCACCTGCCCACGTCGCAGATAGATGATCGAAAACGACCGCGTGGCAATGTCGCCGCGCACGACAACCTCGTCATAACCAATCGAAAGGCCGACAGTCTGCAGGCGCAGATCATACTGGTTCGACCAAAACCACGGGACGGCGTGATATGGCTTGGGCTCACCGATGATATCCTTGGCTGCGGTGGACGCTTGGTCATTAGCGTTCTGGACCGACTCGAGCCGGATCCACCCACCGTCCGCAAAATGATTTTCATGCCGCGCGCAATCGCCGATCGCATACACATCGGGGAGGCTGGTCCGGCACAGGTCATCGACATCGACGCCGTTTCCGCCTCTGGCCCCTGCCGCGATCAAGGCTTCGACCGCCGGCACGATGCCGATGCCGACGACGACGATTTCGGCTGGCAGGATCTCGCCGTCCGCCAGTTTCACGCCGGTCACCTTGACCCCATCGCCGACCAGGCAATCGACCGCCACGCCAAGATGGACGAAGACACCGTGTGCGCGGTGCTCGGCTTCGTAGAAGCGCGACAATGGCTCACCGGCAACACGCGCCAGCACCCGATCCATCGCCTCCAGCACGGTCACCGATTTCTCGAACTTGATCATGACCGCTGCGGCTTCAAGACCGATATAGCCACCGCCGATCACAACGACACGGGCGGCGTGCTGCAATTCCTGTTCGAGTCTGTCGACATCGGCTCGTGTACGGACGCCATGAACCCCTGCCAGGTCGAAGCCGTCGCAGCTGAGCCTGCGCGCGTGGCCGCCGGTTGCCCAGATCAACTTGCCGTAGCCAATCGTAGCTCCCGCATGATCGGTCACGACATGCCCGACAGGATCCACCCTTTCGATACGCCGCTCGGTCAGGATGTCGATATTGCGCTCCGACCAGAATGCTGTCGGCCGGATCATGATCCGCTCGAACGGTTTGTCACCTGCCAGATATTCCTTGGATAGCGGTGGCCGTTCATAGGGCAAGTCAGCCTCTTCGGTGACCATAGCGATGCTGCCGGCAAAACCACCCTGCCGAAGCGCGATCGATGCCTGCGCGCCGCCGTGCCCGGCACCCACTATCAATACATCATAGCTGCTTGCGGTCATTTACCGGCTCTCCCTTATCATGTCCTCGAAAGAACGCGTCGGCGTTCATGTCAACTGTTGGCGCCCAATCGTCACCGTTTGAGCCGCATGATTGCCGCGTCGAGTGCCGACAGGAAACGCGATCTGTCGGCATTCGAAAACGGCGCGGGGCCGCCGATGATATCACCCCCGGCGCGCAGGTCGGCCATGATTGCCCGGGTCGCGATGGCGCCGCCGATTGAATTGCCGGTAAAGGGTTTGCCGGTGTTGGACAACACCGTTCCACCCGCTTTGATGCAACGGTCTGCCAATAATATATCCGCCGTCACAACGACCGACTTTGCATCGGCCTGTTCGGCGATCCAATCGTCTGCGGCATCGAACCCGTCGCTGACCACGACGCGCTCGATCAACGGATGGGCAGGCACCCGAAAATAACTGTTCGCCACGATGACGACCGGCACGTTTAGCCGGTACGCCACTTTGTAGATTTCGTCTTTAACCGGGCACGCGTCGGCATCCACGAGGATACGGACGATCCCGGTCATCAACTCATTACCGACTTTGGGTGGGCCGGGCGCGGAATGGAGGCTTGCCGGTGCGGCCAGCCGCAGGTCCGCTACGATTGGGGCCGCCGCGGTTCTGACCGCTGCGGTCGGGCCCACCATGATTGGCCGACGACGGACCGCCGCGACGATGCGACTTGTCGTCCGATGGTGGAGCGCCGGTGTGCTCGGCGATGCGAATACCATCTTCGCCATCCGGATCACCGGTGCCTTCGCTACGCTTCAGGGCATCCTTGAAACGTGACGCGGCGGCGCGGGGTATCTGGAACAGGGTTTCGCTTGCATCAATGCGAATTGCGCCAATTTCGGTGCGCGTGATGTGGCCGCGACGGCAGATCAGCGGCAGCAACCAGCGTGGATCGGCATTCTGGCGACGGCCGACGTCCATGCAGAACCAGACGGTGTCCTCGAATCCCTGACGTGGCCCCTGCTCGCGCGTGTCTTCGCGCGGACCCCGTGCCGTTGCATCCAGCATTTCCTCGACGATCGGCATTTTTGCTCGATGGACCTGGACGAGCGCCGCTGCGATATCTTCGGGCGTGCGTTCGGCCATCAGGCGGGCGGCCAACGCCTTATCCTCCTCATCGGCTTCGACCGGCGCCATCAGAGCGACGAGCAAACGCTCACGATCATTATTGCGGATGTCGGCGGGTGACGGCGCTGGCGTCCATTCTGCGGTGATCTTCACATCCCGCAGCATCGCTTCGACGCGACGACGACGTGGATGCGGGACGATCAGAACAGCAGTGCCTTTTTTACCAGCACGGCCGGTCCGACCCGAACGATGCTTCAGGGCATCACCATCGCGCGGCAGTTCAACGTGGATGACCAGCGACAGCGTCGGCAGATCGATACCACGCGCAGCGACGTCGGTAGCTACGCAAACGCGCGCGCGACGGTCACGCAGCGACTGCAACGCGTGGTTCCGTTCGCTTTGGCTATGCTCACCCGACAGAGCGACGGCCGCAAAGCCACGCTCGATCAGGCTGGCATGAAGGTGGCGGACGTTGTCGCGGGTTGCGCAAAACAGCATCGCCGATTCGGCTTCGTAAAAGCGCAGCAGATTGACGACGGCATGTTCGATATCGGCCGGCGCGACCGTTACGGCGCGATAACTGATGTCGCCATGGCCGCGATCTTCGCCAACGGTCGAGATGCGGAGCGCATCGTTCTGGTAACGCTTGGCCAGTGCCACGATCGGCTTTGGCATCGTTGCCGAGAACATGAAGGTGCGACGTTCTTTTGGCGACGCGTCGAGGATTTGTTCAAGATCTTCACGGAAACCCATGTCGAGCATTTCATCGGCTTCATCAAGCACCGCGACCTTTAGCGCGCTGAGATCGAGAGCGCCCCGCTCGAGGTGATCGCGAAGACGACCGGGCGTACCGACAACGATATGCGCGCCATGCGAAAGGTTGCGACGCTCTTTCGAAGCATCCATGCCGCCGACGCAGGTCGCGATGCGGGCACCGGCCTTGCCATACAGCCACATGAATTCGCGACTGACCTGGAGCGCCAGTTCCCGCGTCGGTGCAATGACCAGCGCGAGCGGCTTCAACGTAAACGGGATGCGCCCGTTGTCGTCGAGCATCTGGGCAGCCATGGCGAGCCCGAAAGCAACGGTCTTGCCCGATCCCGTTTGCGCGGAAACGATCAGATCGCGTCCTTCGGCCTGGGGTTCAAGCACGGCAGCCTGGACGGGTGTCGGTGCGGTATAGCCATGGTCGGAGAGCGCTTCGGCGAGAAGCGGTGGAACGTTAGCAAATTCTGTCATGTCGGCGCGCATAGCCGAGAACGGCGGCAATGTCGCGCTTTTCCCACTAATTCGGTGCCGATTGTGCAAAGACGCTCTGGACAGCGGTATCGTTCATGTGATTCACAGCCGGTATGTGCCATGATATGGCAATACTCACGGCTTGGTCGAAGAAATGCGGGACTGATGATTTTGAAACGGACATTTTTTGCATTTACAGTGGCTTCGGTTGCGTTGGTCGGCGGTGCCCATGCGCAGAACGCTCCAACCAACATTCTGCCCAACGCCGTTCCGCCGACAGTTACCAAGCCACCGGTGGCACCGACCTTGCTCCCGATCCCCACCCCCCGGCTCACGGCGGGCCAGGAAGCCATGTTGACCGACTGGCTGGCAGACGTGGCCGCGCCGGGCTTGTCGCGGACGAACCCGGCAGCAACCACAACGCTCACCGGTGACGCTCTGGTTGCCGAGGCGCTCGACAGGGCGCGGGCCATCCACACCGGACGGCTCGATACTGCCGATTTCTTGACGGTCTGGGCTTTGCGACCGGCTGCTTATGATCCGATGCCGAGCTTCGCCGATGCCGTGCGCGGCAACCAGTTGCAACACTGGATCGCCAATCTTGCCCCACCTTATTCGGGCTACGACGGGCTGCGGCGTGGACTGGTCAATTACCGGGCAATCCGGGAAAACGGCGGTTGGAACACGGTCGCCGCCGGTACCGCCATCGCCTTTGGACAGACCGGCGCGCGCGTGACGGCGCTGCGGACGCGTCTTGGGTTCGAGGACCGCGACGTGGTCGCGAAGGGAGTCACGTTCGATGCCCCGTTGCGCGACGCCGTGCAGCGCGCGCAACGCCGCTATGGCCTGAACCCGACGGGGATCGCCGATGCCGCTTTGGTGGCAGCGCTTAACGTCAATGTGGACGACCGGATCGGTGCGATCATGGCCAACATGGAACGCTGGCGCTGGCTTCCCGCCGAACTGCCGACCCACCGGATCCAGGTCAACATCGCCGCTGCCGTCCTGACGGTGTTTGAGGGCGACCGTCCGGTGTCGTCGATGCGCGCCGTTACCGGGCGTCCGGGTGACGAAACCCCGATGCTACAGTCAAACATCCACAGCATCGTCATCAATCCGCCGTGGAACGTGCCGACCTCCATCGCGACGCGTGAGTTGTGGCCAAAGGAACGCGCGAACAAGGGATATTTGGCGGCGCATGGTTTTAAGGTCATCGGCACACCGGAGACAGGCCAGCGGCTGCAACAGGCGGCCGGCCCGACCAGCGCGCTCGGTCGCCTGAAATTCGATTTCGCCAATGACTTTTCTGTCTATCTTCACGACACGCCTAGCCGAGCCAAGTTCGCGAGCTATAGCCGTCTGGCCAGCCACGGCTGCGTCCGCTTGGAAAAACCGGTCGCGCTGGCCGAACTGGTATTGAAAGACGATCCGAAATGGTCGGGCGGTGCCATCCAGGCGGCGATCGACGCCGGTGCCACTCAACGCGTCCCACTGCCGCAACAGGTGGCCGTCTATCTCCTTTACTGGACTGCATTTGCCAGCGGTAACGGGCAAATGAATTTCCGCGACGATCCCTATGGATGGGACAGATTACTCGCCAGCAAGATCGAAGCATCGACAAAACGCGCGGCTATTACGGTGGCAGTCCAGGGGGTAAGACCATGACGAGTATTTCAAGGATCGCGCGCGTCGCCGCCCCGCTGGGTTTTGTGGTGTTGCTGGGACTCTCAGCGTGTTCGAACGAACCGTCCCCGCCCCCGCTCGAAAATAGCGTTGAAAATCAGGTGCTCGAAGAAACACCTCCTGAGGCAATCCCGCCAGCGTCCGAGACGTTGAACGTCGCGCCTGTCGTCAACACAGCGGATGCAGCTGCGGTCGATCGCACTTCGGAAGATCAGCAGATGCAGGAAGACGCCGATGCGTCGGGCATGACGTCGCGACTGCCGCCGCCCAATCAGTCGGTCGCGTCCAGTGAAGGTGAAAAGAAGCAGTGAGCAGAGGTTTGTCGCGCCGAATGATCCCTCCGTTGCTGGTGGCGCTGGCAGCGACACTGGCATGGTCGGCGTCGGGTGGCGCGCAATATGGAGGTCGGCCGGGCGACCGCGGTCCGCAGTCGATTTTACCCGGCGGCGGCTCGACGCCAATTTACCAGACGGTCGCACCCGCCCCCAAACGTCCTGCTCCCGCGCGGATACAGGCGCGAATTGCAGAGTTGGGCCGGGCTTTTGGCCCCGGTGTCGCCATTTCGGTCCGTGATATCCGCGAAGGCTGGTCGACCTCTTGGAACGGCGACCGGCTGTGCCCGCAACAATCAGTTAGCAAGCTGTGGGTCGCGCTGGCGGTGTTCGACGCGATCGACCGGGGTGCCTTGCGGCCCGACGACGCGATGATCGTGACGCGCAACGACCTGACACTGTTCCACCAGCCGATCCGCGCGCTGGTGGGCGACCAGGGCTATCGCGCGACGGTATCGGAATTGCTTGAGCGTGAAATGACGCAGAGCGACAATACAGCGAACGACATGCTGCTTCGGCGTGTCGGTGGCCCAACTGCCATTCGCGCAATGTTGACCCGCTTGCGCATCGACAACGTGCGGTTCGGACCGGGCGAGCGGCTGCTTCAAAGCGGCATCGCCGGGGTGACTTGGCGACAGGCGTTTGCGACAGGCAACGGCTTTGAACAGGCGCGTGCCAGCGTCCCGGTCGACCAGCGACGGGCGGCGATCGAGGCTTATGCCCAGAATCCGATCGACGGGGCGGCACCCAATGCGATCACGGGCGCCTTGGCACGGCTTGTCCAGGGCGAATTATTGACCCCGACGGGCACGCAGAATTTGCTGGCTCTGATGGAACGCAGCAAGACCGGGCGTGCGCGCATGAAGGCAGCAATCGAGCCCGACTGGCTGCTCGCGCACAAAACTGGGACCGGCCAGGAACTAGGCGGTGTGGTCGCAGGTTTCAACGACGTCGGCCTGCTGACCGCACCCGACGGGCACATATATGCCGTTGCCGTCATGGTCGCGCGAAGCTCACGTCCGATCAGCGAGCGCCAGGCGATCATTGCCAACGTTGCGCGGGCGGTAATCGACGACTGGAAAAGCGGAAACGGGCGCTGATTTTGGAATTGGGCGGGTAATATGGGATTAATGCAAAAGCTGTTATGACACTTCCGATGAACAGACGTCAGTTTGCTTCGCTCGCCGTCGGCGGGATCGCGCTCGCGTTCTCGCGGCAGGCATGGGCCACGGGTTCGACGCAGGATGTCCTGCTAGCCCGTGCCAAGGCTGCGCTGGACCGGCATCACCATAGTTTTGCGTTGCGAGACCGTGTGGGAATAGCAGATTTCTCACGTCCGTCGCGCGAGTTGAGGTTTCATATTGTCGACCTGGTGGGCGGTACAGTGTCGTCGTATCTGGTCGCCCATGGTCGCGGTTCCGACCCTGACCATTCAGGCTGGCTGAAGCGGTTCTCGAACGAGCCGAACTCGCTGGCCTCGTCCTCGGGCTCCTACATGACTGGCGAATTCTACAACGGCGTCCATGGCCAGGCCATGCGCTTGAAGGGACTGGATCCCGACAACAACAATGCTGAGCCGCGCGCAATCGTCATCCACGGCGCACCCTACGTCAGCGAAAACCAGATCAGCACCTGGGGCAAGATTGGCCGCAGTGAGGGCTGTTTCGCGGTTGCCGAGCACATGTTGCCACAGGTCATCGGACTGCTGGGATCGGGACGCATGCTCTATTCGGACAAGGTCTGACACCTTTTGTTGCTGGTTTGTTCTGGCGTTCAGATAATCACGGCTCTAGACTGCGACTCGATGACAGAGAGCGGAGGCATCGCGGCAGGTCGTGTCCGCAAGATCATCCATATCGACATGGATGCATTCTTCGCGTCGGTCGAACAGCGCGACAATCCTGAATTGCGGGGCAAGCCGGTTGCCGTTGGTGGCAGCCGGGCGCGCGGGGTCGTCGCCGCCGCCAGCTATGAAGCGCGGGTCTTTGGCGTCAGGTCGGCCATGCCCTCCGTGACCGCGGCGCGCCAATGTCCCGACCTGATCTTTGTGTCACCCCGGTTCGAGGCTTATCGGGCGGTGTCACAGCAGATCCGCGAGATCTTTGCCGAATACACCGATTTGATCGAGCCGCTCTCGCTCGACGAAGCCTATCTGGACGTCAGCGATGACCGACAGGGCATTGGGTCTGCGCGCGCCACGGCCCAGGAAATCCGCGCGCGCATCGTCGCGGTCACGGGTCTCACCGCATCTGCTGGCGTCTCGTATAACAAGTTTATAGCCAAGCTGGCGTCGGACCAGAACAAGCCCGACGGGATGTGCGTCATACCCCCGGCTAGCGGGGCGGCCTTTGTCGCCAGCCTGCCAGTTCGCCGCTTTCACGGCGTCGGTCCGGTAACGGCCGCGCGGATGGAGCGACTGGAAATTCATACGGGTGCCGATCTGTGCATGCGCTCGCTCGACTATCTGCAGGTGCATTTTGGAAGCAGCGCGTCCTACCTTTACAACGCCGCCCGAGGGCAGGACGACCGCCCGGTTCGCGCCCACCGCGCTGCCAAGTCGATCGGTGCAGAGCGGACGTTTGAAACAGACCTGACCGACCCGGTGGCGCTGCTGGCCGCACTCGACCGCGTGGCGGAGGCGGCCTGGACCCGGATCGAACGCCACCGGGCGCGCGGCGGTACGGTAACGCTGAAAATCAGATATGCTGATTTTCGGACGATCACCCGCGCGCGGACGGCCAATGTTATTCCCGACCAACCCGCCAGCTTTCGCGACACGGGTATTACACTGCTGAAGACGATGTTGCCGACCCCGACAGGCATCCGTCTGCTCGGACTGACTCTTTCGGGCATTCAGCGCGCGGAACAGGCCAACGATCTCGGCCAGCCAGTGCTTCCGCTTTAGGTGCTGGACCTCGATAGGGCGGCTCCTTACAGCGCAGCGCTCAGGCCGCATCGAGGGGAATTGTGATGACACGGACGATCAACGGCGCATCCGTCAACCCGGTCGGCCTTGGCTGCATGTCGCTGTCATGGGCTTATAACGTGCCCCCCAGTCCGGAAGATGGCGCAAAACTGCTCAATCGCGCGCTCGACATCGGTTATAATCACCTCGACACCGCGCGCATCTACGGCATCGGGCAGAATGAAACGCTGATCGGAAACGCCCTGGCCGGCCGCCGGAAATCATTTTTCTTGGCTTCCAAAACTGGCATCATTGTCGATGGTGAAAAGCGTCGAGTCGACTGTCGCCCGGAAACGATCCGCACCGCGCTCGAGGAAAGCCTGAAGCTACTACAGACCGACCATATCGATCTTTATTATCTCCACCGGCGCGATTTCAATATCCCTATCGAAGATTCGATTGGCGCGCTGGCCGATGCCGTGAAGGCGGGTAAGATCGGGAGCATCGGCCTTTCGGAGATGTCAGCGCAGACGCTGCGCAAGGCGTCGGCGGTCCATCCGATCGCTGCCATGCAGACCGAATATTCACCGCAGACCCGCAATCCAGAGATTGCGGTACTGGACGCATGTCGCGAACTCGGTACCACATTCGTCGCTTTTTCACCGGTCGGTCGCGGTTCGCTTTGCGGCCTGTTGCGTGATCCGGAAACCCTGCCCGACGGTGATCTGCGCAAGAGCTGGCCGCGCTTCACGGGACAGAACTGGCAACGCAACCTCGCCCTGATCGATGCCTTTGCGGAGATTGCGAAGGAGGCAGGTGTCACCCCGGCGCAGTTGGCGCTGGGCTGGGTGCTGGCACGGGGCGATCATGTTGTTGCCATCCCCGGCACCGCGTCGATTGCCCATCTCGAGGAAAATATCGCCCGGCACGACTGGCGTCCCAATGACGAGACCATTGTGCGCGTGGACGCGCTCATCAATCGGGACAGCGTTGCCGGTGCGCGCTATCCCGACGCGCAGCAAAAGACGATCGACACCGAGGAGTTTGCCTGACAGGCGATCAGCGAGGAGCCCAGTCGGCGTCGTTGTCGCCGTCCAGCCGGGGAGCCGCCTGCAATGATCCCGGACGGACGCCATCGATCACGATCGGCTGTGCCAGGCCCGGCAGCAACCCGTCCAAATCCTCGACCTCGATCGCCATCCCGCGCGCTATCACCTGCGGGTCGGCAAATGCCTGATCGATCCGGTTGATAGGCCCGGCCGGGATCGAATGCGCCTGCAGCGCGGCGTAGAGGTCGACCGCTTGCCAGCCCCTCGTCAGCGTCTCCAGCAGCGGGACCAGTTCCGCCCGGTGCTGGACCCGACCGGGATTCTCCCGAAACCGCGCGTCATCGGCAAGCGTCCGGACATCGAGCAAGGCGCACAGCCGCGCGAACTGGCGGTCGTTGCCGACGGCGATGATTACGTCGCCATCGCTGCACGGAAATGATTGGTAGGGTACCAGGTTGATATGCCCATTGCCCATGCGGCGCGGGGGAACGCCGCTGACCATCCAGTTGAGGGCCTGGTTTCCGAGCACCGACACCAATGTATCGAGCAGTGCCATATCGACATGAGCGCCCTTGCCACTCCGGTCGCGCTCGCGCAGCGCCGCCAGCACGGCAACCGTAGCGTAAACCCCGGTCAATATGTCGGCATAGGCCACGCCACCTTTTTGTGGTGGGCCGTCGGGCTCGCCCGAGATCGACATCATGCCCGCCATGCCCTGGACGATGAAGTCATAGCCCGGTCGATCGGCATAGGGCCCGGTCTGGCCAAAGCCGGTGATCGAGCAATAGACCAGCGCGGGATTGATCGCGCTGAGGCCGGGATAGTCGAGGCCGTACCGCGCCAGACCGCCGACCTTGTAGTTTTCGATGACCACGTCGGCCCCCGCGGCCAGCGCGCGAACCTGGTCCTGGCCAGCGGCTGTCGCGATGTCGATCGTCATCGATCGCTTGCCGCGATTGCAACTGTGGAAATACGCCGCGCCTAGGTTTTCGCCGCTGGGCGAATGAACGAAGGGGGGGCCCC
>NZ_JANXNX010000019.1 GCF_025353885.1 Sphingomonas sp. | reverse complement strand
TGGAGCACCGGGGTTGCGGCGACAACCTTGGTGCTCCAGAACGCGATCAGCCTGATCGAGTACATCAACCGCTTCAAGGGCGACGAGACCATGATCTTCGCGGACATCAAGTCCGATAGCATCGTGGCTTCGATCGACTATCACAAGGCGCCGGCGGAGGAGAAAGACGTCACCAAGCAGGCGATGCACCGTCAGCATACCGCCACGCTGATGCTGCCGAAGTCCGAGCAGTGGGCGATTTGGACGGCCCAGAACGAGAAGCTGATAACGCACATGGGGTTCTCGTCCTTCCTCGAAGAAAACTCCTTCGATGTGGTGTCGCTGGACGGCAAGGGATCAAGCTCCGGCGCCCCAGTTGGTGCCGATCTGCTCGAACTGTGCCGCGATCTCCAGGTGAAGCAGGACGTCAAGTTCTCGTCCTCGATCCGGATGGGAGACAACGCCTCGATCAGCTATTCGAAGGACGCTGACGCCACCACCAAGGACAATATGTCCCTGCCGGTGGCCTTCACGATCTCTATCCCGGTCTACTTCGGCGAGGCCCCGGTGCAGATCGTCTGCTACACCCGCCGCTCGATCAGCGACGGCAAGCTGCTGCTCGGCTACAAGATGCTGCGCCTCGAAGCCATCCGTCAGGCCGAGTTCGGCCGCGTGGTCAACGAGGTCGAAGGAGCCACCCAGGTGCCCATGGTCTACGGCAGCACCGGCCGCTAATCGGCGGAGCGAGCGGGGATCGGGCTTACGGCCCGGTCCCTACCTTGCCGCAACAGGGAGAGACCGCCGTGAGCCTACCGTGGTTCGGATTCAACATCAAAGACTTCATCGCCAACACCCAGCGCCTCAACACCGAGGCGAAGGGCGCTTACCTGATGCTGCTGCTCGACTATTACCAGAACGAGCAGGGCTGCCCGGCCGACGCTGATATCTGCGCGACCACATGCGGGCTGTCGATCGAAGCCTGGAACCGGCATAGCCGCGTGATCCTGCCGCTGTTCACCATCAAGGCCGGCATCCTCTGGCACAGCCGATGCGAGGAGGAGATCGCCAAGGGCAAGGAACTGCATGCCCAGCGCGTCAAGGCATCCGAAATGGCGGTCGCGGCGCGTGCCGAGCGGAAGGCCGCCCGGTCTACCGACCGGACCACCGGACGGACAACGTCCGGTAAAAGCAAAAAAACCGAAAATGACCGCTCGGTTGACCGAACGATATACCGAACGGTTACCGAGGCGGTCACCGAGCCGGTAAAAACTACCGACCCGATCATCGCTCCGGATACCGAGACGGACACCGGCCCGGTAACCGAACCGGCTACACAGACACAAACACATACTCTCTCTAAGGATAAAGAATCCTTAGAGAGAGAGGACGCCGCTGACGCGGCTTCGCTCGCGCAGGGGGAAAGCGAGCTATCAGGGGATTTCAAGCTGACGGCCGCCGATATCGTTCGCTGCTTCAACGAGGGCGCTTCCTCGAAGGACGAGGTCGAGCGCATCCTGTCGCGCTTCTTCCGGCACTACCAGTACAGCGGGACCATGTCGCTGGACTGGAAAGCGACATGGTGGAAGTTCTGGGAGCGCAACAAGCCGCCGGTGATGCCGAAGGCCAAGCCGCGCGTGCAGGTTTCGAGGGGACGTGAGCCGGCAACACCAACCCGGAAGACCTCGATCCCGGACGACTGGAAGCCGAAAGCGGCCCATCACGTCCTGGCCGACGACGAGGGCGTCAACATCGACGCGATCGAGCAGACCTTCCGCGACTACTGCTCATCGACCGGTACCAAATACGCCGACCACGACGCGGCCTTCCGCAACTTCATCCGGAACCAGAAAAATTTCACCCGAGGCAGGACCAATGGAAAAGCTCCGACTACCCGCGGTTCAATCGTTGAAGCCGGTAACGAGGCCATCGCCGAGCTCGACCGCCGAATTGAAGAAGCTGAGGCTCGTGACCGAGTTGGCGACGTTGCTGTTCAAAGCCTACCCGACGAGCGACTACGACAATCCGAAGGAAGCGCTGGCGACGATGGTGACTATCCTGTGCGGATACTCGGAGGCGATCGTGAGGGAGGTGACGAGCCCGGAGACGGGGGTGCAGCGCCGGTGTAAGTGGCCGCCGAAGCCCGCCGAGATCGTCGAGGCTTGCAACGAAGCGGCCGAGCGCATCGCGCGCTTCACCCGATACCAGGATTGGGGCAAAAAACAGTTGGCCGAACTGGAAAAACCGCGGCAACCCCGGCCGAGCCGCGAGGAATTGGAGATGCGGTTCGGTGGCAGGTTGTTGCCGGTGGATTTTGGGATGGATGAGGCCGAGCGCGCGGCACTGGCGCGCAAGCCGTATTCCCCGCCGCCGTTCAGCAAGATCGCTGAAAACTACAAGGACAATCCCGAGCGTATGACGAATCTCACGTCGGCGCCGGGCAAACGCCGGAGCCTGCGCCAGCTATGAGCCACGAGGAAGAAAAAAGAGCGTCTCGAATCACGTCAGCCAAACTCGCCATCGCGCTCGGCTCGCGTTATGTCGGCCGCTATCCATCGTCCACCGCAACACCAGTCGTGAAAGACATGCGACTGGCACTGTCCGATCTCATTGACGAGATCGGTCTCCTCCAAAACCCACCCGCAACAGGAGTTAAAACATGACGTCCCCCTCGACACTGGTCCGCAAAGCCAAGGCGGCGAAGAACCCGGCCACCGCGAAGCGTCTGCGCGCCCAGGCCGCGAAGCTGCGCCGCGACATTCGATCCGGCACGGCCAAGAAGGCCAAAAAGAAGAAGGCCAAGAAGGTCGCGAAGAAGGTCGCCCGCAGCAAGACACCGCCGTTCACCGGTCTCATCGCTGGCATCAAAAAGAGCAATCTGGATTGGCAGGTTTACTCCGACGAGGCGGGGGTCTCCAGGTACAGCGAAATTTGCACGTCACCGCAGCCGCTGATCTCCGATGGTCTCATGGACGTCATCATCGGCTACACCAAGAGCAAGAAACCGGAGGTGCAGAAGCAGGCCCGCGATATCATCGAAGGGCAGGCGATCGGTATGTTCCAGCG
>NZ_JANXNX010000111.1 GCF_025353885.1 Sphingomonas sp. | reverse complement strand
TCGTAATCGAGTTCCTGCCCAACGCGGGTGTTCTCGACCTTATAAGCAACCTGCCGAACCGGTGAGTACAGGGCATCGACGGGCACGAGGCCGATCGGTGCATCGACCGGACGGTTAGCAGCAGCAGGGACATAACCCTTGCCGACGTCTGCCGTCAGTTCCATGTTGAGCGTCGCGCCCTCATCGAGATGGCAGATCAGAAGTTCGGGGTTCATGACCTCGATGTCCCCCGACATGGCGATCATCCCGGCTGTAACATCAGCAGGACCCGTTGCCGAAAGCTGCAGCCGCTTTGGCCCCTCACCCTGCATGCGCAGCGCGATCTGCTTAACGTTCAGGACGATATCGGTAACGTCTTCACGTACGCCAACCAGCGACGAGAATTCGTGCAGCACATTCTCGATCTTGATCGACGTGACTGCCGCGCCTTGCAATGACGAGAGCAGCACGCGACGCAGCGCATTGCCAAGCGTCAGGCCGAAGCCCCGCTCAAGCGGCTCGGCAACAAACACGCCCTTGCGCTTGCTGTCGCTGCCGCTCTTCTTCTCTAGCGAAGTCGGCTTCTTCAGTTCCTGCCAATTCTTGGAATTCACTGCCACGGTGTTCCCCTTGGGGTTGGGCGATGCGCTCGTCAGCGGATCAGCCGGAGTATCGAGTTCAGTTGCGTCGCGCAGCAATTAAACGCGACGACGCTTGGACGGACGGACGCCATTGTGCGGGATCGACGTCACATCGCGTATCGACGTGATGTTGAAACCCACGGCCTGCAAGGCCCGAAGTGCCGATTCACGACCCGAACCCGGGCCCTTCACTTCAACTTCAATCGTCCGCACACCATGTTCGGCAGCCTTCTTGCCGGCGTCTTCAGCCGCAACCTGTGCGGCATAAGGCGTGGATTTACGACTGCCCTTGAAACCCATCATGCCTGCGCTCGACCACGAAATGGCGTTGCCCTGGGCGTCGGTGATGGTGATCATTGTGTTATTAAAACTGGCGTTCACATGCGCGACGCCTGAGGTGATGTTTTTGCGTTCACGCCGTTTAATGCGCTGAGGTTCGCGTGCCATTTATCTGCTGTCCTATAAAAAAGCTGCTGCCGTGAAAGGCGCTGCTTATTTCTTTTTACCGGCGATCGGCTTTGCCTTGCCCTTGCGAGTGCGCGCATTGGTATGCGTGCGCTGACCACGAACCGGCAGGCCCTTGCGATGGCGAAGACCGCGATAGCAGGCCAAGTCCATGAGGCGCTTGATGTTCATCGACACCGAACGGCGAAGGTCGCCCTCGACGGTATAGCCCGCATCGATGGCTTCGCGGATTGACAGGACTTCCTGGTCGGTCAGGTCCTGAACGCGACGTGCTGGCTCGATGCCCAGCTTCTTCGTGATCTCGACAGCCTTGGTACGACCAATACCGTGAATATAGGTCAACGCGATTTCTACGCGCTTGTTGGTGGGGATATTTACCCCCGCAATACGTGCCATGTGTTCGTTTCTCCTCAGCTCCACGGGGTGGCTGGCAAGACACCCCATCTCTTCGCATCAAATCCGAAACGCCGAAATGCCGACGCGCGCAAAAAGCGCTCGCCGGTTGCCGGAAGGTTCGGAATGGCTCTCGCGTAGATGGACTGGGCAACCCTGTCAAGCGAGTCGAACGAGACTATACCTTCTTCAAACTCCCGGGCTTGTGCGCCGCAATGCCGCCCGATTTATCCGATTTCACAATATACTCAGGATTGTCTTTCGACGCGGCTACATCATGTCCTTTGATCTTGGTCGGGGTGGTTACTTTCTTGACGACTTTTCCGACCGAGTGACCGCCTGAACTGTCCCAGCCAACCTTGTCACCTTTTTTAAATGTTTTTTCCGTCAAGGTCGCATCCTCTCGTCATTCTCTGACCCAACAGACATCGCGATGCGAGGGTTCCCGCGCGAGACACGACGCCCCGGTCTTTTGACTGTTTGCTGACAGCGTATCGGCACCACCGCCCAATCCGCTTGGCGGCAGGCGGTGCGCATGTCATCGATCGTCGGAAGTCGAGACACCGGGCCGCTGCTATCACCCGGCGGTTCTGAGTTACCGGCTACACCACTCCATAGGCCAGCATGGCATCGGCAACCTTTTTGAAGCCGGCGATATTGGCGCCCTTCACATAGTCGCAATAGCCGGTCGCGTCGGTGCCATATTCGATGCAACGACTGTGGATACCCGCCATGATGTCGAGCAACAGCTTTTGCAGCTCCTCCTCTTTCCACGATATCCGCGCCGAGTTCTGGCTCATTTCCAGACCCGAAACCGCAACGCCACCCGCGTTTGCTGCCTTGCCCGGAGCAAACAGGATCTTCGCCTTTTTAAAAACATGCACCCCATCCAGATCGGTCGGCATATTCGCGCCTTCCGAAACCGCAAAACACCCATTGGCGATCAACATTTCGGCATCGGGTCCCAGCAGTTCGTTCTGCGTCGCGCAGGGCAGCGCGACATCACAGGGTACGCCCCACGGCGTCTTCCCCGCAGTAAAGCTGGCCCCGGTGAATTCGTCGCAATATTCGGAAATACGGCCGCGACGCTTGTTCTTCAGATCCTTGATCCAGTCGATCTTTTCCTGCGTCAGGCCGTCGGGATCATGGATAAACCCGGCACTGTCGCTGAGCGTCAGCACCTTGCCCCCGAGCTGCGTGACCTTTTCGGCAGCATGGGTCGCGACGTTGCCCGAACCCGAGATGACAGCCGTCTTGCCCTCCAACGTCATGCCCTTGGTCGCCAGCATGTTCTGCAGGAAATAGACTGCTCCATAGCCAGTCGCCTCGGTACGGATCAGCGAGCCGCCATATTCCAGCCCTTTGCCAGTCAGCACGCCGGTAAATTCACCGGTGATCCGTTTGTATTGGCCGAACATATACCCGATCTCACGACCGCCCACGCCGATGTCGCCCGCTGGGACGTCAATATCTGCGCCGATGTGACGATAAAGCTCGGTCATCAGCGACTGGCAGAATCGCATGACCTCGCCATCGGACTTGCCCTTCGGATTGAAATTCGATCCGCCCTTGCCCCCGCCCATCGGCAGTCCGGTCAGCGCATTCTTGAAGGTTTGCTCGAACGCCAGGAATTTCAGGACGCTTTCGGTCACGCTCGGGTGAAAGCGGATGCCGCCCTTATAGGGTCCGATCGAGTTGTTGTTCTGGATGCGCCAGCCACGTTGGACGCGGATGTTGCCCTTGTCATCCTGCCAGCAGACGCGGAACGAGATCACGCGGTCGGGCTCAGCAATGCGGCGCAGGATCTGCGCGCTATGGTACTGTTCCTTGTCCGCCATAAAGTCGAAGATATCTTCGGCCACTTCGGTCACGGCCTGGACGAACTCGGGCTGGCCAGGATTGCGCTTTTTTACGCCTCCGACAAAAGTTTCAAGATCGACGTGATCGACAACGGCCATTTCATTCCCCCCTCTGGTGGTTTTGAAGAATGGACCCGTCAGTGCCGCCCTCATTGGAGTCGGGGCGGCGTCGGCGCGGACGTTAGCAGGAATTCTGCCAGCGTGAAGGGGACTCAGCCGGTTGTTTTCGCCGATCCCAGAATCGCCTCGATCGCGTTGCTCACGACTGCTATGTCCGCCATCCCGTCGATCTTGTGCAGCAATCCGCGCGCCTCGTAGATCGGCAGGATCGGCGCTGTCTTAGCGCGATATTCGGCCATACGCGTTCGAACCGTCTCGGCATTGTCATCCGGGCGGCGACTGAACTCGGTCGATCCGCAAACGTCGCAGACACTGGACACTTCGGGCAATTTATAACGATCGTGGTAACCGGCACCGCATTTGGCACACGTAAAGCGCCCAGTAATTCGATCAATCAGCGCATCTTCGTCAACGGCCAGTTCGATGACGGCATCCAGCTTGCGCCCACGCGCAGTCAGCAGGGCATCGAGCGAGATCGCTTGAGCGGCCGTCCGTGGGTAGCCGTCAAAGATTGCTCCTTGCGTCGCGGGCATCGCATCCAGCTTGTCGCCAATCAGGCCATCGACAATCTCGTCGGACACCAGGCCGCCGGCTGCCATGACGGCCGCAGCTTTCAGTCCCATCGGCGTGCCGGCGTCGCGTGCAGCGCGCAGCATATCGCCGGTGGAAAGCTGAATCATATCCCGCTCATCGACCAGACGCGTTGCCTGCGTCCCCTTCCCCGCTCCCGGCGGTCCAAGCAGGATAATATTCACAAGCTTCGTCTCCCCTTAAGCGCGCCGTTATCGGGTCCGCGCACCCTTCAGCTTGGCCTTTTTTATCAAGTCGCCATATTGATGCGCCAGCAAATGACTCTGGATCTGCGTCACCGTGTCCATCGTCACATTCACAACGATCAATAGGCTAGTACCGCCGAGCGCGAGCGAAATGCCCATGCGCAATGTCAGAAACTCCGGAACCAGGCAGATCAGTGTCAGATAGGCCGCGCCGATCACCGTGATGCGCGTCAACACATAATCAAGATAGACCTCAGTATTTTTGCCAGGACGAATGCCCGGGATAAAGCCACCATAGCGCTTCAGATTATCGGCTGTTTCTTCCGGATTGAAAACCACAGCAGTATAGAAAAAGCTGAAGAAGACGATGCCGGCTGCATAGAGCGAAATATAGAGCGGCGACCCGTGCTGAAGAGCACTCGTCATCGTCAGGACGAAATCGCCCCATTTGCTTTCCCCTGCGACGCGCTGTCCGGCAAATTGGACAATCGTCAGCGGCATCAACAGCAGCGATGAGGCGAAAATCGGCGGGATGACGCCAGCGGTGTTGATCTTCAATGGCAGATGCGACTTGTCGGCCTGCATCATGCCACGCGCTGTCTGTCGCTTGGGATATTGTATCAACACCCTTCGTTGCGCACGCTCCATAAAGCAGATAAAAGCAACTAGCGCGACGACAAGCACAAGGATGATCAGGATCGAAACTGGCGACATCGAACCGCTGCGCGCGCCTTCGAACAGATTGACGATGGCGCGTGGTAATTGGGAAACGATGCCCGCCATGATAATCAGCGAGACGCCGTTGCCGATACCACGACTTGTGATCTGTTCACCCAGCCACATCAGGAACATAGTGCCGCCAACCAGCGATATGACGCAGGTGATGCGAAACAGCATGCCAGGCTGGACCACTGCCGAAAGACCCGCAGACGCACCCCAGCTTTCAAGCCCGACCGCGATAAAATAGCCCTGGATCGCAGTCAGGAAGACCGTGCCGTAGCGCGTGTACTGATTCAGCTTCTTGCGCCCGCTTTCACCCTCTTTCTTGATGGCTGCCAGCGTCGGCGACAGCGAGGTCGAAAGCTGCACGACAATCGAGGCCGTGATGTAGGGCATTACACCCAGCGCAATGAGACTCATGCGCTCAAGCGAACCGCCTGAAAAGGTGTTAAAAAAGTCGAGAACGCCACCCTGTGTGGTCTGGTACAATTGGGCCAGCGCGCGAGGATCGACGCCGGGCAGCGGCACATGGCTCAACAGACGGAAAACGATGAGCGCGCCTATGGTGAACCACAGGCGCTTGCGCAGATCGGTCGCCTGCGCGAACTTCGACAGGCCAGAGTTCGATAATGAAGCGGCGGAGGATGCCATTGCGATGATTCGTCCCGGGTGAGAGCGTGGGAACGCCCTGTCAGCGCCTCATATAAGGAGTGAATGCGGGTTGTCACGCCCGCACTCCATAACATCTAAAAGCCGCACCGGCCGCGTTCGGTCTTCCCCACTATAGAAAAAAACGACCCGTTCAGCCCGGCCAGATGTTTTAGTTCTTGCGCAACTTTACGGTGTTCTTCTTCGCCTTAGCCTTGTCGGCCGCAGAGACTAGCTCGATCACTTCAACCGAACCACCAGCAGCCTCGACTGCCTCGCGGGCACCCTTAGAGACACCGGCAACCTTGAACGACAACTTGGTCGAGAATTCGCCTTTACCCAGCAAACGCACGCCATCCTTGCCGCCACGTGCAAGACCAACGGCCTTGAGCGCTTCGTGATCGATGACCGCCGACACGTCTAGCTTGTTCGCATCGACGAGCTTCTGAATCATGCCGAGGTTAACCTCTGCACAATCGCGGGCAAAGATGTTGTTGAAACCGCGCTTTGGCAACCGCATGTGGAGCGGCATCTGACCACCCTCAAAGCCGTTGATCGACACACCTGAACGGCTGGTCTGACCCTTTTGGCCGCGTCCGGCGGTCTTGCCCTTGCCCGAACCGATACCGCGTCCTACGCGCATCCGGCCCTTGCGAGCACCGTCATTATCTCTGATTTCGTTAAGTTTCATTGCACTCGCTTTCGCTTTTGTCGCGCTGATAGATTGAGCGGTTTAGCCCTGCACTTCGACCAGATGCCGCACTGCGCGGATCATTCCCTGGACCTCGGGGCTGTCCTCCAGCTCCGATACCTTGTGCATCTTGTTGAGGCCCAGCCCAATCAGCGTAGCACGCTGATTGGCGGTCCGGCGGATGGGCGAACCCGTCTGCTTGATCTTGATGGTTGCCATGATTTTACTCCGTCACCAACGCAGCATCGGCTTCCGCCGTCTGCGAACCACCACGACCAAGAAGATCGACGATCTTCTTGCCACGACGCTGTGCAACCGACTTTGGCGACGTCTGTTCGCCTAACGCCTCAAACGTTGCGCGGATCATGTTGTACGGGTTCGACGTGCCCACCGACTTGGTTACGACGTCAGCCACGCCGAGCGATTCGAAAATGGCGCGCATCGGGCCACCGGCGATGATACCAGTTCCCTGCGGTGCCGAGCGCAGCGTCACGCGACCGGCACCGAAGTGGCCATTGCCGTCATGATGCAAAGTACGACCCTCACGCAGGGGAACGCGGATCATTTTCTTTTTCGCAGCCGCAGTCGCCTTGGAAATGGCCTCAGGCACTTCGCGCGCCTTACCGTGCCCAAAGCCTGCACGTCCCTTGCCATCGCCGACCACGACCAGCGCTGCAAATCCAAAGCGTTTACCGCCTTTGACCGTTTTTGAGACGCGATTAATATGAACCAGCTTCTCGATCAGTTCTTCGCCGCCATCGTCCGCGCCGCCACGATTATTGTCGCGACGTCCACGATTGTTGCCGTCGCGCCCGCCACGGTTGTTACCGCCGCCAGGACCGCTGCGATTACCGCCGGGACCACCACGACCAGGACCGCCGCCTGGGCCGCCACGTCCGCGAGGAGCTTCGGTCGGCGCCGGAGCACCTGCGTCGGCAGCTGGTGCAGCCTGAATTTCGTTTTCGTCAGCCATTTAGAATTCCAATCCGCCTTCGCGTGCACCTTCGGCGAGCGCTTTCACGCGGCCATGGAACAGGAAACCACCACGATCGAAAACAACGTGCGTCACGCCCGCTGCCTTTGCGCGCTCGGCAACCGTCTTGCCGACCGCCGTTGCCGCGTCGATCGTCGCGCCTGTAGAGGCACGCGCGTCTTTTTCGAGGCTCGATGCCGCAGCGACCGTGGTCCCCGCGTTGTCGTCGATGATCTGCGCATAGATATGGCGACCCGAGCGATGGATCGACAAACGCGGGCGCAAACTGCCCTTCGCGCGCAGCTTGGTGCGAACGCGCTGACGGCGTTTCGCGAAAAGTGACAGCTTTGCCATTACTTCTTCTTACCTTCTTTGCGGAAGATATACTCGCCGCGATATTTGATGCCCTTGCCCTTGTAAGGCTCCGGCTTGCGCCAGCGGCGGATCTCAGCAGCCAGTTGCCCGACCTTCTGCTTATCGATGCCGGTGATGTGGATCGTCGTCTGGTCTGGCGTCTTCACGTCCAGGTCCGAAGGCACGTCGATATCCACATCATGCGAATAACCAAGCTGCAATTTCAGCTTTGCGCCCTGCGAACTCGCACGATAACCGACGCCAGTGATTTCCAGTGTCTTGGTAAAACCATCAGTCACGCCGGTGACCAGGTTCTGGACCAGCGTCCGCTGCATGCCCCAAAAAGAGCGAGCGCGCTTCGTGGCGTTGGCTGGCTTAACCGAAATGGTGCCATCCTCGACCGCGTAAGTCACGTCGTCTGCTAGCGACAGCGTCAGCGTGCCTTTCGGACCCTTGACCGAAAGCAGCCCGCCATCGATCGAGGCGGTGACGCCGGCCGGAACCGGAACGGCCTTTTTACCGATGCGGCTCATCAGAATACCTCCGCAAGGATTTCGCCGCCGACATTATGCTCCCGTGCTTCCGCATCGGAAAGCACGCCGCGTGGCGTCGAGACTATAGTGATACCGAGACCGTTGCGGACCCGGGGAAGTTCCTTCGACCCCGAATACACGCGACGACCCGGCTTCGACACACGCGCCACGTGGCGGATCGCTGGCTGGCCCTCGAAATATTTGAGCTCGATGCGAATGCCACCATGCCCGGCAAGCTCTTCTTCCGAATAGCCGCGGATATAGCCTTCACGCTGAAGCACGTCGAGCACGCGCGTTCGGAGCTTCGACGCCGGGCTCATCACTGAGTCCTTGCGCGCCTGCTGCCCGTTGCGGATGCGGGTGAGCATATCACCCAGGGGATCGGTCAATGACATATCTTAACCCTTACCAGCTCGACTTCGTAACACCGGGGATCAGGCCCTTATTGGCCAGATCACGCAGCTGAATACGACAGAGGCGGAATTTGCGATAATAGGCGCGGGGGCGGCCGGTGATTTCGCACCGGTTCCGAACCCGCGTCGGATTGGCGTTGCGCGGCAGAGCCGACATCTTCAGGCGCGCCATCAGGCGATCACCGTCTTCCGCGTTCTTATCGTCAGCGATGGCACGAAGCGCTGCAAACTTGGGAGCGTATTGCTTCACCATCGCCTTGCGCTTCTCGTTCTTGTTGATCGAACTTTTCTTTGCCATGATTTATGCCGCCTTCTTTTCTGCAGCCGCTTCTTCAATCGGGAACGGAAAGCCGAACAGACGAAGCAACTCGCGCGCTTCTTCATCGGTCGTCGCCGTTGTCGCCACGATTACATCCATTCCGCGAATCGTATCGACCCGATCGTAGGAGATTTCGGGGAAGATCAACTGCTCCTTGATACCGCAGGCATAATTGCCACGGCCATCGAAGCTCTTGTCATTCAGGCCACGAAAGTCGCGTACGCGAGGAAGCGCGATAGTGATAAAGCGGTCCAGAAACTCATACATCCGGTCGCGACGCAAGGTAACCTTGCAGCCGATTGGCATGCCTTCGCGCAGCTTGAACTGAGCAACCGACTTCTTGGCCTTGGTCACGACGGGCTTCTGGCCTGCGATCAATTCCATTTCGCCGGCGGCCTGGTCGACCTTCTTCTTGTCCTGCGTCGCATCGCCGACACCCATGTTGAGCACGATCTTCACCAGACGTGGGACCTGCATCGTATTGGTATAACCGAACTTCTCGGTCATCGCCTTGACAATGCGCTCGTCATAAATGCCCTGCATGCGGGGCTTGCTGCGTTCAGCTGCCTTAACCATTGATCGTCTCCCCGGAGCGTACTGCTACCCGGACTTTCTTGCCGTCCTGAATTTCAAAACGAACGCGCGTGGGCTTGCCCGTCTTCGGGTCTTCGAGCGCGACCTTCGAAACATGCATCGGTGCTTCGAACCGGTCGAGACCGCCCTGCGGGTTCTCCTGGCTCGCCTTGCGATGACGCGTTGCGATGTTCACGCCCGACACGACGACCTTGCCGTCCTTTGGGAACGATTTGGTCACTTCACCATGTTTGCCCTTGTCCTTGCCGGACAGAACCACCACTTTGTCGCCTTTTTTAATCTTCAGCGCCGACATTACAGCACCTCCGGAGCGAGCGAGATAATCTTCATGTAATTCTTGGCGCGCAACTCACGACAGACTGGCCCAAAGATACGTGTGCCGATCGGCTCCTCGTTCTTGTTCACCAGCACTGCAGCATTGCCGTCAAAGCGAATCGTCGAGCCATCAGCGCGATGGATGTCCTTGGCCGTGCGAACGATGACCGCACGATGCACATCACCCTTCTTCACTTTGCCACGGGGAGCGGCTTCCTTGATGGAAACGACGATCACATCGCCGACACCGGCAAAGCGACGCTTCGACCCACCGAGGACCTTGATGCACTGCACGCGCTTGGCGCCAGAGTTATCGGCTACGTCCAGGTTGGACTGCATTTGAATCATGGTTCAGTCCTTCCTTACGCGTTGTCTTCAACGCCGGTATCGGCAACGCCGCTACCGTCGATCACGATCCAGGTCTTCAGCTTCGACAGCGGCTTGCACTCTTCGATGCGCACGATCTGGCCAAGCTTGAAAACATTGCCCTCGTCATGGGCATGGTATTTTTTGGTGCGACGAATGATCTTGCCGTACAGAGGGTGCTTAACCTTCCGCTCGACATTGACCACCACCGTCTTGTCTCCCTTGTCGGAAACGATGACACCGGTGAGAACGCGCTTTGGCATCTCTAGTCTTCCTTACTTCGCTTCAGCCGCGACACGCGCGGTCTGAAGCGTCTTGATCTGTGCGATCGTGCGGCGGACTTCGCGCACCCGCGAAGGTTTTTCGAGCTGGTTGGTCGCAGCCTGAAAACGGAGGTTGAACGCCTCGCGCTTCAGCTCGCCCAGTTGCGACGACAGCTCATCGCTGGTCTTCGCAGTCAAGTCGGCAATCTTGGCCATTTTATTTGGCTCCCAAGTGAGAGAAGTCACCCAGGCGGGCAACGACCTTGGTCTTGATCGGCAGCTTTTCCATCGCGCGGCTAAACGCAATCGCCGCAATCGGGCCTGGAACACCGTCCAGTTCGAACAAAATCCGACCCGGCTTCACACGAGCGGCCCAATACTCCGGCGAGCCCTTGCCCTTGCCCATGCGAACTTCGGCAGGCTTTGCCGAAACTGGCACATCGGGAAAAATGCGGATCCACAAACGACCCTGACGCTTGATGTGGCGCGTGATCGCGCGGCGCGCCGCTTCAATCTGGCGAGCGGTCAAACGATCTGGCTCCATTGCCTTCAGCCCATAAGAGCCAAAGTTCAGGTCTGTGCCGCCCTTTGCGTCGCCCTTGATACGACCCTTGAAGGCTTTGCGGAATTTAGTGCGTTTTGGTTGAAGCATCTATCTGTCCTCAACGAGCCGGACGGACGCCGGAAGTTTGCGCTTCCATCATCAGCCGTTCTTGCGAAAGTGGATCGTGACCCAGGATCTCGCCCTTGAAAATCCACACCTTCACGCCGCACACGCCATAGGCGGTATGTGCTTCATGCTCGGCATAATCGACATGGGCGCGCAGCGTGTGCAGCGGAACCCGACCCTCACGATACCATTCGGTCCGTGCGATTTCGGCCCCACCCAGACGACCCGCGCAGGTGATCCGGATGCCCTCAGCACCAAGACGCAGCGCCGATTGAACGGCACGCTTCATGGCACGACGGAATGCGATACGACGCTCCAGCTGATCGGCAACGCCCTGCGCGACGAGCTTGGCGTCGATTTCGGGCTTGCGGATCTCGACGATGTTCAGCGACACGTCGGAAGAAGTCATCTTGCTGATCGTCTGACGCAGCCTTTCGATGTCCGCACCCTTTTTGCCGATGATGACGCCGGGGCGCGCAGCATAGACCGAGATGCGGCAAAGCTTGGCAGGACGCTCGATGACAACCTTCGATATCGCGGCCTGTGGCAGCGACTTGAAGATGTGCATACGAATTCGGAGGTCTTCCAGTAGCAACCGACCATAGTCGTTACCCTCGGCGTACCAACGGCTGTCCCATGTGCGGTTGATCTGAAGCCGAAGCCCGATCGGATTTGATTTCTGACCCATGTTAGGCTTCCACTTCCTGCACTTCGCGTACCACGACACGAAGACGGCTGAACGGCTTGACGATCTGCGTCGAACGACCGCGTGCGCGGGTTGCGAAACGCTTCATCGACAGTCCCTTGCCGACACTGGCTTCGACAACGACGAGCGCATCGACATCCAGGTTATGGTTGTTCTCGGCGTTGGCGATAGCCGATGCCAGGCACTTGCGAACATCGATCGCCATGCCCTTGGTCGAGAACTTCAGGATGTTCATCGCATCGCCGGCCTTGCGACCGCGGATGAGGGTTGCAACCAGACCAAGTTTCTGGGCCGAACCGCGGATCGCGGTCGAAGTTGCCAGCGCTTCATTATCGGCGACGCGGCGTGAGTTGACGGACTTCGACATCAGCGCTTGCCCTTCTTGTCCGCAGCATGACCGGGAAAATAGCGCGTGGGAGCGAACTCGCCGAGCTTCATGCCGACCATATCTTCGTTCACCGATACGGGAACGAATTTACGACCGTTGTAGACGCTGAACGTCAGACCGACGAACTGCGGCAGAATCGTCGAACGACGCGACCAGGTCTTGATCGGAGCGCGGGCGTTCGTATCCTGCGCGGTTTCTGCTTTTTTCAGCAGATGCAGGTCAACGAACGGACCTTTCCAGACGGAACGGGCCATGACTACCTCTTCTTCTTGGCGTGACGCGACCGGATGATCATCTTGTCGGTCGATTTATTCGAACGGGTACGGGCACCCTTGGTCGGCTTGCCCCATGGCGTCACTGGGTGACGACCACCGGAGGTCCGGCCTTCACCACCGCCGTGCGGATGGTCGACCGGGTTCTTTGCGACACCGCGTGTCAGCGGGCGGATACCCTTCCAGCGATTGCGACCAGCCTTGGCGAGGTTCGTGTTCGCGTTATCCGGATTGGATACCGCGCCCACCGTCGCCATGCACGTGCCGTGAATGTAACGCTGCTCACCCGAATTCAGGCGAACGATCACCATGCCACGATCGCGACCGACAACCTGCACATAGGTGCCTGCCGAACGAGAGATTTGACCGCCCTTGCCTGGCTTCATTTCCACGTTGTGGACGATTGTGCCGACCGGAACCGATGACAGTTCCATCGCATTGCCCGGCTTAACGTCGGTTTTCTTGGCTGCGATGATCTTGTCACCGACCGCCAGACGCTGCGGTGCGATAATGTAGTTCTGCTCGCCGTCGGGATAATTGATGAGAGCGATGAACGCGGTGCGGTTCGGGTCGTATTCGAGCCGCTCGACCGTGCCTTCAGTGTCCCATTTGCGACGCTTGAAGTCGATGAAGCGATAGCTCTGCTTGTGACCGCCCGCGATACCGCGCGACGTCACATGACCCTTGTTGTTGCGACCACCGGTCTTGTGCTTACCTTCGGTAAGCATCTTGACGGGCTTGCCCTTCCACAGCGACGACTTGTCGACGAGGATGAGTCCGCGTCGAGCCGGGCTGGTCGGGTTATAATGCTTAAGTGCCATGGCTTAAATTCCCGTGGTCACGTCGATTGACTGGCCAGCGGCCAGCGTCACGATTGCCTTTTTGAAATCCGAGCGGGTGTAGGGCGTGCCCTTCCACTTCTTAATCTTGCCCTTCTGGACGATGGTATTCACCTTCATCACAGTGACAGCAAACAGCGCCTCGACCGCAGCCTTGATCTGCGGCTTGGTGGCATCGTTCGCAACCTTGAAAACAACCGCGTTGTATTCGCTCATCATCGTCGATTTCTCGGTGATGTACGGGGCCACGACTACGTCGTAGTGACGTATCTCGACGCCAGCGCCCGCTTTGACGGGCTTAACAGCCCGACCAAACTTAGCCATTGAACCGCGCCTCCAGCTTTTCGACTGCCGCGCGGGTCAGGACCAGCGTTTCAGCTTTCAGAATGTCGTAAACGTTCGCGCCCACTGCGGGCATGACATTGATCGTGTGGATATTGCCGCATGCGAGCGCAAAGCTCGTGTCGACGACATCACCGTCAATCACCAAAGTGGTCTTGCCGAAGCCCAAGTTCGCCAGATTGGCAAACAGGTTCCTGGTCTTGCCATTCTCGACAGCCAGATTGTCCATGACGATCAGAGTGCCATCCTTGATCTTTGACGACAGCGCCATTTTCAAGCCCATCGCGCGGATTTTCTTGTTGAGCGATGGATTGAAGTCACGCACACGTGCACCATGCGCTTTACCACCACCGATGAAAGTTGGTGCGCGACGGTTACCGTGACGGGCAGTACCTCCACCCTTCTGGTTACCGAACTTCTTGCCGGTCCGCGCGACATCGGAACGCTCGCGCGTGCCACGAGCGGTGGCACGACGCTTCTCGAGCTGCCAGACGACAACGCGGTGAAGAATGTCGGCGCGTGGCTCAAGGCCAAAGACGTCCTCGTTCAATTCAACGTCGGAGGTCGACTTGGCGCCGTCGAGAGTCTGAACTTGCAGTTTCATGATCAGCCCTCCTGGCCGTCGGTCGCAGCATCAGTCGTCACCACGACTTCGGCAGGCGTGTCCGCTGCGGTATTGGCGCCATCGTTGGCAGCCGTCTTGATCGATGCAGGATAAGGGGCATCAGCATGGCGCGCGATCTTCGTCGCGTCCTTGACCATCAGCCAAGTTCCCTTCGATCCAGGAACCGAACCCTTGACGAACAACAGGCCGCGTTCGACGTCGGTCGATACGATCTCGAGGTTCTGCTGGGTACGCTGACGGTCGCCCATGTGGCCGGCCATCTTCTTGCCCTTGAAAACCTTGCCCGGATCCTGGCGCTGTCCGGTTGAACCCAACGAGCGGTGAGACACCGACACACCGTGGGTTGCGCGCAGACCGCCGAAATTCCAGCGCTTCATGCCGCCCTGAAAGCCCTTGCCCTGCGTGTGACCCGTGACATCAACCATTTGCCCTGCGACAAAATGGTCCGCAGAGATTTCTGCGCCAACATCGACGAGGGCATCTTCCGACACTCGGAATTCATGAACGCGCGCCTTCAGCTCGACTTCGGCCTTACCGAAGTGACCGCGCTGTGGTTTTGCAACGTTCTTGGCTTTCGCGGTGCCAGCACCGACCTGAACCGCGACATAACCGTCACGATCAGCAGTGCGCTGGGAAATCACCTGATTATTCTCAAGCGCCAGAACGGTGACGGGCACATGGCGACCGTCATCCTGGAACAAGCGGGTCATCCCCATTTTCTTCGCGATCACGCCAGTGCGCATGACCATGCTCCTCAAATGCAACAGAGGCCCGCAAGGACTATTCCCTACGGGCTTGCCTCAGCCCCAGATATAAATGCGTGTCCCCGTCAGGGCTAGTTCCTCCCGTGGGAGGAGACGGGGGACGCAGACCCCAGCAAGCTGGGCGGTATCCCGAATCTCTCCGCTTGCGAATCCGTGAGGAACGCTGCGGAGACAGGCTATTAGGCCAAACGTATCTCTACGTCTACCCCTGCTGCCAGATCTAGCTTCATCAGAGCATCGACCGTCTGAGGGGTCGGCTGAATGATATCCAAGAGACGCTTGTAGGTGCGGACTTCGAACTGCTCGCGCGACTTCTTGTCGATGTGCGGACCGCGGTTCACGGTGAATTTCTCGATGCGCGTGGGCAATGGAATTGGACCACGGATGAGAGCGCCTGTGCGCTTTGCCGTATCGGCAATATCGCCAGTGGCCTGATCGAGCACACGATGATCGAATGCCTTCAGGCGAATGCGGATATTCTGCGTTTCCATGTCCATACCGATACGAAAGAGCCGACCCGATTATTCGGGCTTACATAAATAGCAAACCGCCCGACCCTGGTAAGAGTCGAGCGGCTTGGTAGCGCGTATATTACTTCGTGATCGAAGCCACAACCCCGGAGCCGACCGTGCGGCCGCCCTCGCGGATTGAGAAGCGCAGCCCCTGCTCCATCGCGATCGGCGCGATGAGTTTGACGCCCAGCTGGACGTTGTCGCCTGGCATGACCATTTCAGTGCCTTCAGGCAGGACAACTTCACCGGTCACGTCGGTCGTACGGAAGTAGAACTGCGGACGATAGTTTGCGAAAAACGGCGTGTGACGGCCACCCTCGTCCTTCGACAGAACATAGACTTCCGACTGGAACTCGGTGTGCGGCTTGATCGAGCCGGGCTTGCAAAGAACCTGGCCACGCTCGACTTCTTCACGGCCAACACCGCGGATCAGCGCGCCGATGTTGTCGCCGGCCTGGCCCTGATCCAGCAGCTTGCGGAACATCTCGACGCCGGTCACGACGGTCTTCTTGGTATCCTTCAGACCGACGATCTCCACTTCTTCACCGACCTTGACGATGCCAGTCTCGACGCGACCCGTCACAACCGTACCACGACCCGAGATCGAGAATACATCCTCGATTGGCATCAGGAATGGCTTGTCGAGCGGGCGAGCAGGCTGTGGAATCCAGCTGTCGACAGCCTCCATCAGGCGAAGAACGGCATCATGGCCGATCTCAGGCTGCTTGTCGTCGAGCGCACAAACCGCCGAACCCTGGATGATGGGGATGTTGTCGCCATCGAAATCATACTTTGAGAGCAGCTCGCGGATCTCCATCTCGACAAGTTCCAGGATTTCCGGGTCATCGACCAGATCGACCTTGTTCATGAACACGACGAGCTGGGGAACGCCGACCTGGCGCGCGAGCAGAATGTGCTCGCGAGTCTGTGGCATTGGGCCATCAGTCGCGGACACAACCAAAATGCCGCCATCCATCTGCGCCGCGCCCGTGATCATGTTCTTCACATAATCGGCATGGCCCGGGCAATCGACGTGCGCATAGTGACGTGCCGCGGTTTCATATTCGACGTGTGCGGTCGAAATGGTGATGCCGCGCTCGCGCTCTTCGGGAGCTTTGTCGATGTTGGCATAGCTAGTGAAAGTCGCGCCGCCGGTCTCCGCAAGCACTTTCGTGATCGCAGCCGTCAGCGATGTCTTGCCATGATCGACGTGACCGATGGTGCCGATGTTACAATGCGGCTTGGTCCGCTCGAACTTTGCTTTTGCCATGATTTCCTACCTTCGTTTTTCAAATATCTGCGGGCGCGCCGCGCCGGTGCGGCGTGGCCCATAATGACAATTTTACGATTATGCCAGCTTCGCTTTGATTTCTTCAGCAACGTTGGTCGGAACTTCCTCGTAATGCGAAAATTCCATGCTGTATTGTGCACGTCCCTGCGTGAATGAGCGCAACTGGTTGACGTAGCCGAACATGTTGGCCAGCGGCACCATCGCCTCAACGGTCTGGGCGTTACCGCGGCTGTCGGTGCCCTGGATCTGCCCGCGCCGTGAATTCATGTCGCCGATGACGTCGCCCAGATAATCTTCCGGGGTAACGACTTCGACCTTCATGATCGGCTCGAGCAACTTGATGCCAGCCTTTTGGGCACCTTCGCGCATCGCGGCACGTCCGGTGATTTCAAACGCCAACGCCGACGAATCGACATCATGGTAGGCGCCGTCGGTCAGATGGATTTCAAAATCGATGATCGGGAAACCGATGAGCGATCCGGTGTTAGCGATTTCGCGCATACCCTTTTCAACCGACGGGATATATTCCTTGGGAATATTTCCGCCCTTGACCTCGTCGAAGAACAGCACACCGGTGCCACGCTCGCCGGGGACCAAAGTCAGTTTGACGCGACCGAACTGGCCCGAACCCCCCGACTGCTTCTTGTGAGTATAATCGATGTCGACCGTCTTGCCGAGATACTCGCGATAGGCGACCTGAGGCGCACCGACGTTGGCCTCGACCTTGAACTCACGACGCATGCGATCGACGGTGATCTCCAAGTGAAGCTCACCCATACCCTTGATGATCGTCTGGCCCGATTCGTGATCGGTCGAAACGCGCAACGAAGGATCCTCGCGGGCCAGGCGATTGAGCGCGATGCCCATCTTTTCCTGGTCGGCCTTGGTCTTTGGCTCCACGGCAACTTCGATGACGGGGTCCGGAAACTCCATGCGCTCAAGGATGATCGGTGCGTTCAGCGCGCACAAGGTCTCACCCGTCGTCGTGTCCTTTAGGCCGGCGAGTGCGACAATATCGCCTGCATAGGCCACCTGAATGTCCTCACGGTCGTTGGCGTGCATCAACAGCATGCGGCCGACCTTTTCCTTCTTGTCCTTGACCGAGTTCAACACGATCGAAGACGTATCCAACTTGCCCGAATAGATGCGGGCAAAGGTCAGCGTACCGACGAAGGGATCGTTCATCACCTTGAACGCCAGCGCCGAGAACGGTGCCTCGTCGTTGGTCTCGCGCGATTCGACCGTCTCACCGTCAAGCTTTGTGCCTTGTACGGCTGGAACGTCGAGCGGCGACGGCAGATAGTCGACAACGGCGTCGAGCAAAGGCTGGACACCCTTGTTCTTGAAAGCCGAACCGCACAGCACCGGAACGAACGCAAATGCCAGCGTGCCCTTGCGGATCAGCGCTTTAAGCGTCGCGGTGTCGGGCTCGGTGCCTTCCAGATAGGCTTCCATGATATCGTCGTCCTGCTCGACGGCCATCTCGATCAGTTCCGAACGAGCGGTCGCTGCGGCATCGGCGAGCTCTGCCGGAATGTCCTGATATTCGAACTTCGCGCCCAGCGATTCCTCAAGCCAGATAATCGCGCGGTTCTCGACCAGATCAACGAGGCCCTTAAAGCTGCCCTCGATACCGATCGGCAGATACAAGACAGCAGGACGCGCGCCCAGGCGATCCTTGATCATGGCAACGCAACGCTCAAAATTCGCGCCGGTGCGATCGAGCTTATTGACGAAGCACATGCGCGGCACTTTATATTTGTCGGCCTGGCGCCAGACGGTCTCGGACTGCGGCTCGACACCGGCAACGCCGTCGAAACAAGCGACCGCACCATCGAGGACGCGCAACGAACGCTCGACTTCGATTGTGAAATCGACGTGGCCCGGCGTGTCGATGATGTTGATGCGGTGATCGTTCCAGAAGCACGTCGTGGCGGCGCTGGTGATCGTGATCCCGCGCTCCTGCTCCTGCTCCATCCAGTCCATCGTCGCGGTGCCTTCATGCACTTCGCCGATCTTGTAGGACTTGCCGGTGTAGTACAGAATCCGCTCTGTCGTCGTCGTCTTGCCGGCGTCGATGTGCGCCATGATGCCGATATTGCGATACATGCTGAGCGGATGGCTGCGGGCCATGACGGTAACTCCGGAAAAAGTGAAAGCCGGGCCATGACAACCCGGCTTCGAATTATATAGTGACTACCAGCGGTAATGCGAGAAGGCGCGGTTGGCTTCTGCCATCCGATGCGTGTCTTCGCGCTTCTTGACGGCGTTACCGCGATTGTTCGCGGCGTCCATCAATTCACCCGAGAGACGTGCCGACATCGTGTGCTCCGACCGCGCACGCGCCGCCGTGATGAGCCAACGAATGGCCAGTGCCTGCGAACGCTCCGTACGCACTTCGACAGGCACCTGGTAAGTGGCACCACCGACGCGGCGCGAACGGACCTCGATGCCGGGCTTCACGTTGTTCAACGCATCGTGGAACACACCGATCGGATCGCGCTTGGCGCGCGCTTCGACGGTTTCCATCGCGCTGTAAACGATGTTCTCGGCAACGGCTTTCTTGCCGTCCAGCATGACGCTGTTCATGAATTTCGACAGAACCTGATCGCCAAAGCGTGGATCAGGCAGGATTTCCCGCTTTTCGGGACGACGACGACGTGCCATTTCAATTTCCTTCTAAACTTCAGCCTTCAATGCCAGCAAAAACCGGCGGCTTACTTCGGACGCTTGGCGCCGTACTTGGAACGTGACTGTTTGCGATTCTTGACACCCTGGGTATCCAGGACACCGCGCAGGACGTGGTAGCGCACACCGGGAAGATCGCGAACACGACCACCACGGATCAGCACGACCGAATGCTCCTGCAGGTTGTGACCTTCACCCGGAATATAGCTGATGACTTCGCGCTGGTTAGTCAGACGGATTTTGGCCACCTTGCGAAGCGCGGAGTTCGGCTTTTTCGGGGTCGTCGTGTAGACGCGCGTGCAAACGCCCCGCTTCTGCGGATTTGCTTCCATCGCAGGGACCTTGGACTTGGCCTTCTGCGGGTCGCGACCTTTGCGGATCAACTGGTTAATCGTCGGCATTTGAAGCCTTCACCTTTTCATTGCGGTTACTTTGCCGGGAACGCGTTTAAGCCGGGTGGCAACTGCCCCCCAGGCCCATCACGCATCGGCAATGTTCAAGCTTTCGTCTCGCCAGACTCGCAAAGGGGTCGTGCGAAGCGAGGGTGGCCCTTAACGCAGGAGTCGAAGTGGGTCAACATTGCGCAGCGTGCGATTGCGAACCGCACCGCCCGCCCCTATGCGAAGCCGCTATGCCTATGAACGTCCTTCAACATAACCCTGCACAGATGCCGTCCGCGCCGCTCGACGTCGCGATCATCGTCCCCACCCTCAATGAAGCGGGCAATATCGCGGCGATGGTGCTTGCACTTGACGTGGCACTGACGGGCACGCGTTACGAGATCATCTTCGTCGATGACTGGTCGGCGGATGGCACTCCCGAAGCCGTTGCCGTCGCCGCTACCGACCGTCGCGATATTCGCCTGATCCGCCGTTACGGCAGGCGGGGCCTGTCCAGCGCGGTCGTCGAAGGTGCGCTTGCCACCGTGGCGCCGGTCGTGGCGGTCATCGACGCCGATATGCAGCATGACGAGAGCCTCCTGCCCCGCCTGATCGCCGCCGTCTCAAGTGGCGCGGCGGACGTTGCCATTGGGTCGCGCTATGTTGCCGACGGGTCGGTCGGCGACTGGAACGCGACCCGCGCGCGGGGCAGCCGCGTCGCCACCACCCTATCGAAACGCCTGCTGAAGGTCGATGTCGCCGACCCGATGAGTGGCTTTTTCGCAATCCGACGCGAGCTTGTCATTGCGGCGCTCCCCAAACTGTCGAGCATGGGCTTCAAGATCCTGCTCGACCTGCTCGTCTCGGCCCCGCAGCCGCTGAAGATCGTCGAATTGCCCTTCACCTTCCGCACGCGCAATGCGGGAACCAGCAAACTCGACAGCACCGTCGCCGTCGATTTCGCGCTTATGCTGGCCGACAAGAGCATCGGCCGCTGGATCCCCGCCCGGTTGCTGATGTTCGGGTTGGTCGGTGCGCTCGGGCTGCTCGTGCATCTCGGCTTGCTCCGCATCGGGCTTGGTTTTGGAGCTAGCTTCAGCACCGCCATGGCGATTGCGGTGGTCGGCGCGATCTCATTCAATTTCGTGCTCAATAACACGCTCACCTATCGCGACCGTCGCCTGAAGGGGGCCGCTTGGGTGTGGGGCCTGATCAGCTTTTACGCGGTCTGCGGGATCGGGGCGATTGCCAATGTCGGAGTCGGGTCGATTGCGTTCAACAGCCATTATAGCTGGTGGCTGGCGGGTGTTGCCGGTGCAGCGGTCGGATCGGTCTGGAACTTCGCGGCGTCGTCGGTGCTGACTTGGCGCAAGCGTTGAGCGACATCGAACGGCGGTTGCCGACCGCGCCACTACCAACGTTCCTTCTGCTGTTCGTAATCGCGGTGATCCTGCGCGCCTACACGTTCGGCAATCCCTTCGTCGAGTTCGATGAGCAATTCTATCGGCTCGTTGGCGACCGAATGTTTCATGGCGCCATTCCCTATGTCGATATCTGGGATCGCAAGCCGGTCGGGTTGTTCGTGATCTATTATGCGATCCGGGCGACGCTCGGAGAAAATGTCCTTGCTTACCAACTCGTGGCCACCGCGGTCGTCGCGGCTACGGCGGCACTTGTCCGGACGCTGGCAGTTCGTCTGAAAGCCGATGGTTTTGGCGCCTGGGCAGCGGCGATCGGATACATTATTTGGGCGGGACTGCTGCAGGGAGAAGGCGGGCAGTCGTCGGTTTTCTACAATCTCCCAATGGCGCTGGCAGCGCTGATCGCGCTCGATGGCGGGTCGGCGTCGCGGATTTCGCTGTTCTTGCGCGGCGTGCTGGCCATGGCGCTGGTCGGTCTGGCGATCCAGATTAAATACACAGTCGCGTTCGAAGGTATTTTCTTTGCCTGCTACCTCCTACTGGCGGCGTGGCGGACCGACCGCAGCCTGCTTCGGTTGTGCGGTTTCGCTTTCTGCTGGGCGCTGATCGCTCTGATCCCCACACTCGTCGCAATCGCCGTCTATGCGCGGATTGGGCACCTCGACGCGTATATCTTCGCCAATTTCATCTCGATCTTCCGCCAGGGTAATGCCCCGTTCCTCGACCGCATGGGAGACCTGGCGACATGCATGGGTATATTGCTGATCCCCCTTGCGGCCGCCTTTGCGACCCGCTGGCGGCGGGACGAACCGAACGGGGTACTGGCCTTCTGTCGCATCTGGTTCGTCTGCGCGCTGACTGCCGTGATGATCTTCAACCGCTTCAGCCCGCATTACTGCATCGCACTGGTGTTGCCGCTGATGGTTATCGCTGCACCCGCTGCGCAAAAGTTTCGTCGCTTGACGGTCACGCTGCTCATCGTCGGCGCTGTTTCAGGCCAGATCCTGCTGGGGGTCTATCAGTGGCAAAAGGGTGGCCCGGCCGAAGGCAAGGCCATGATGGCGGCGATCGGTCCGGTTCCCCATTGCCTGTATGTGCACGACGGTTTCCCGGCGCTCTATCTGTTGACGAATTCCTGCCTGCTAACCCGGTTCGCTTTTCCAGGCCACCTGAACACGGCGACCGATGCGCCTGCGCTGGGGGTCGACCCGGTCGCGGAGGTCAACCGCATCATGGCCCAGCATCCCGATGCCGTCGTCAGCGACCGCCCGCTTTTCTGGTTGCGGAATCAGGCGACGCAGGCGGCGCTGGATCGGGCATTGGCACGCGATTACCATCTGGTCCTGAAGTTGCGCACCGGAGCCGACCGCTTTCGCCTCGTCTATCGGCGCAACGACCCCGGTTCGATCTCCACCGGCCGGATATAAAGCCGCGTCACCGCCGGGAACTGCTTCCCGACATCAGCCTCGATCGCCGCAATGATCCGCTCGACCTCGCCTGCCGAAATGCGGTTGTCGAAGTCCACGCTCATGGCCGCGACGATCTGGTCGGGCGCATTGTGGACCGTGATGACTTCGCCCACCCGCATCACCCCGGCCCGCGAGGCTGCCTCGCGCAGACCCATCACTAATGCCGGGTCGGCTGCCTCGCCGATCAACAGCCCCTTGGCCTCGCGCGCCAGAAATATCGCGACCATGCCCAGCAGCAAGCCGATCACGATGGAGGCCGCGCCGTCGAAATGCGGGTTGCCGGTGACTTGCGCCAACGCCAGTCCGACGCCCGCGACCACCAGCCCGGCCATCGCCGCGCCGTTTTCGAGCAGCACGATCACCAGCGTTGCGTCCTTGGTCCCCGTCAGCGCCTGCCACCAGCTCTTGCCTTGGCGCGCACCGTCGAACTCCTTGAACGCGGCGAACGTCGAACCACCCTCGAGCACGAAAGCGACCAGCAACACGCCGTAGGCTATTAACGGATCGGCCGCCGGTTCGGGATCAAGCATGTGCAAGATGCCCTCGTAGACCGAGACGCCCGCCCCCAATGCGAACACCAGCAGCGCAACCACGAAGCTCCAGAAATACAATTCCCGGCCATAGCCGCCCGGATGGCGTGAATCGGGCGCCTTGACCGAGCGCTTCTGCCCATAAAGCAGCAGCAACTGGTTGGTGGAATCGACCAGGCTGTGGACGCCCTCGGTCAGCATGGCCGACGATCCCGTCAGCGCCGCCGCCCCGAATTTGGCGATGGCTATGCCGAGGTTGGCTGCGAGCGCGACGATCAGCACGCGGGTGTTTCCGGGTTTCATGCCGACCCTACGCTCGTGGGGCGCGTTTGGGTCCGCCGCGACAGGCTGGCTCCCACCAGCGCCGCACCGCCACCGAACATCCAGCCGCCGACAACATCGCTTGGCCAGTGCACCCCCAGCGAAACCCGCGAAATGCCGACCGCCGCCGCCAGCGCGATCGCCGCCCCGACCAGCCGTCGGTCTGCGATCAGCAGCGCCGACAACAACAGCACGACCATGGAATTTGCCGAATGGCCGCTGGGATAGGACAGGTTGGCCGGATTATCGAGCCAGGGCACCAGTGCCGGCCGGACGCGCCCGAAAACTTCTTTCAACGCCGTATCGCTGAACACGGTCAGCGCGATCACCACCACGAACAGCAGGATGTCGCGCCAATGGTGCCGCATCGCCAGCACCAGTAGCGCAGGCAGGATATACACCGACCGGACCGACGCCGACCCCAACCAACTGAACGCCTGCGCAACCGCGATCGTCCACCCCGACGAATGCGCGCGGGTCAGCGCCAGTGCCTGAAACACCGGCCGGTCGAACCCCGTCAGATAGCCGCCGGTCGCGGCGATCCCGAGTGCCAGCGACGCGACGATCAGCGCAAGGCCCCACCAGCCGCTTTTGGAAACCCGACCTGTCACTTGCCGCCTTTGACGACCACGCCGCCCTTGATAACGGTATCGACGCGTTCCAATTGCCTGATGTCGGCAATCGGGTCGCCGGTCACCGCCACGATGTCGCCGAACCGACCGACTGCGATGGCACCCACGTCGCCCGTCTTGCCCAGTGCTTCGGCGGCGGATCTGGTCGCCGCCTGGATGGCCTGCATCGGGGTCATTCCCCATTCGACCATCTTGGCGAACTGCTTGCCATTGTCACCATGCGGATAAACCCCTGCATCGGTGCCGAAGATCATCGGCACGCCCGCCCGGACCGCCTTGCGGAACGTCTCGCGCTGCAACCGCCCGATCAGCTTTTCCTTGTCCAGGCTCTCCTGCTCGGTGCCGTTCGCGGTTCCGGTCGCAAGAATATAATCGTCGTTGTAGATATCCATGTCGAACCAGGTCTTATGCTGGGCCGCCAGCTTGATCGTCGCATCGTCGGCCAGCGAACAATGCTCGATCGTGTCGATGCCCGCCAGAATCGCGGTCCTGATACCGTCATTGCCATGCGCGTGCGCCGCAACCCGCAGGCCCAGCATATGCGCTTCGTCGGCGATGGCTTTCATTTCCTCCAAGCTCAATTGCTGGCCGCCGACGCTGTCGCCTAGCGAGAATACGCCGCCGGTCGCGCAAATCTTAATGACGGTGGCACCGTATTTATGCAGCCACCGCACCTTGGCGCGCGCCTCGTCGGGTGAATTGATGATTGATGGCTGGACCTTGTCCATTGAGGGCGGCAGCCCCCCGACATCGCAATGCCCGCCCGTCGCACCGATCGCATAGCCCGCCGTCGTCATGCGCGGCCCGACCACGAAACCGCCGTCGATCGCCTGTCGCAGGCCCACGTCCTGGAACTGGTCCGCTCCGACATTGCGCACACTTGTAAAGCCCGCATCAATCGTTTTCCTGGCGTTGGCGACCCCCACCGCGCTCCAGAAACTGTCGGTATAGCGCAGCCCCTGATATCCGCCGACCTCAGCGAGCGAGGTCAGATGAACGTGCATGTCGATCAGCCCCGGCAGGATCGTGCGCCCGGCCAGGTCCACAACCCGCGCGCCAGCCGGGACAGCCATCGTCCCCTGAATTCCGACGGCGGTGATCCGTCCGTCGGTCACGATGACAAGCGGCTTGTCGGTCGTGCGTCCCGCCAGCACGTCGATCATATGGTCGGCGCTGATCGCCACGGTTTCAGCGGTGGCAGCGGCGGTCGTCAGGGTCAGCGCGGCAAGCGCCGTCAGGATCAGTCGCATGGAGTTCCCTCTGGTTCGTGGCGCCAACCTTACACGCACGCACCCTCCAAGGAAGCCGCCAAACCGATTAAAAATGGATCGCCCGTCCATAAGCGCCCAGCACGCTTTCGTGCATCATCTCGCTCAGGGTCGGATGCGCGAACACCGTTTCCATCAGCGCCTCCTCGGTCGTTTCCAGCTGGCGCGCGACCACATAACCCTGGATCAGTTCGGTGACTTCGGCCCCGACCATGTGCGCGCCCAGCAACTCGCCGGTCTTGGCGTCGAATACGGTCTTCACAAACCCCTCGGCCTCGCCCAGCGCAATCGCCTTGCCGTTGCCGATGAACGGGAACTTCCCAACTTTCAACTCGTGCCCGGCCGCCTTCGCCGCCGACTCGGTCATCCCGACGCTGGCAACCTGTGGCCGTGAATAAGTGCAGCCTGGGATGTTCCAGGTTTCGAACTTGTGCGGGTTCAGGCCAGCAATGGCCTCGACGCAGACGATGCCCTCGTGACTTGCCTTGTGCGCCAGCCACGGCGGGCCGGTTACGTCACCGATGGCAAAAACGCCGGGCACGTTGGTCGCAGCATAGCCATCGACGACGATATGCCCGCGATTGGTCGCGACGCCCAAAGCCTCCAGCCCGATATCCTCGGTGTTGGGAACGATGCCGATCGCGACGATCGCGTGACTGAAGGTCTCGGTCGAAACCGTGCCATCAGCGGCTTTCAGCTCGACCGTCACGCCATCTGCGGTCGTGTCCAGTTTCTGCACGCCGGTCGACACGAGCAGTTTCATGCCCTGCTTGGTCAGCGCCTTGTGCATGAACTGGCTGACCTCGACATCCTCGACCGGCAGCACGCGGTCGAGCATTTCGACGATCGTCACATCGGCCCCCATGTCCGAATAAAAGGACGCGAACTCGACGCCGATGGCGCCCGATCCGATGACCAGCAACTTCGTAGGCATTTCGGGCGGGACCATGGCGTGACGATAGGTCCAGATGCGCTTGCCGTCGGCCTTGGCAAACGGCAGGTCGCGCGCCCGCGCGCCCGTTGCGACGATGATGTTTCTGGCTTCCAGTTCGGTGGTCTGGTCGCCCCTCGCGACCGACAGCTTGCCCGGCGCGGTCAGTTTGCCGACGCCCTCGACCACCGTGACTTTGTTCTTCTTCATCAACCCCTTGACGCCCGCGTTGAGCGTGCCCGCAACCTTGCGACTGCGGTCGACGATTTTGCTCAGGTCGAAACCAACATTGGTCGCCGACAGCCCATAGGCATTGGCGTTCTGCATGTAATGATAGATTTCCGAGGTCCGCAGCAGCGCCTTGGTCGGGATGCAGCCCCAATTAAGGCATATGCCACCCAGCCGCTCGCGCTCGACGATGGCGACTTTCATGCCCAACTGGCTCGCACGGATCGCGGCAACATAGCCACCGGGACCGGAGCCAAGGATGATAAGGTCGTATTGGTCAGCCATAATTTCTCCAAGCCCCTCTCCCCTTGCGGGAGTGGGAGGGCCCCAACGCCACTCGGCGGTGGGAGGGTGAGGGGTCGTCTTCTATGCAACCAACCCCAACGGATTCTCCACCAACGTCTTGAACGCCCTCATGAATTGCGCGCCATCCGAACCGTCAATCGCGCGATGGTCGAACGATCCTGTCGCCGACATGACCGTTGCGATGGCCAGCGCATCATCGACGATATAGGGCCGCTTTTCGCCAGCCCCAATTGCCATGATCATCGCCTGGGGCGGATTGATGACGGCGTCGAAGTTCTTGATGCCGAACATGCCCATGTTGGAAATGCTCGCCGTGCCGCCCTGATATTCATGCGGCTGCAGTTTGCCGGTTTTTGCCTTGTCGGCGAGTTCTTTCATCTCGATCGAAATAGCCGACATCGCCTTTGATTCGGCACCGACGATGATCGGGGTGATCAATCCACCAGAGATCGAGACAGCGACCGCAATGTCCGCACGCGAATATTGGATGAGAGTATCCCCGGCAAAGCTGACATTGCACGCGGGCACTTCGACCAGCGACAGGGCCAGCGCCTTGATCAGCATATCGTTGACGCTTAACTTGACGCCGCGCGCCGTCAGCGCTCCGTTCAGTTCGCCGCGCAGCTTCAACAGCGCGTCGAGGCGGATGTCGACGGTCAGGTAGATGTGCGGAACCTGCTGCTTCGATTCGGTCAGGCGGCGGGCGATTGTCTTGCGCATCCCGGACAGCTTGACGGTCTCATGCGGGATGTCGCCGATCGCCGCAGGCGCGGGCGCGGGCGCAGGCGTCGTCGGTCGGGCAACCGGAGCTGCAGTCGCTACCGCCACCTCAGCCGCGCCGGCTGGTGCAGCGCCCGGCGTCGCGCCCTCGACATCGGCCTTGACGATTCGCCCGCTGGGGCCTGTCCCGGTGAGGCCTGAAATGTCGACACCCTTTGCCGCCGCCAACCGCTTGGCCAGCGGCGAGGCGATGACCCGATCACTCGATTTTGCTGGCGCGGACACCTGCGCCGGAGCGGGAGCAGCCTCGGCCTTGGCCGCAGGAGCGGCGTCCTCTTTCCTGGCGGGCGCGGGCGCAGGAGTGGGAGCAGGAGCAGGCTTGGCACCCTCCCCCTCGCCCGCGATCATCGCGATGACGGTGCCGACCGCGACTTCGGTTCCCTCGGCAACCGAGATTTCAGAGATCGTCCCCTCGTCCACCGCCTCGAATTCCATCGTCGCCTTGTCGGTCTCGATCTCGGCCAGCAGGTCGCCCGATTTCACGACATCGCCGACCTTGACCATCCACTTGGCAAGCGTCCCCACTTCCATCGTCGGTGACAGGGCTGGCATTTTAAGCTCGATGGGCATGGTCGTCCTCGGTCCTTTGCGGTCACCGTTGAGTATTCGGCCGTCAATCGGGCAGGCGAGCCGTAGGGTCAAGCGCTGCTCTTGTGCAATTCGTGCCGTTGACGCAGTTTCGCTGGAAAAGAGGACCTGTCCATGCGCACCTACCTCGTCGTCATCGACGAAACCCCTGAGGCAGAGATTGCCCTGCGCTTCGCCGCGCGCCGTGCCGCCAAGACCGGAGGCGGCGTCATGATTCTTGCGCTGATCCCGCCCATCGAGTTCGTGGCATTCGGTGGCGTGCAGGCGACGCTCGAGGCCGAGGCGCGCGAGTCAGCGGAGGCCGTTGTCCATCGCGCTGCCGGAACCATCGTTGCCGAAGCCGGAATCACGCCGACAATCGTCGTCAAGGCGGGTGATCCGGTCGCGCTGATCCTCGCCACCATCCACGAAAGCCCCGACATCGGCGCGCTCGTGCTGGGCGCGGCCCCGGGTGCGCCCGGCCCCCTGATCGCCCATTTTGCCGGCGCTGAGTCCGGCAGCCTGCCATGTCCGTTGATGATCGTGCCGGGCTCGCTCGACCGCGAGGCGCTGGACCGGCTGAGCTGAATGGAAACCATCATCATGAAATCATTGCTATCCCTGCCCGCACTCCTGCTGATCGCCGCCGCCCCCGCGCCCGATCCCGCCGCGCTGAGGGCTTCGGTCGCAAAGCTTGTCAGCTTTGGAACTAGGCATACCCTGTCCTCGGCCACCGATCCGCAGCGCGGCATTGGCGCGGCGCGGAAGTGGGTGGCCGACGAATTCCTTCGTATCGGCAAGACCTGCGGCGGCTGCATCGTCGTCGAGCGGCCGCACGCCCAATTCCAGAACGACCGTGCACCGCAGGGAGTCGACATCGTCAACGTGTTGGGCATTCAGAAGGGCACTGGCGACCCGCGCCATGTCGTCATCGTCGCCGGGCACATCGACAGCCGCGTCACCGACGTGATGGACGCGACCAGCGACGCTCCCGGCGCGAACGACGATGCGTCGGGCGTGGCACTTGTGCTGGAAGCGGCACGGATATTGTCCCGCGAGCGGCATGACGCGACGATCGTCTATGCGGCGCTGTCGGGCGAGGAACAGGGACTGTTTGGCGGCCAGTTGCTCGCCAGCACGGCAAAGGCGCGCGGCTGGAACGTCGCGGCCATGCTCAACAACGATATCGTCGGCAACACCATCGGTGTCGACGGCCGCGTGGTCGCCGACCGCGTCCGCGTG
>NZ_JANXNX010000059.1 GCF_025353885.1 Sphingomonas sp. | reverse complement strand
GCGTCTGGATGCGGGCGACCTCACCTTGCTTGTCCTTCAACTCGCCGGCTAGGAGCGCGTACTTGCGCTCAAGGGCATATTTCAGGTTGGTCTGACCCATGATGATCCTGTTCGCCGTCTGCTCTTACCGCAGATATCGGAACAGGTCCCACGATTTCATTAAGGGGGCCGTGGTTCAGGTGCTACATTATACCGGGTCATTGGCGGAGCGGCAGGGATTCGAACCCTGGATGGGCTTTTGACCCATACTCACTTTCCAGGCGAGCGCCTTCGACCACTCGGCCACCGCTCCGCATTGCACTGGAAGGGGTGCGCCCTAGCGGTGGACTGGCTTTGACGCAACCGGCGGTCGTCGGGCGGCGCGTGACGATCACCGATGCTCTAGCGCAGCACCATCCGGTCGCCTGCGATCTGGACATTGCCGACGCGCCTCAGCCAACTTTGTCCCAGCAGCGAGACGCTCAGCGTGCTCTTAACGACGACGGCGTCCACATTGCGCGCCTCGACCGCGCCGATGCCGACCCGGTCCAGCGTAATCGGCTTCAGCGCCACCGCGCCGCCCGCGGTCTGCGCGGTGGCGGTAAAATCACCGCCCGAAAACTGGATACCGGCGGCCTGAGCATCGGCGCGAGTCAGCGCGACCGTGGAGGCACCGGTATCGACCAGCACGTGGATCGTCGCGCCGTTGATCAGCGCGTCGGCGTAGAAATGGCCATCAGGCGCGCGGGTCAGCGTGACTTCGGCCAGCCCGTTGCCCGCCAGCTGCGCGACGGGCGGCGCGACTTCGCCCCGCTGAACCGCTGCCACCGGGGCAGAAGGCGGGCCGTGCGGCATGATCGTGGCAATGCCGACCGCGGCCACCACGGCCCAGAGCGCGAACTTCATCATGCCCCCCCATAACGCCGCGACCCCTTACGAGCGGTTAAGTTGCGGACGCGGGCGCGGGCCGCTAGTCGGCTGTCACGATGGATTATATCAGCACCAGGGGCAGCGCGCCCGCGCTCGGATTCGAAGACGTCACGCTGGCCGGGCTGGCGAGTGATGGCGGGCTGTATGTGCCGCGTGCGTGGCCGACGCTGAGCGAGGCCGAAATTGCGGGGCTCGCGGGGGCGAGCTATGTCGAGACCGCCGTCACCGTCATGCGGCCCTTTGTCGCCGGGGCGCTGGACGACAACGCATTGCGCGCGCTTTGCACCCAGGCCTACGGACGATTCGAACATGCCGCGATCACTCCGCTGGTTCAGCTGGATGCGCAAAACTGGTTGCTGGAGCTGTTCCACGGGCCGACGCTGGCGTTCAAGGATGTCGCGTTGCAACTGCTCGGGCTGTTGTTCGAACGCTTCCTGACCGATCGCGACACCCATTTGACCGTCGTCGGGGCGACGTCGGGCGACACCGGATCGGCGGCCATCGATGCGCTGGCAGGGCGGGCGAAGGTCGATGTCTTCATGCTGCACCCAGCGGGCCGGGTATCCGACGTCCAGCGTCGCCAGATGACGACGGTGCTGTCGCCGAACATTCATAATATCGCGATCGACGGCAGTTTCGACCATGCGCAGGCGATCGTGAAGGCCATGTTTGCCGACCCCGAAACAACGGCGCGGGTCACGATGTCGGCGGTCAATTCGATCAACTGGGCGCGGTTGATGGCGCAGGTCGTCTATTATTTCTACGCCGCCGTCCGCCTGGGCGCGCCCGACCGGAAAGTCGCGTTTGCCGTGCCGACCGGTAATTTCGGCGACGTGTTCGCAGGCTATGTCGCGGCGCGCATGGGGTTGCCGATCGAACGGCTGATCGTCGCGACCAATGTCAACGACATCCTGCACCGCGCGCTGGCGACCGGCGACTACTCGTGCGGACTGGTCACGCCCACCGCGACTCCGTCCATGGATATTCAGGTCAGCTCCAATTTCGAACGGCTGCTGTTCGACCTGTCGGGTCGCGACGGCCCCGCGCTGGGCGCAATGATGCGCGCGTTCGATGTTTCGAAGGCGATGACTATCCCGGAGAATATGTTGAGCGGCGCGCGCGGGTTGTTCACGAGTGCGCGTGTCGATGGCGACGGCATGGCGATGGCGATGCGCTGGGCGCACGACCGCGCGGGACAGTTGATCGATCCGCACACCGCCGTGGGGTTGGCCGCCGCGCGGGTGGCCGACGTCCCCCCTGACGTCCCAATTGTCACGCTGGCCACCGCGCATCCCGCCAAGTTCCGCGATGCGGTCGAACGCGCGACCGGCATCCGACCCCCGATCCCCGCACGGATCGCCGGGCTGTTCGACCGCGAGGAACGCTTCGACACGATCCCGGCCACGCTGGAGGCGGTGCGCGCCTATGTGCTCGACCGGTCGGCATGACGCTGGCCACGCTGGTTGGCGAACCGTGGCGCGACTATGGCCTGATCGATAGCGGCCACGGCCAGAAGTTCGAGCGTTACGGTCCCTATCGGTTCATCAGGCCCGAACCGCAGGCGATGTGGGCACCCGCGCAGCCTGCATGGGACGCCGATGGTGCCTTCGTTCCCGGTTCGGACGAGGACGGTGGCGGACGCTGGGTTTTCGAACGCGATGTCCCAACGACAGGGTGGACGCTGGGATGGGACGACGTGGCGTTTACCGCGCAGACCACGCCGTTCCGCCATCTGGGCTTCTTTCCCGATATGATGCCGGTCTGGGACTGGGCGCGACAGCGCTTGCGGGGCCGCAGCGATCCGACCTGTCTCAATCTGTTCGGCTATACCGGCGTTGGCAGCCTGGCGCTGGCCAGCGCGGGTGCGGCGGTCACGCACGTCGATGCGTCGAAGAAATCGGTCGAAGCGGCAAAGGGCAACGCGCTGTTGTCCCACCTGTCGGAAAAGCCAATCCGCTGGCTGGTCGACGATGCGACCAAGTTTGCCGCGCGCGAGGTACGGCGCGGCAAGCGCTATGACGGCATCATTCTGGACCCGCCGAAATATGGGCGCGGACCAGAGGGCGAGGTGTGGCAGCTGGAAACCGATCTGGCGGGCCTGGTCGCCAACATCCGGGCGCTGGTCGATGCGCGTTCGGCGTTCGTGTTCCTGACGGTCTATGCGATCCGGATGTCGGCGCTGAGCATCGGCGAACTGTTGCGCCAGTCCTTTGCCGACCTGCCCGGCACGGTCGAATGCGGCGAACTGGGCGTTCGGGAGGAAGCGCGCGGGCTAGTCCTGCCCACCGCGATCTGGGCGCGCTGGTCGGCCTAGTCCCGCAGCGCGCGCATCGCCGCCCCCGCTGCGAAGGGAGCCATCGCCACCAGCAGCAGCGATGCCGCCGCCAGCAGTTTCAGCCCGCCGACCCCCGACGGCGCCAGACTGCCCGCCCCAAAGATCAGCATCGGGATGGCGAGCGGCAACATCAGCAGCCCGGCCAGTGCCGAACTGCCGCGCAGCCCCGCGGTCAGCGCCGCCGTTATCAACGTGAGCGCGGCTAACCCCGGCGTGCCGAGCAACAACCCGGTTTCGACAATCCGCAGCGTCGCCCCGTCCAGCCGCAGCAGCCCCGCCGCCGGGACCGCCGCCAGCATCAGCGCCGGGCCGAACCCCAGCCAGTGCGCGCATAATTTGGCAAGCGCCACGACCTCGTCGGCGACACCGCGCACTGCCAGCTGGTCCAGCACGCCGCTGCCCGCGTCGGGCGCCACCAGGCGATCGACCGGCAACAGCGCCGCGAGGAGCGCCGCCACCCACAGGATGCCACCGCCGGTCCGCGCCAACAACGCGCCGTCTGGACCGACCGCGAACGGATACAGCGTCGCGACCATCAGGAAGAGGACCACCGGCAGCAGGACGCCACCGTTTGCAAAGGCGCGGCGGAAATCGCGGGCGACCAGGCGGAGAAAAACCATCAGGCCCCCCGCCGTTCAGGCGTGAGGTCGAGCAGCCCCGCTCCGGGCAGGTTCAACATCTGGTGTGAGGCAATGACCACGATTCCCCCGCCCGCGCGATGGTCCGCGATCAATCGCTCCAGCATCGTCACCGAATCCGCGTCCAGCCCATTGGCCGGTTCGTCGAGCAACCAGATTGCAGCTCCACTCGCCACCACCCGCGCCAAGGTCACGCGGCGGCGTTGCCCGGTGGACAGCATTCGTACGGGCACTTCGGCCAGATGCGTCAGCCCGACCGCGCCCAGCCCCGTGACGACAGTGCCGCCATCGACCCCCGCCCAGAAACCCAGCGCACGTTCGAGGGGCAGCGACGGGTCGAGCGCCGGATGTTCGTCGGCGAGTGCCATCGCGCCAATCCGCGCGATGCTGCCCGAAGCCGCAGTCAGCAATCCCGCGGCCAATCGCAACAGGCTCGACTTGCCGACCCCGTTCGGACCACGCACCGCCAGTGCGTCCCCCGGCCCCAGCGCAAAAGACACGTCGGTGAACAGCACGCGCTGTCCGCGGCGACACGCGACTCGGTCGAATATCAGTTTTCCCTGTTTCGATTGACCCGACCCCTGCATCGCTGCGACATAGCGGAGACCAGGCGAAGGGCAAAACATGATCGAACCGTTGAACGAAGCCGAACGCGCGACCGCACTCGACACACTGGGCGAGTGGGACTTTGACGAAGCCCGTGATGCCCTGACCCGGCAATTCCTGTTCGGCGATTTTTCCGAGGCGTTCGGATTCATGGTGCGCGTCGCCATGCTGGCGGACAAATCGGACCATCACCCCGAATGGTCGAACGTCTATAATCGCGTCGATATATTGCTGACGACGCACGACGCCGGGGGCCTGTCCTATCGCGATGTCGACATGGCCAAGGGCATCGAACGATTGCTGGTGTCTTGACCCGAGCCGGGTCGGGGATTGGTTAGCGCACGACCTTGGTACGCCCCTGTCGTCGCAGGAACCCCGGAGCCCAGCGCGAAAAGAATGCGATCCTTCGGGCGGTCTTGCCAACCGGCATGAACAGGGGACCGCCATGGAACGCGTTCCACACCGCTTCTGCCACTTGTTCGACCGGCGTGAATTCCAGCCCGCGCGCGCGCACTGTTTCTCGGATGCTGTGGTTCGAACCCGTGGGATTCACATCCAGCAAGGGCGTGTCGATAAATCCCGGCATGATCGCGCGCACCCGGATCCCAAATTCCGCCCACTCCTGATCGAGCGATTCGGTCAGCGCGCGCACCCCGAACTTGGTCGCGGCATAGGGCGACATGCCCGGTCCCGCATATAAGCCTGCCGCCGATGATGTGTTGACCAGTGTCGATCCGGGCGTCGCCTTCAGATAGGGAAAGCCGGCCTGCGCGCCATTGAAGACGCCCTTCAGGTTGATGTCGATGATCCGGTCGATCTCTGCCGCCGGGGTTTCGGACAACGGCCCGCCCGCGCCGATCCCGGCATTGTTGAACAACAGGTCGATCCGGCCGCCTGTCCGCGCGGTGAAGTCGGCCAGCACCGCCTCCCATTGATTGCGGTCGCGAACGTCGAGGACATGGGCAGAACTTGCGCCAGGCGGCAGGAGTGCTGCCGTTTCCGCCATGCCCGCCGCATTCACATCGGCCAGCCCGACGAACCAGCCCTTCGCGGCAAAATAGCGCGCGGTGGCCCGACCGATGCCCGATCCGCCCCCAGTGATAAATATCGCTTTCGTCATTGCCTGTCCCTTTTCCACTCTTCACAACGCATGACGTGACCGATGGCAAACTTAATTTTCGGCAGGACCGGGGACCAGGCGTCGTGCTGGACGGCGTGACGCAGGTTTATGCAGGCCGAACCGCCATCGAAACCATCGACCTGGAGATCAAGGCGGGCAGTTTTGTCGCGCTGGTCGGAGCTTCGGGTTCGGGCAAGTCGACGCTGTTGAAGACGATCAACCGGCTGGTCGAGCCAACGACGGGGATCGTGACGATCGACGGGGCCGACGTGATGGCGGCGCGACCCCATCTGCTGCGTCGGGGGATCGGCTATGTCATCCAGGGCACCGGGCTGTTTCCGCATATCGACGTCGCTGGGAATATCGCGATGGGCCTGCGCATCGCCGGCCTGACCGAACAGGCGGCGCGCGTGGCCGAACTGCTAGCGCTGGTCGACCTGCCCGCCGACTATGCGACCCGGATGCCCGCCACGCTGTCGGGCGGCCAGCGCCAGCGCGTGGGTTTTGCGCGCGCGCTGGCGACAGGACCTGGCCTGATGCTGATGGACGAACCGTTCGGCGCTCTCGACCCGGTGACGCGCGACGCGCTGGGCCGCGCCTATCGCGCGCTGCACGACCGGTTGGGCCTGACCAGCGTGATGGTGACGCACGACATGGCAGAGGCGTTACTGATCGCCGACCGCATCGTCGTGCTGGACGCAGGCCGGATTACCGCCGACGCCGCGCCCGCCGCCCTGCTGCGCGACGGCGGTGGCCCGGTTGCCGATGCGCTGATCGCCGTTCCGCGCGGACAGGCACGGCGCATCGCAGAGATGCTCGGGTGAACTGGTCCGACGCCCTGTCGCGACTGCCGCCGCTGCTGGCGTCGCACATCGTCCTCGCCGCCGCCGCGCTGTTTCTGGGCATGGTGATCGCACTGCCGATGGGAGTGGTCGCCGCGCGCCATCCCCGGTTCGGTCGCGTGGCATTGGGGTTTGCCAGCCTGGTCCAGACAATCCCGTCGCTGGCGCTGCTGGCGCTGTTCTATCCTTTGCTACTGGCGCTGTCGGGGGTCGTCCGCGTGCCCGCGCTGGGGTTCCTGCCGTCGCTGCTGGCGCTCGCCCTCTATGCGCTGCTGCCGATCCTGCGGAACACGGTGATCGCGCTGACGTCGATCGACCCGGAGATTATCGAGGCCGCCGACGGGATCGGCATGACGCGCGGGCAAAAGCTGTGGATCGTGCAGGCCCCGCTGGCGCTGCCGGTGGTGATGGGCGGCATCCGCACGGCTGCGGTCTGGACGATCGGCGCGGCGACGCTGTCTACCACGGTCGGCCAGCCCAGTTTGGGCGACATCATATTTTCGGGGCTGCAAACGCAGAACTGGGTGTTGGTGGTGACGGGGTGTGTTGCCGCGGCGATCCTGGCGCTGGTCGTGGACGCGATGCTGGCGCTGGCCGAACATGGACTGGCGACACGGCGACGCTGGCTGTGGGTCGTGCCGTTGCTGGTCGCCGTGTTGGTGCCGGTGGCGATCACGGTTGCGCGTACGGCTCCTGCCTCGACGATCACCATCGGCGCCAAGAATTTTTCCGAACAATATATCCTGGCGCGCGTCATCGGGCACCGGCTGGAGGCGGCGGGATACCGCGTCCGCTACAAGGAAAACCTCGGCTCGGCGGTCGTGTTCGATGCGCTCGGTCACGACGATGTTGACGTCTATGTCGAATATGCGGGCACGTTGTGGACCAACGCGATGAAGCGCAGCGACGTGCCTGCCAGACCGATCCTGAACCGGGCGGTGGGTGACTGGACGTTGCGCGAACATGGCGTGACGAGCCTTGGCCCGCTGGGTTTCGAGAACGCCTATGCTCTGGCGGTGCCCGGCGAACTGGCGCGGCGGCGGGGGTTGCGGACGCTGGCGAACCTGACGGCGGCGGCGCCCGACCTGACGCTGGGCGGTGACCTGGAGTTTCTGGACCGGCCCGAATGGGCGGCGATCCGCCAGGCTTATGCGCTCGATTTTCGGGCGACGCGCGCCTTTGCCCCGACGTTCATGTACGCGGCGCTGAAAAGCCATGACGCCGACGTCATCTCCGCATTCTCCTCAGACGGGCGGATCGCGGCGGACGGACTGGTCGTGCTGGGCGATCCGCGCAACGCCATCCCCGGTTACGATGCACTGTTGCTGGTCGGACCAAAGGCGGGTCACGATGCCGCGATAGTGGCGGCGCTGCGGTCGCTGGTCGGCGCGATACCGGTCAACGCCATGCGCCATGCCAATCTGATGGTCGACGGTCCGCAAAAAGCATCGGCGGACGTCGCGGCGGCTTGGCTGGAGCAGGCAATCGCGGCTAAGGGCGCGCGATGAGCAAATTTCCTGTCCTCGTCACCGGTGGTGCCGGCTATATCGGCAGCCATGCGGTCCTCGCCCTGCGCGATGCGGGCTGGCCGGTGGTCGTGTTCGACAACCTCAGCACCGGTCATCGCCGGGCCATCCCCGAGGATGTGCCGCTGGTCGAGGGCGACCTGGCCGACACTGCGCTGGTCGACGCGACCCTGGCGCAGCACCGGATCGGCGCGATCATTCATTTTGCCGGGTCGATCGTGGTTCCCGAGTCGGTAGAAAATCCGCTCAAATATTACCGCAACAACACCGCCAACAGTCGGGGATTGATCGAATGTGCGGTGACGGCGGGAGTCGGGCATTTCATCTTTTCGTCGACCGCCGCGACCTATGGCGTCCCCGAAACCGTGCCGGTGCGAGAGGATATGCCGACGCTGCCGATCAACCCCTATGGCATGTCGAAGCTGATGACCGAGATCATGCTGCGCGATGTCGCTGCGGCGCACCCGATCAACTATTGCGCGCTGCGATATTTTAACGTCGCCGGAGCCGACCCGCAGGGACGCACCGGTCAATCGTTCGCGGGCGCCACGCACCTGATCAAGGTTGGGGTCGAGGCCGCCATCGGCAAGCGTGAGTTTGTACAGGTGTTCGGCACCGACTATGACACCCCCGACGGCACCGGGGTTCGCGACTATATTCATGTCAGCGACCTGGCCGACGCACATGTTGCCGCGCTCGACAAACTGGTCGCCGATCCCTCAGCGAGCTACATCATGAACGCTGGCTACAAAAGAGGCTTCTCAGTCAACGAAGTCCTCGACGCCGTCGACCGCGTCACCAACCTGAAGATCGAACGCCGCTATGGCCCCCGCCGCGCGGGCGACCCCGATGCCCTGATCGCCGACAATGCGCTGATCCTCGCAACACTCGACTGGGCCCCCAGACGCGCAGACCTGGACGGCATCGTCCGCGATGCGCTGGCATGGGAACGCAAACTGGCAGAGCGCACCTAAAACCACACATCCACCGCATGGATGGCGACACCGACCAACCCACCGACCAGGGTCCCGTTCACGCGGATATATTGCAGGTCGCGTCCGACCGCGTTTTCCAGCCGCCCGGTAATCGTGTCGGCATCCCAGCCGCGCACCGTATCCGACACCAGCCGCACGATCTGGTCGCCATAGCTCGCCGTCACGCCGATTGCGGTCCGCCGGGCGAAGCGATTGATCGTCGAGCGTAACCGCCCGTCCTCCTGCAGCGTCGTTCCCAACTGCTTCAGCATGTCGCCAAACTTGCCCGTCAGCGCTGCATCGGGGTTTTTCGCCGCGCGCAGCAACGCCGCCCGCGCCTGCTCCCACAGCCCGTCCAGCCACTTCAGCATGGCCGGGTTTTCGAGGATCTCGTCCCGAAAGCCCGCCACGCGTTGCTTCATCCGGTCATCGTCCTGCAGGTCGACGGCGAGCTTTGCCAGCCCTTCCTCGGCCTTTGCCCGCAGCGGATGTTCCGGATCGCTGGCGACATCGTCGAGCAGTTTCTGCAACCCGTTGACGATCGCATTGGCTAGTGTTTCGTCCAGCCCGGTCCAGCGCATGATGCCGCCCGCGCGCTTGTGAACGATGTCGCGAATCAGCGCATCATTGTGCATCAGGGTCTTGCCGGCCCAGCGGATCAGCCCGTCGAGCAGCGGCAGGTGGCGTTGTTCGGCAATCGCGGCACTCAGCGCCTGGCCCAGCAGCGGTGCCATGTCGAGCGCACGGATCCGCGACGAGATTGCCCCCTTCACCATGCCCCCAAGCCGTTCCTGGTCAAGCGACGCGATCATGTCGGCGAAGAGGCGAGACGCACCGTCGCGCATCCGCCCGCTGCTGTCGGGTGGCGAGGTCAGGAACCGCCCCGCCGCCGATGCCAGGTCGAGCCGCCGCATCCGCCGCCCGACGACGGCCGGGGTCAGGAAATTATCGCGCAGGAACAGCGCCAGCGTGTCGCCGATGCGGTCCTTGTTGCGCGGGATGATCGCGGTATGCGGGATCGGCAGGCCCAGCGGGTGGCGGAACAGCGCCGTTACCGCGAACCAGTCCGCCAGCCCGCCGACCATCGCCGCCTCTGCAAAAGCGCGGACGAAGCCGACGGCGGGGTGGACGCTGGCAAAGGTGCGCGCGACCACATAGACAGCCGCCATCAGGACCAGTAGCCCGGTTGCGACCAGCCGCATCCGGCCGGGGCCGCCCTGCATGGGGATTAGTCGTAAACCGGCAATACGGGTGGCCATATCAGGTCAACGCACGTCCGGGACGGTGGTTCACTCGGCAGGGTCCGCCGCCGGGGGTGACGCAGCAACGGCGCGCTCGCCATGCTGGCCACCGTTAGTGAACTTGCGCGACAGCCACGGCCCCAGCTTTTCCTCGATACCGACCGCCAGGCTGAACGTCGCGGGCACGATCAACAGTGTCAGCAACGTCGACACGATCAGCCCACCGATCACGACCACGCCCATCGGTGCCCGCCAACTGCCATCACCGCTGAGCGACAGGGCAACCGGCACCATGCCTGCGACCATCGCCACCGTCGTCATCAGGATCGGCTGCGCGCGTTTGTGACCGGCGTCGATGATGGCGATCGTCTTGTCCACACCCTTGGTCATTTCCTCCAACGCGAAATCGACGAGCAGGATCGAGTTCTTCGCAACGATCCCCAGCAGCATCAGGAAACCGATCAGCACGGGCATCGAGATCGGGTCGCCCGTGATCCGCAGGGCGATCGCACCCCCCAATGGCGCCAGCAACAGCGATCCCATGTTCACGAACGGCGGCATGATGCGTTTATACAGCAGCACCAGCACCGCAAAGACCAGAAGAACGCCCGACAAAACCGCGATCACAAAGTTCATGAACAACTCTTGCTGCCATTTCGCTTCGCCGAGACTCAATTGCTTGATGCCCTGCGGCAAGTTCTTCAGGGCGGGCAGGGCATTGATCTTTGGCATCGCATCGCCTGACACCAGGCCCGGTGACAAGTCGACGCCGATCGACAGCCGCCTGATCTGGTTGGTCCGCTGGATGACCGTCGGTCCTGCCCCGAAACTGACATCGGCAACGACGTTCAGCGGCACTGACCCACCCGTTGCAGTTGGGACTGGCAGGTTCTGAATCGTCGAGAGACTACGCCGCGCTTCCTGTCCGATCAGCGTGCGGATCGGAATCTGGCGATCCGCCAGCGAAAACTTGGCCGAATTCTGGTCGATGTCACCCAGTGTCGCGATCCGGATCGTCTGGCTGAGTGCCTGCGTCGTCACGCCCAGGTCGGCGGCCAGGTCCATGCGGGGTCGGATAATGATCTCGGGCCTTTGCAGGTCGGCAGCAGTGCGCGGGGCCCGCAGTTCGGGCATGGCCTTCATCTGTTCGACGATCAGATTGGCCTGCTTGATCAGGGCGGCAGGATCGTCGCCCCCCAGCGTGATCGTAATGTCGCGTCCGGTGTTGCCTGGCCCTCCGTTCGATTGCGACTGGAAGGAAACCCGCGCATCGGGGATCAGGTTGAGCCTGTTGGCCCAGCTTCGTTCAAACTGAACGCTGGTAAGCTTGCGATCCGCCTTCAGCGTGAGGTAGATATTGGCCGACCCGACATTGATGTCCGAAAACGCTGCCTCCACCTCGGGGGCCGTCGATATCTGGCGCGTGACGTTGTCGGTCACCGCCTCGGTCTGTTTGATCGTCGATCCCGGCGTCAATTCAACCCTGATCTGGCTGTAATTGGTGTTCACAGTCGGCTGGAAGACTATGGGCAGGCCCCAGAACATCGCAATCGTCAGGATGAACGCGCCACCGCCGACCATAACGGTCTTCCAGCGATTGAGCAGCGTCCAGCGCAGCGTCTTCATGTACCAGTCCATCAATCGCCCCTCGCCGTGCGACGCGACGCCCGAACTCTTCAGGAAATAGGCGGCGGCCATGGGGGTGATCAGCCGGGCGATGGCAAGGCTCATCAACACCGAAGCGACGACGGTGAGACCGAAATTCTTGAAAAACTGACCTGAAATACCGGGCATGAGGCCGACCGGCAAAAAGACCGCCACGATCGCCATCGTCGTTGCCAGCACCGCCAGCCCGATTTCGTCGGCAGCGTCGATCGACGCCTGGTAGGCAGTCTTCCCCATGCGCATATGGCGCACGATATTTTCGATCTCCACGATGGCATCGTCGACCAGAACGCCAGCGACGAGGCTGAGGGCGAGCAGGCTAAGGCCGTTCAGCGAAAAGCCCAGCAGGTCCATGAAAAAGAAAGTGGGAATTGCCGATAACGGAATGGCCAACGCCGAAATGAATGTCGCCCGCTTGTCGCGCAGGAACAGATAAACGACCAGAACTGCCAGGATCGCACCTTCGGCCATGGCCTCCAGCGCAGAATGATATTGATCTTTGGTGTAACCGACGTCGGTGTAGAGTTCGACGAACTTGACCTTGGGATTTTCCTTCTCGAGCTTGTCCAGTTCCTTGTGAACCTGGTCATAGACATAGACGTCCGATGCGCCCTTGGCCTTCTGGATCGAAAAGGCCAGCACCTGGCGGCCATTGATCTTTGCCCGATGGCGCTGCTCGCCGAAACTGTCGCGCACCGTGGCGAGGTCGGCCAGCTTGACGGTTCGCCCGGCGCCGACCGCGATTTGCGTCTGGGACAGGGCATAGGCGTTCTTGGCGTTGCCGATGACGCGAACCGCCTGCTCGGATCCGGCGATTTCGGCCCGACCGCCAGCCGCATTGGTGTTGACTGAACGAAGCTGGCTGTTGACCTGCGACGCGGCAACGCCCTGACTTTGCAGCTTTGCCGGGTCAAGAACCACCTGGATCTCGCGATCGACGCCGCCACTGCGGTTGACCGCAGCCAGCCCCGTGATACCCAGGACGCGTTTCGAAACGGTATTGTCGACATACCAGCTGAGGTCCGCGATCGTCATGTCGGTCGCCTGAGCCGATATGAATGCGATCGGGTCACCCGCGATATCGATGCGGCTGACCTGTGGTTCCAGGATGCCATCGGGCAGGTCCGACCGGATATTGGCGATCGCGTCGCGGACGTCGTTGACGGCACGGTCGACCGGCGTCCCGATCGAGAACTGGACGAACGTGTTCGACGAACCCTCACGGACCGACGAGTTGATTTCATCGACACCGCTAATCCCGCGGATCGCAGCTTCGACCTTCTGAGTGACCTGTGTTTCAAGCTCGGTCGGTGCGGCGCCCGGCTGCGAAACAAAAACCGTGGCACCCGGAAAATCGATATCGGGATTGTTGTTCACGCGCATCTGCAGGAAACTGACAATGCCAGCGAGCGACAGGGCGATCATCAGCACAATCGGCGCAATCGGATTCCGGATCGCCCATGCCGAGATGTTACGAAAGTTCATGGCCACGAACGCCTTTGACTGAAGATGGTCATTATTTCGAAGCGGAGGCCCGGACCGGCAATACCGATTCGCCGGCATTCAGGAAACCGCCTGCCGACAGGACGACCTGTTCGGTGCCGGCAAGTCCCGACAGGATCGAAACGCCGGTATCCCCGACATCCCCGACCTTCACGTCGCGGCGTGCGACCTTTTTGTCGGCACCGACGATGTAGACATAATTACCCTTCGTATCGCTTTGCACTGCCGATTCGGGAAGCTCCGGCACGTCGGCCGCGCCACTGATTATTCGCGCCGCTGCAAAGCCGCCGGGCCGCAAAGCGGGGTTATACGACAATGCAATCCGCGCGACCCCCTGTCGGCTCTGCGGATCGATAACGGGAGACACCTGCCAGATCTGCCCGAGGAAGTTCTGCGCCGAACCGACCGGGGTCACGGTCGCCCGCTGGCCAACGCGCATCCGCGCCAGATCACTTTCGCCCAGACGGGCAAGCAGTTCCAGTTCGCCCCCCTTGGCCACGCGGAACAGGACGCCGGACCCCGCCCCAACCACTTGTCCGGGCTCCACCGACCGCGTCAGGACAAGGCCCGCTGCGGGTGCGCGAATGTCGAGCCGCGCGGTGCTCGCCTGCGCCTGACCCAGTTGCGCCCGGGCTACGTCGACCCGCGCCCGCGCCGCGTCGCGGATCGCGGACTTGCTGTCGACATCGGCCTTTGAAATAAAGCCGCGCGAGACCAGTTGCAGCGATCGTTCCAGGTTCGATTGCGCGATTCGCGCATCGGCCTGCGCCACCGCGACCGATGCCGCCAGCGAATTGCCCTGCTGCGTCTGCACGCGCCGATCGACGGTGGCCAGCACCTGGCCCGCATTCACCCACTGGCCCGGTTCGACCAGTACCTGCGTGACCATGCCGCCCTCACCCGCCACGCCCACCGGCATTTCGCGGCGCGCCGCCAGATTGCCGGTCGCGGAAATGACGGCATCGACGGTGCCGCGTCCGGGGATCACGACGGTCACGGTCGGAACGGGCTTTGCGCCATCGGTCAAGGCGGCGGGCTTGGTACTCTTGAACATGAAATAGGCGGCCAGCAGTATTGCCACCGCGACGACGCCGCCGATGATCATGGTCCGCCGACGCCGCACACGCGCAGCCGCGAGACGACCCTCGTCATGCGGGGACACATCGGCATCATGGGTGAAACCGGATTCGAAATTCATCGCCAAATCAACCTCGTCGACACGCTGCGGCACCCGATGGTGCGCGAGGTGTGTTACCCCAATAAGTCACCACGCTCAAGTGGCACCGCAGATTGTCCAACCTATTGGTCGTTTCATTTATCGTGATCAAGCGGTGTCGCCTGTGGGGGCTTGATTTCGACGGTGCGCCAGCGCAGTTTCGTGACTGATTTTTATGGGAGGGATAATATGGATCGCAGTTTTCTGGGCTGGATCGTCATCGGCATCGTGGCAGGCGTATTGGGCAAGCTGCTCATGCCCGGCAAGGATCCTGGCGGTTTCATCGTCACGATCCTGATCGGCATCGCGGGGTCGTTGCTTGCCGGTTTCCTCGGCCAGGCGGTTGGCTTTTACCAGCCGGGCCAGGCAGGTGGCTGGATCGGCGCCACCGTCGGTGCCATCATCCTGCTGTTCCTTTATCGCCTGGTGACGCGCAGCCGGACTGGCTGACGGGAGCCTGTTGAACACGGGCTGCATCCACAGTTCAGGGTCGGTGCAGTTGGCGGGTGCTTGAGGGCATTCGACAGCTGCATCGGTGTGTCTTTAAACGGGAGTGAAATATGAAGAATCTACTGGTTGCCGCAGCAACATTGGGCGCATTGATACCGGCTGCTGCCAGCGCCGAGATCGCGCAGGTCATTTCGGGCACGCGGCTCGACATCAGTGCGCGCGGCGAAGTGACAAGGGTCCCCGACGTTGCCGTCATCTCGGCGGGCGTACTCACTCAAGCAAAGGACGCGCAGACCGCGCTGGCCGATAACGCGACCCAGATGACCCGCGTGCTGGCCGCGCTGAAACGGGCTGGCGTTGCCGACCGCGACGTCTCGACCTCCAGCATTGGGCTGTCGGCGCAATATCTGTATGCCGAGAACAAGCCCCCCGTCGTCACCGGCTACCAGGCGAACAACAGCGTCACGATCAAGTTTCGCGACGTCGCGAAATCGGGAACGATCCTCGACGCGCTGGTTGCGGCAGGCGCCAACCAGATCAACGGGCCGAACCTGATGATCGACAAGCCCGCCCCCGCGCTTAACGAGGCGCGGGTCCAGGCGATGGCGCTCGCCCGCAGCCGGGCCGAGCTTTACGCAAAGGCCGCGGGGCTGACCGTAAAGCGCATCGTTTCAATCGGAGAGTCAGCCGACGAGCAGGGGCCGCGCCCCTATCCGATGATGATGATGGCCCGCGACGGCGCTTCGGCCAAGACTCAGATTACGCCAGGCGAACAGCAGATCGGCGTCACGCTGACAGTGACGTTCGAACTGAACTGATACAAAAAGGGCCGCCCCGCATGACGCAGGGCGGCCGGTTTGGTCAGTCAACCGCTGCGGTTGTTTAGCGTAGCCGACCGCGACGGATCAGGTTGACGATCGCAAGCAGGATAACGGCACCCAGGAAGGCTGCGATCAATGCCGGTGCGCTGAACACGTTGTCGTTCATTTCGCCGTGACCAAAGATCAGCCCGCCGATGAACGCGCCGACGATGCCGACGATGATGTTGAGAAACAGGCCCTGCTGACCGTCAGTCCGCATGACAATGCTTGCGAGCCAGCCGATGATGCCGCCAACTACCAGCCACATTAGCAAACCGATCATATCATTCCCTCCTGTTAAACCCGCGAGTTATTCGCAGGCTTCGTTACAGGCAGATAATACGCGTGGATGCACTTGCGGTTCCCTCGACCATTGCGATTACGCAACGACGGGGCGGGCGCGATTGACGTTGAACTCAGAACTTCTGCTGGCGCTCATACAACGATTTATAGTGCTGGATACGGGTGACGCGCAGCCCGGGCATGCCCGAACGGTCGACCGCACGCTGCCATCCGGCGAATTCCTCGAGCGTCAGGCCATAGCGATCGCAGACATCGTCGACCGACAACAGGCCACCGGCCACCGCCGCCACGACTTCGGCCTTGCGCCGCACGACCCAGCGGGTGGTGCCCGGCGGCGGCAGGGTCTGCAACGTCAGCGGCTCGCCGAGCGGGCCGATAACCTGGGCAGGGCGGATTTTCTGGTTCTCGATCATTTGATCCTCAGGCCACTGGAGTGGCAAACACGGGCATTCGCGAAATCGGGCCCTACAACCCGGTCATTGAACGAAGGCTGAAACGCCAAGGTAAACGCGAAGGTCATCATCATTGCTCAGTGTTAAGGGGTTTGGGAAAGCTCTTCCAGAAACTGGCCGAACACGACTCTCCGGGCTGCGGTTGCTCGGCGGCGAACAGGCCGATTCGCGGATCGTCGTGCGCGATGATCCGGGATTGCTCCCTGGCCGATGCCGCACAAGCACGCGCGGTGGGTGAAGAGGACTGCCGGGCGGCGGCGGCCGACAACAGGCTTTGCAAGTCGGGCGTTTGCCCCAACGCTGCGCCCTTGCGGCGTCTGGTGAAACTTAAATCCATGACCCCTTTATGACACTGAGGGGTGAAGACCGGGTAAACCGTGGCGAAACTCTTTGGTCTGGGCTATGCGGCGGGACTTCATGCAGGACCTGTTTCAACTCGGCGGCCCAGGGGGGTCTGGCTTTGCGGGCAAGCGCATCGTCGTGGCCATGTCGGGCGGGGTCGATTCGTCGGTAGTGGCCGCGCTCGCCGCCAGCAGCGGGGCGGAGGTCATCGGCGTCACGCTGCAACTGTACGATCACGGTGCCGCGACGAAGCGCGCCGGCAGTTGTTGCGCGGGGCAGGACATCCGCGATGCCCGCGCCGTCGCCGACCGCCTGGGCATCGCGCACTATGTCTTCGATCATGAAACCCGGTTTCGCGATTCGGTGATCGACGGGTTCGCCGACGAATATGTCGCGGGCCGCACCCCCATCCCCTGTGTCCGCTGTAACATGGGGGTGAAGTTCACCGACCTGTTCCGGCTGGCCAAGGAGCTGGGTGCCGATTGCTTGGCGACCGGCCACTATGTCCGCCGAGTGATCGGCGCGCACGGCCCCGAACTCCACCGCGCGATCGACCCTGCCCGCGACCAGAGCTACTTTCTGTTCGCGACCACGACCGACCAGCTCGATTTCTTGCGCTTTCCGCTGGGGGACATGGAAAAGCCTGCGGTGCGCGCGCTGGCCGCCGACCTCTCGCTGAGCGTCGCGGCCAAGCCCGACAGCCAGGACATCTGCTTTGTACCCGATGGCGATTACGCGTCGCTGGTGAAGACCCTACGTCCCGAGGCCGCGCTGGGCGGTGACATCGTCGACCTGTCGGGCGCGGTGCTGGGCAGTCACGATGGGATCGTCGGCTTCACGATCGGCCAGCGTCGCGGGCTGGAGATCGGCGGACAGGCCGAACCGCTCTATGTCATCCGCCTCGACCCGCAAGCACGGCGCGTCATCGTCGGCCCGCGTCGGGCGCTGGCAGTCGGCGGCGCGCGGCTGTCCGAGATGAACCTGATCGGCGGCGGGGCACCGGGTCCCCTGACTGCCAAGGTCCGTTCGATGGCCAGGCCGGTCCCGGTCAAGATGGACGGCGACTGGCTGCGTTTCGACGCGCCGGAATACGGCGTATCCCCCGGGCAAGCGGCGGTGCTGTATAGCGGCGACCGGGTCATCGGCGGAGGCTGGATCGAGGAAACGATCGCTGCCAAAATGGCTCAAGCCGCCTAGTCGCGCAGCAATTCGTTGATCGCCGTCTTCGCGCGCGTTTGCGCATCGACGGTCTTTACGATGACCGCGCACGACAGTCCTGGCCCAGGCGTGCCGTCGGCCAGCGGCTTGCCGGGAAGGAATCCCGGCACCACCACCGAATAGGCCGGAACGCGCCCGACGAACACTTCACCCGTCGCACGATCGACAATCTTCGACGTGGAGGAGATGAACACCCCCATCGACAGGACCGACCCGCGTTCGATCACCACACCTTCGACCACTTCCGAACGGGCGCCGATGAAGCAATCATCCTCGATCACCACCGGTCCCGCCTGCAACGGTTCCAGCACGCCGCCGATGCCGACGCCGCCCGACAGATGGACATTCCGGCCGATCTGCGCGCAACTGCCGACGGTGACCCAGGTGTCGACCATCGTGCCCTCGCCGACATAGGCACCCAGGTTCACAAAGCTCGGCATCAGCACGACGTTGCGGTCGATGAACGCCCCGCGTCGGACGATGCTGCCCGGCACCGCCCGGAACCCGGCCGCGCGGAAATGGCTCGCGTCCCAGCCGTCGAACTTCGAGGGCACCTTGTCCCACCAACTCGACCCGCCCGGCCCGCCGGGGATCAACGCCATGTCATTGAGCCGAAAGCTCAGCAGCACGGCTTTCTTCAGCCACTGGTTTACCTGCCATCCGCCCCCGACCGGTTCGGCCACCCGCGCCTGTCCGGAATCGAGCATCCTCAGCACGGCCTCCACCGCCTCGCGCACCGCGCCAGTCGTGGCGGCAGAAATCGTGTCGCGCGCGTCCCATGCGGCGTCGATCGTGGCTTCGAGTGTCATGCGGAGTCCCCCGTGTTTGTGTCGAATGTCAGTGCGCCAAGCCAGCGGCCCAGATCGTCGGTGCGAATATCGACGAACGACGGACAGCTTTCGCCCCCCGCCTGTTCGGACCCGTTATCGATCCATAATGTCGTCATGCCGATCGCCTTGGCAGGCTTCAGATTACGCACCATGTCCTCGGCGAATAGCGCCCGCGTCGGGTCGATCCCCCACCGCGCGCACATCCCGGCATAGGCCGACGGCGCGGGCTTGGGCACCAGCCCCATCGCGTGGATGTCGTGGATCGCCTCAAAGCTGCCGCCCAGCCCCAGCCGGTCGAGCACTCGCTGGGCATAGGGCGTGTCGCCGTTGGTAAAGACCATTTTGCGCCCCGGCAGCCGCGCAATCGATTCGACCAGCGCCGCATCGTGCGCCACCCGGTCCAGCTCGATGTCGTGCGCAAAGGCCAGGAACTCGTGCGGGTCGGTGCCATGCGCCGCCATCAACCCGGCCAGCGTTGTGCCGTGTTCGTGGAAATAGCTTTTCTGCATCCGTCGCGCCTCGACCGTGTCAACGCCCACCAAGCGCACGATAAACTCGGTCATCCGGGCATCGATCAGCGTGAACAGGTCGGTTCGCGCTGGATACAAGGTGTTGTCCAGATCGAAAATCCAGCAGTCGATGTGCGCCAGATTGGCCTGTAGTCTCTGATCGGGAACCATGGGGCAGCCAATAGCGGGCGTCGGGTTCATGTAAAGCTTGGCGCGGCGCAGCGACGGGTATAGCGCCCAATGTTGTCCAATTGGGGGATTGCAGGTGTTGCGTTCAACTTGTCTTTTGTCGTCTGCCGCCCTGTTGCCGTTGCTGGCGCTCGCCGCTTGTGGCGGCGGCGGGGACAGCCCGGTGGCGTCGACCCCGCCCCCACCCGTCGTGCCTGCCGCGCCACCGCCGCCCCCGCCGCCACCACCACCCCCACCACCCAGCACCGTCGACTATAACACCACTGAATATCGCCGTTCGAACGCCGCCGTGCAGGCGTCGGCGCTTTCCGCCTACCAGGCGGGTGCGACGGGCGCAGGCATCACCGTCGGCGTCATCGACAGTGGCGTCGATGTGACCAGTCCCGAATTTTCCGGCAGGATCAGTCCAGCTTCCGCCGACCTTGCCGGATCGCGCGGGTTGCAGGACGAAGGGGGCCACGGCAGCGCGGTTTCGGATGTCTTGCTGGGGGCAAAGAACGACGTCGGCATCTCGGGCGTTGCCTTTGCCGCGACGTTGCTGGTGTTGCGCACCGACACGCCCGGCACCTGCGCCGATACGACCAGCGCCGACCCGGGCTGTACGCATGCCGACAGCGCCATCGCGCGCGGCTTGGACTTGGCGGTGACCAGTGGCGCGCGCGTCGTCAACATCTCGCTGGGCGGGGAAGCCGCCGACAACACGCTGCGGCGCGCTATCAACGCCGCAACCGCAGCCGGGGTCATCATCGTGATCTCGGCGGGCAACGAGCGTGAGAAAGATCCCACGGCCGCGGTCAACCCCGACCCGCTGGCACAGATTGCGATCGACCCGATTGCACATGGTCTGGTGCTGATCGCGGGCGCGACCACTTCGTCGAAGGCCCTGGCCAGTTTTTCCAACATGGCGGGCAATGGCGCGGCCTACTACCTCACCGCGCTGGGGGTTCGCGTCCAGGCCAACGACAACCATCAGATCCCGCTGCTGTGGGATGGAACATCGTTTTCGGCACCCGTGATCTCCGGCGCGATTGCCCTGCTTGCCCAGGCCTTTCCCACCCTGACGGGCGCGCAGATCATCGACCTGCTGCTTCGGACCACGACCGACCTGGGTGCGGCCGGGGTCGATGCCGTTTACGGCCATGGTGAGCTGAACCTGGCAAAAGCATTTGCGCCGCAGGGGGCGCTGTCGCTGGCAAGTTCGGCCGTCCCGGTATCGATCGCCGGCAATGGCACGTTGTCAACCGCGATGGGCGATGCGGGCCAGGGGAGCCTGGTGGCGGCAATCCACGACGGCTATGGGCGCGGCTATACCGTCGATCTTGGCGGATCATTGCGTCCTGCCAACCGTGCCAGTCGATTGAGCGGGGCTCTTGACCTGTCCAGCCACACCGCCGCTGCGGTGGCCGGGCGCTCCACCGTTGCGCTGTCGATTGCGGGTTCGACCGACGTCCAGCCATTGCGTCTGACGGGTCGCGATGCGGCAGGAGCGCGCGCGGTTGCCGCGTCCGTCGTGACCCGCATCGACGCGCGCACGCAGGTCGCACTGGGTTTTGCTCAAGGGTCGAATGGACTGACCAACGGCCTGGCGGGACAAGGCGCACCCGCGTTCCTGGTGTCCGACGGTGCCAGCGGATCGCGCGGCTTCGACCTGGCGCCAAAGGGCGCGTTTGCGGTGCGGCGGCGTTTCGGCGGCGTCGCCTTTACCATCGCCGCCGAAAGCGGCGACGTCCGCCTGTGGGAACGCGGCGACAATGGCCCGCTCACCGATCGCTATCACCGTTATGCCTATGGCGATGTGTCGGTCGGGGTCGACACGGTACAGGGACCGGTCACCGTCACCGCCCGCCTGTCGCATCTGGCGGAACGCGATACCGTGCTGGGCGCACGCTTTTCCGACGCGCTCGGCGGCGGTGGTGCCGCCAGTTGGTTCACCGACGCGCGGGCCATGATCGACCTGGGCGAAAGCACCCGGGTGAACGCTGGGTGGCGGCGTGGCTGGACGGCGGTTGCTTCGGGTCCGGTCCGCGCCGGATCGACGGTGATGACGCAGGCGCTGTCGTTCGACGTCCAGCGCGATGCCGTCCTCACCGCAGGCGACAGTTTCGCGCTCCGCTGGGCCGAACCGCTGCGCGTGACCTCTGGCGGGCTTGCGCTAACCGGCCTTGGCACCGACATCGTGCGGTTCGGGCTGGCACCCATCGGTCACGAACGCGACCTAGAGGGGGTTTACGCGCTTCCGATTGGCACGGGCCAATTCACTGGCAACGTCTATTGGCGGCAACAGCCGGGCAATCTGGCGGCGGCCCCCGACGATCTAGGGGTCGCGATCAGATATTCGTTCGGGTTTTAATTGTCGTCAGACGGTAAAGCTTTCGCCACACCCGCAGGCACCCTTGGCATTGGGGTTCTCGAACACGAACCCGGCGGTGAAATCGTCCTCGACCCAGTCCATCCGGCTGCCGATCAGATACAGCACCGATGCCCCGTCGACGAAGAACAACCCGCCCGCCGTCTCAATCTTTTCATCGAACGGCGCAGCCTGCGTCACATAGTCCACCGAATAGGCCAGCCCCGAACACCCGCGCTTGGGCGTCGACAGCTTGACCCCGATCGCGTCGGCGGGGGCCCGTGCCATCAGGTCGGCGATGCGCTGTTCAGCGGTCGCACTGAGGGTGAGAGCAGCGGGACGAGCCCGCGCGGGCTTTACCAATACGTCGGTCACAACATCCCCAGTTCAAGCTTTGCCTCATCGGACATCTTGGCCGAATCCCATGGCGGGTCCCAGACCAGATTGACCTCGGCCACGCCAACGCCCGGAACCGCCCCGACCCGCATCTCGACTTCCATCGGCATCGATTCGGCAACGGGACAATTCGGCGTCGTCAACGTCATGCTGACGGTCACATGCCCCTCGTCGACGTCGATCCCATAGATCAGGCCCAGTTCGTAGATGTTCACCGGAATCTCCGGATCGTAAATTTCTTTAAGCGCATCCACGACAGCTTCGTACAAATCACCGCCCGGCTCGCCGCCCGCCAGCTTCGGCGGCTCAGCCTTCAGAAATCCCGCCAGATAATCCTTTTTGCGCTCGAAATCCTCGCGCGGCCCGGACTCGCGCAGTGTGGACACGTCCTGCAAATCGACGCGCGCACGCGGCGGCGTCGGGACGCTTTCAACCTCGTCGATCCTGATACCATTATCACTCATCCGAACAGCTTCCTTACCCGCTCGATACCCCGGACCAGCGCGGAAATGTCGCCCGGTCCGTTGTAAACCCCGAAACTCGCGCGCGCCGTCGCGTCGATGCCCAGCGCCGCCATCAGCGGCTGCGCGCAGTGATGCCCGGCCCGAATTGCGACGCGCTCTTCGTCCAATATGGTGCCGACGTCATGCGGATGCACCCCCTCGACATTGAAGCTGACGATCCCGGCGGCATCCTCCGGCCCATAAAGATGCACAGAATTGAGGCCACGCAGGGCGTCACGGGTCTGCACCACCAGCGCCGCCTCATGCGCGTGGATCGCGTCCAGCCCGATGTCCGAAACATAATCGATCGCCGCATGAAGCCCGAGCGCGCCGACAATATGCGGCGTCCCCGCCTCGAACCGCGCAGGCGGCGGCGCATAAGTAGTGCGCGCAAACGAAACCTTGTCGATCATCGCGCCACCGCCCTGCCACGGCGGCATCGCGTCGAGGATTTCAGCCCGCGCCCACAGCACGCCGATACCGGTCGGGCCGTATAATTTATGCCCCGAGAACACATAGAAATCACAGTCGAGATTGGCCACATCGACCCTCATGCGCGGGACGGCCTGGCAGCCATCGAGCAGCAGCTTCGCGCCGACCTTATGCGCGAGTTTCGCCGCCCGCTTGGCGTCGAGAACCGACCCCAGCACGTTCGAAATATGGGCAAAGGCGACCAGCTTATGCTGCTCGGTCAACATCGCTTCCGCCGCGTCGAGGTCGATCCGACCGTCCGCCGTCAACGGGCAAACGTCGATTTCCAGCCCCGCCAACTGCCACGGCACGATATTGCTATGATGCTCCAGCGTGGACAGCAGGATCCGGTCACCCCGCTTCAGCGACTTTGCCCAGCTTTGCGCGACCAGGTTGATCCCCTCGGTCGCGCCGCGCACGAACACGATCTCGTCCGCGCTCCTCGCACCGATAAAGTCCGCCACCCGCTGCCGCGCCGCTTCATACGCGATCGTCATGTCGGCCGACCGCGCATAAACGCCGCGATGCACCGTCGCGTAGGTTTCCGCATAGCCACGCGTGATCGCGTCGATGACAATTTGCGGCTTCTGCGCGGTCGCCCCGGTATCGAGATACGACCAGCCCGCGGGAATTGCAGGAAAATCGGCCACCCGGTCCAGCGGACGCGCGAGAGTCAACAGGCTCACGACAGCCGCTCCAAGGCACCAAGCGCCGCAGCCTCAAGTTCGTCGCGACCCCCGGCCCCCGCAAAAACCTCCGCCACGAACGCCCGCAACAACAGGGTCCGCGCCTCGACCGGCGGCAACCCCCGGCTGGCCAGATAGAACATCGCGCCCTTATCGAGTTCGCCCACGGTCGCCCCATGCGCGCACTTCACATCGTCGGCGTAAATCTCGAGCTCGGGCTTCGCATTGGCCGTCGCCGTCCTGTCGAGCAACATCGCCTTCACCGACTGCACGCTGTCGGTCTTCTGCGCGTCGCGCGACACCGCGACCTTGCCCAGATACGACCCCGTCGCCTGGCCCGCCAACACCGACCGTACGACCTGGCGGCTCGTGGCATTCGGCTCAACATGGCGCACCGTCGTGACGATCTCCAGCGTTTGCGTGTCCCCGCCCACCTGCACGCCGCCAAATTCGAAATGCGCGCCGTCGTGCAGCGTCACATCGACCGCGATCCGCCCATAAACACCGTCCGCGTTCAGGACATGAAAATCCATCCGCCCGCCCGCAGCGACCTCTATCGTGTAATCATGGATGCCCGCCGTCGCGATCAGATGCTCGGCACGGCGTTCCCCCGCCGCCACCGAAATCTCGGTCGCAGGCCCCACCGGCCACAGTCGCGCAACCTCGGCCAGGTCGCTATACCGCCAGGCCTCGTCCTTGCGGGTCGGCAAAGCTGTCACGCGGCCAGCTCCCGATAGCCGTCACGTTCCAGCTCCAGCGCCAGTTCGGCACCGCCGGTCCGCGTGATCCGTCCGCCGTCGAGCACATGGACGAAATCGGGCCGCACATAGTCAAGCAGCCGCTGGTAATGCGTGATCAGCAGCACCGCCTTGTCGGGTTTGCGCATGATCCGGTTGATCCCGTCCCCCACGACCCGCAGCGCGTCGATGTCCAGCCCGGAGTCGGTCTCGTCCAGAATCGCCAGCGCGGGGTCGATGATCCCCATCTGCACCATCTCGTTGCGCTTCTTCTCGCCCCCTGAAAACCCGACGTTCACCGGACGTTTCAGCATCTCGATATCCATGCCCATGTCGCTGGCCTGAGCCCGTGCGATCTTCAGGAACTCCGCCCCCGACAGCGGAGCCTCCCCCCGCCCCTTGCGCTGTGCGTTCAAACTCTCCCGCAGGAACTGCACGTTCGACACGCCGGGAATCTCGACCGGATACTGAAACCCCAGGAACAACCCCGCCGCCGCCCGCTCATGCGGTGCCAGTGCCAGCAGATCCTGCCCCCGAAACGTCACCGACCCAGCGGTAACCTCATACCCCGGCCGCCCCGACAGCACATAACCAAGCGTCGACTTCCCCGCCCCGTTCGGCCCCATGATCGCATGGATTTCCCCGGCGTTGAGTGACAAGGTCAATCCCTTGAGGATCGGCTTGTCGCCAACATTGGCGTGGAGATTATCTATCTTTAGCATCGTCAACCAACCGAACCTTCCAACGAAATCCCCAGCAACTTCTGCGCCTCGACCGCGAATTCCATCGGCAGTTGCTGCAGCACTTCCTTGGCGAAGCCATTGACGATCAGCGTCACCGCCTCCTCCGCCGACAGCCCGCGGGCCTGCGCATAAAACATCTGGTCCTCCGAAATCTTTGAAGTCGTCGCCTCATGCTCGATCTGCGCGGTCGGGTTGCGGACCTCGATATACGGCACGGTATGCGCGCCACTTAGCGACCCGAGCAGCAAGGAGTCGCACTGGGTAAAGTTGCGCACATTGTCCGCCGTCGGCCCGACCCGCACCAAGCCCCGATAGGTATTGTTGCTGTGCCCCGCCGAAATTCCCTTCGACACGATCGTCGATCGCGACCCCCTGCCCAGGTGGATCATCTTCGTGCCGGTATCGGCCTGCTGGTGATTGTTCGTCACCGCCACCGAATAAAACTCGCCAACGCTATTCTCCCCCGACAGCACGCACGACGGATATTTCCACGTCACCGCGCTGCCGGTCTCGACCTGCGTCCAGCTCACCTTGCTGTTCTTGCCCTGACACAGCGCGCGTTTGGTCACGAAATTATAGATGCCGCCTTTCCCTTGCGCATCGCCCGGATACCAGTTCTGCACGGTCGAATATTTGATCTCGGCATCGTCCAGCGCAACCAGTTCGACCACCGCCGCGTGCAACTGGTTCTCGTCGCGCATCGGCGCGGTGCAGCCCTCCAGATACGAGACGTACGACCCCTTGTCCGCGACGATCAGAGTCCGCTCGAACTGCCCGGTATTTTCCGCATTGATCCGAAAGTAAGTCGACAATTCCATCGGACAGCGCACGCCCTCGGGAATGTAGACGAATGTCCCATCCGAAAACACTGCGCAGTTCAGCGTCGCGAAGTAATTGTCATGCATCGGCACGATCTTGCCGAGCCATTTTCGCACCATGTCGGGATATTCACGAATCGCCTCCGAAATCGACCGGAAGATCACGCCCGCCCGCTCAAGTTCCGCACGGAACGTCGTCGCCACGCTGACCGAATCGAAGACGGCGTCAACGGCAACCCGACGTGCGCCCTCCACGCCGGCAAGCACCTTCTGCTCCTCGATCGGGATGCCCAGCTTTTCGTAAACCCGCAAAATTTCGGGGTCGACCTCGTCCAGCGACCCCAGCTTCGGCTTCACTTTGGGCGCGGCGTAATAATAGGCGTCCTGATAATCGATCGGCGCAATGTCGAGCTTGGCCCAGTCGGGCGCCGCCATCGTCTGCCACATCGCAAACGCCTTCAGTCGCCATTCGAGCATCCATTCGGGCTCGTTTTTCTTGGCCGAAATAAAGCGCACGGTGTCCTCGGTCAGCCCCTTCGGCGCAAAATCCTGTTCGATATCCGAATGAAAACCCCATTCGTAATCGGCCGATTTCGCGGCGGCTGCCTGCGCTTCGAGGTTCTTGGTCGCCATCTTCAAATCACCATTTCAGTCATGGGCGCATTCACAAAAGCGGGGCGCGCTTTGTCAGGGATCGCCGCCAGCTGGTTGAGCGTGACCCCCGCCAGCGCCCCGCGCACCGCGCTGTTCACGACCCCCCAATGCGGTTTCACCGCGCAATGATGGTCGAGTGCACAATCGTCGCGCGTTTCATCGACGCACGTCGTCAGCGCGATCGGCCCCTCGACCGCCTCGATGATGTCCGCCAGCGAAATCGCAGCCGCCGGACGCGACAGCGAAAACCCGCCCCCGGTTCCGCGGGCGGAAACCAGCAAGCCAGCGCCCGCGAGCCGCTGCATCAATTTCTGCGCGGTGGGGAGCGGAACATGCGTTTCTTCGGCCAGCACAGCCGCCGACAATCGCGCGCCACAGCCATGCCGGGCGGCGGCGCTCATCATCACGACGGCGTAATCGGCAAGACTCGATAGTCGCATGAAGGAGTAAATCGGACTAAATCGGTCTGATTTCAAGGGTGGATGCAGATAAAGTCCGCCACCCCGTTAAGAAAGAGAAACGCAAGCCGTTCCCAAACCTCGTCACCTCGGCGAAGGCCGGGGTGACGGCAGCGTATTTCACGTCTTGATGATCAACGGAGCCAACTCCCCGAACTCGGTGCGTTTCAGCGTCAGCTTTGCCAGCACCGAAAAATCCTCGACAATCTTGCCCGGCGTAATCCCGGTAAAATGCTTGATCTCGCGGATGAAATGCGACTGGTCGTAGAACCCCTCCTCGACCAAGTCGCGGGGGATTTCCTCGCCCTTGGCGATCGAGATTGCGGCCTTCAGCGCCCGGTATTTGCGCGCCAGCACCTTTGGCGGCGACCCATAGAAACGTTTGCAATTGCGTTCGACCTGGCGCCGCGACACCCCCAGATTGCGGACCAGTTCCTCGACATCGGGCGACGGCGACGACGCCAGCCAGCTATCGACCGTGCGCGTGAAAGCGGTCGCGCCGCCCTGGCCCCGCACCACCATTGCGCGGGCAAAGTCGTTGCCGATGGCGACCCGCTCCGCAAAACAGTTCGCGTCGCGCAACGCCTGCATCGTGCGGTTCAGGCCCGGGCCAAAGACGTCAGTCGCGTCGATCACGCGATTGACCAGCACCGACGCCTCGAAATCGAGCAGCGCGCCCCAGCCAGCGGGCAACATTCCGACCCCGAACATATGGACCGGCCCCTCGACCCGCACCGCGGTCGGACCGGTCGACGGCCCGACAATCATGATCGGCGGCGCGGCCATGGCGACCCCGTCGGCAAACACATAATTGCCCCGGCCTTTCAGGATGAACCGGAACTGCGCCAGATCGGCGCGCTCCACATCCTCGAACACCGGCACGTCGGCAATGAATTCGTAGAAAACGGACAGGAGTTCACGCAGCGATTCATGCGGCGTGGCATAGTCGAGCGTAATCGCTCCGGCCCCTGTCTCATCAGTCACATGATCGCGCCCGTTTTGTCTGACTGCGCAGGCGCTTAACCTGAAACAGGACCAAAAGAAAGCGGCCCGGACAGTCTCCCATCCGAGCCGCAGTTAAAGGTTTTCCGGTCTCCCGGAAGCCCTTCGGGTCGCAAACAGGCCGTTAGTGGGGGTGAAACGATTCGTATTGGATGAAAACGACATGAACCGTCGATAAATTCGTTTTGAAGTAATCTCTGTGGTGCTCTCGCGTAATCTTCTTGCTCAACGCGGCCTGGCTCCGCATTCGCGATACCAATTCCGAAAAAATCACTGCACAGCAACCCGATGATCTTTGCTGCCATCCGCCCCTTGCTGTTCAGGATCGATCCCGAACGCGCGCACCGGTTGACGATCCGCGCGCTCCGTCTGCTGCCACCCACTGTCGCTGACCCATGCGACCCCCGCCTTGCCATCACGATCGCTGGCCTCACCTTTCCCAATCCAGTTGGCCTGGCCGCAGGGTTCGACAAGGACGCCGATGTTCCCGATGCGATGTTGCGCCTGGGCTTCGGATCGGTGGAAATCGGGACGATCACGCCATTGCCGCAGGTCGGCAATCCAAAGCCGCGCCTGTTCCGGCTGGCGCAGGACGGCGGCGTCATCAACCGGATGGGCTTCAACAACAAGGGCCAGCCGACTGCCCACGCCCGGTTGTCGGCGCGCCGGCGGACCGGGATCGTCGGTGTGAACATCGGCGCAAACAAGGATGCCGCCAACCGGATCGCCGACTATGCAACGGGCGTTCGCGCCATGACCGATGTTGGCGATTATCTGGCCATCAACATCAGTTCCCCCAACACCCCCGGCCTGCGCGCGCTTCAGGACGCCGGAGCATTGCGCGAATTGCTGGCCGCGGTACGCGACGCGCGGGCGTCCGGGGGACCACCCGTGTTTCTGAAGGTTGCACCCGACCTTGAACCCGCCGACATCGCCGACATCGTGCGTGCCGCCATCGACCACGGCATCGACGCGCTGATCGTCGCCAACACGACCCTGTCGCGCCCACCGCTGACATCGCGTTACGCTGTGGAAAGTGGCGGCCTGTCGGGCGCGCCATTGCGATCACTGGCGCTGGACCGCCTGCGTGATTTTCGCGGCAACACCGGGGGCCAGCTGACGCTGATCGCGGCGGGCGGCATCGCCAGCGCCGACGATGCCTACGCCCGCATCCGCGCCGGGGCGTCGCTGGTGCAACTCTACAGCGCGCTGGTGTATGAGGGGCCGGGGCTGGCGAAGCGGATTACCCGGGGGCTGCTGGCGCGGTTGGAAGCCGATGGATTTGGGACCGTGGCGGAAGCCGTCGGGTAAAGCCGTCACCCCGGCGCAGGCCGGGGGGGCATACCCTGACAGTTCCGTCACCCCGGCGCAGGGCGGGGCTTGTACGGCTGTCAGGTTGAGAGCCGATGGTTTTTGGGTCGTGGGGAAGCAATCAGCTAAAACACCGTCACCCCGACATCCTGTCCCAAACGTCCCATCCGAAAGCAAAGTCGCCCCTTGCCGCACCGCGCACGAGGGCTAGTGTCGGTCCAATGAAACCGTTGTTCCTTGCGTTCGTCGCCCTCCTCGCCACCCCCGCCTTCGCCGCGCCTAACCAACGCATGCCGGGCGTCGTCACCTCCGCCGATCCGCGCGCAACGGCGGCTGGCCAGGAAATGCTCCGTGCCGGCGGGTCCGCCGCCGATGCGGAGATGGCGATGATGCTGGCGTTGTCGGTGGTCGAACCGCAATCGTCGGGGATCGGTGGCGGCGGCCTGATCCTCTATCACGATACCCGCACCGGAACGCTGGAAACGATCGACGGGCGGGAAAGCGCGCCTGCCGCGGCCCGTGCCGACCGTTTCCTCGGGGGTGACGGCAAGCCGCTGCCCTTTATCCAAGCGTGGCCAGGCGGGCTTTCCGTCGGCGTGCCGGGCAACATCCGCTTGGCGGCACGTGTCCACCAGCGCTGGGGCAGACTGCCTTGGGCAAGACTGTTCGAACCCGCCATCCGCCTCGCCCCCGGTTATGAGGTCAGCCCGCTGATGGCGCGCCGCCTGCGCGACGTCCAGCCGATCATGAAGGATTATCCCGCGGCCCGCGCGCTGTTCTGGCAGGGCGATGCGCCAAAGACAGCGGGCGCGATCGTCCGCAATCCCGCGCTCGCCGCCATCCTGAAACGCATCGCGACCGAGGGGCCGGACGCGTTCTACACCGGCGAAAACGCGCAGGCGATCGTCGATGCCACGCAACGGACGGCGCACAATCCCGCCGACATGACCCTTGCCGACCTCGCCGCCTATCGCGCCCGCGATCGCGCTCCGGTCTGCGCCCCCTACCGCCAGTATCGGGTGTGCGGCATGGGTCCGCCCTCGTCGGGCGCGACCACCATCCTCCAGATGCTCGGGATGCTCGAACGCTTCGACATGAAGGCGCTGGGGCCGCACAGTCCGGTCGGGTGGCATCTGATCGGCGAGGCGATGCAACTGGCCTATGCCGACCGCGAGAAATGGCTGGGCGATGGCGATTTCGTACAGGTGCCGGTCGCAGGGCTGATCGACCGGACCTATCTGAAATCACGCTCCGCCCTGATCTCGGCAACGACCGCGCTGCCTGCCTATGGCGCGGGCACGCCCCACGGCGCACGACCCCGCACCGCCGCGATCTCCAGTGAAATCGGCGGGACGACGCACTTCGTCGCGGTCGACGCGCGCGGGAATGTGGCGACGATGACTTCCACGGTGGAAAGCCTGTTCGGCAGCCAGCTTATCGCCAACGGCATGATGCTGAACAACGAACTGACCGACTTTACCTTCGCGCCGCTTCAAAACGGCGCACCGGTCGCCAACGCCGTCGCACCGGGCAAGCGACCGCTGTCGTCGATGTCGCCCACCATCGTCTACGACGCCCGCGGTCGCGTGGTGTTCGCCGTCGGGTCGGCGGGGGGGAAACGGATCATCATGCACGTCATGAAGGCGCTGGTCGGCAAGCTCGACTGGGGCCTGTCCGCCGCCGACGCCATCGCGCTGCCCAACATCTATTTCGGCGGAAGCGCGCTTTTGCTCGAGAAAGGCACGTTTATGGACGATTTACGCCCGAAAATAGCGCAATTGGGACAAACCGTGGTGTCGGCCGACCTGCCCTCGAAACTAAATGCGGTCGAACGCACACCGACCGGATGGCGCGGTGCCGCCGACCCCCGCAGCGAAGGTAACGTTCTGGGGGAGTAAACTAGATGGTCAATCAACACGGGAACACCCGGTCGATAATTTTGGAGAGATGATGCGCGAATTCGAAAATTTTCCAAACCTGGTGGCGATGTTCTTTGCCCGCGCCGTCGAACAGAACAGTGCGCCGTTCCTGTGGCAGCGGCGTTCGGAGCGCTGGGTCTCGCTGAGCTGGACCGAAGTTGCGCTCCAGGTCTCAGCGCTTGCCGCCGCGCTGAAACGCCTCGGCATCGCGCGTGGGGACCGCGTCATGCTGGTCAGCGAAAACCGACCCGAATGGTGCATCGCCGACCTGGCCATCATGGCGGCGGGCGCGGTGACGGTGCCGACCTATGTCACCAACAACGAACGCGACCACCTTCACATCTTGCAGGATTCGGGCGCGACGGCGGTGATCGTCTCGACCGCAAAACTGGCCCGCGCGCTGATGCCGGCGGTACTGCGCTCGACCAGTTGCAAGACCGTGATCGGGATCGAGGATATCCGCGTCGGCCAGTCGGGCGACGTCGCTTTCCACGATTGGGCAAAGCTGATCTCCGTCGAGATGGCCGACCCCGATGCGACCGCCGCCGCCGCCGATTTCGTCCGCGAGGACCTGGCGTGTATTATCTACACCAGCGGCACCGGCGGTGCGCCCCGCGGCGTCCGACAGCATCACGGCGCGATCCTCCACAATGTCGCAGGCTGCATCGACATCGTGGCCAACGACTATGGCTGGGGCGACGAGGTCTTCCTGTCCTTCCTGCCGCTGAGCCACGCCTATGAACATTCGGGCGGCCAGTTCCTGCCGATCGGGCTGGGCGGGCAAATTTATTATTCGGAAGGGCTGGAAAAGCTCGCCTCCAATATCGAGGAGGTGCGCCCGACGCTGATGATCGTCGTCCCCCGCCTGTTCGAGGTGTTGCGCGCCCGCATGGTCAAGACCATCGAGAAACAGGGGGGCCTGGCCCCTGCCCTGCTCCAGCGTGCGCTGTCGCTGGGGGAAAAAGACCTTGGCGGCGGGATTCCGTTCTGGGACCGACCGGTCGATTTCTTCATCCGCAAGACGCTGCGACCTAAGGTGCAGGCCAAGTTCGGCGGTCGCATCAAGGCGCTGGTTTCCGGGGGCGCACCGCTCAATCCCGACATCGGCGTCTTTTTCCACGCGCTCGGCCTGACGCTGTTGCAAGGCTATGGCCAGACCGAGGCGGGTCCGGTGATCTCGTGCAACCGCGCCAAGGCAGGGATCAAGATGGACACCGTCGGGCCACCGATGATGGGCACCGAAGTCCGCATCGCCGATGATGGCGAGATACTGGTGCGCGGCGAACTGGTCATGCAGGGTTACTGGAACAACGAGGTCGAAACCGCGCAGGCGTTGCGCGACGGCTGGCTGCATACCGGTGACGTCGGCCATGTCGACGGCCAGGGCCGGATCGTCATTACCGACCGCAAGAAGGACCTGATCGTCAATGACAAGGGCGACAATGTTGCCCCGCAAAAGATCGAAGGGATGCTTACCCTGCAGCCCGAGATTATCCAGGCGATGGTCGTCGGCGACCGGCGTCCGCACCTGGTTGCGCTGATCGTGCCCGACCCGGAGTGGCTGATGGAATGGGCGGTGGCCAATGACGAAAAGCCCGACTGTCCCGAACTTTGCGCGACCCCGGCGGTTCAGCGGGCAATCATGGCCGCCGTTAATCGGGTCAATGCCGAATTATCGACCACCGAAAAGATCAGGCGGATCGCGCTGTCACCCAACAGCTTCACGATCGACAATGAACAGTTGACCCCATCGATGAAGATCCGCCGCCACAAGATCCAGGAAGTCTATGGCGACCGCCTGGCCGCGCTCTACCGGTCCTAGCGCGCGCGCCCGGCATCCTTCGGGGTCACATAAGGCACGAAATCGCTGAACACGCAGCTTCCCGAGGGGAAGCGACTATTGCGATCGACCATCCTGACGATGTCGCCGCGACACAGTTGCGACCCGAAAACATCGAGCACCTGGATGTTGTCGTCGCGCAGAAAAGGGCATTTCCCCAGATCGTTCACATAGCTGAGCCGACTATTCACCCGATAGAGGATCGCGCCGCGGTAGGTCGTGCTAGATCGCGCATCGGTCAGCGCGATGCAGCTTTTAGGCTTCCCAACGATCTTCCCTGCCAGTGCCTGCTGCAGCTTTGGGTCGGGAGCTTCTTCACGGGCCGCTACGGTAGTGGCGCACGCCGATAGCAGGAGCAAAAGCGCAGTCGGTACAATCCGCAAGTTCATCGCGTGTCTCCTCAACCCCCTGAACTAGCCAGCCCCAGCGCCGTTCCGCAAGCCCGGGCACCGACCGGCCCCGACACCGGCGGAGATTACCAGTGCCCGGTGTTGGCCATCGACTGCCATGGCTCCGCCGGGTCCAGACGGCCGTCCTGCAACAATTCGACCGAGATATTGTCGGGGCTGCGCACGAACGCCATATGACCGTCCCGCGGCGGGCGATTGATGGTGATGCCCGCCTCCATCAGTCGGTGGCAAGTCGCATAGATATCGTCGACCCGATAGGCGAGGTGTCCGAAATTGCGGCCCTCGCCATAGCCCGCCTCGTCCCAGTTGTGCGTAAGTTCGACCTGCGCGTCCTCATCCCCCGGCGCCGCCAGGAAAATCAGCGTGTATCGCCCCGCCTCGTTGTCGAAACGCTTTGTTTCCCTCAGCCCCAGCAGCTCAAAGAAGCGAATGGTGGCGATCGGGTCCGATACCCGGATCATTGTGTGAAGATATTTCATGCCGCCGATATAACGTCAGCGGGCCAGCCCCGCCAGCGCTTCGGCTGCTGATTTTCCCGAATCGCTGTCGGGCGCATTTTTGGCCGCCGCCGTCCAAGCCGTGCGCGCCGCATCGGCATGGCCCGACAGCAGCGCGATATTGCCGGCCTCCAACGCAACCGTCGCATCGTCGGGCGACCGCGCCGCCGCTTCGGCAATGTCGGCACGCGCGCGGAGCAAGTCATCCATTTTGCGCGCAAGGGCCGCCGACAATAGCCACGCCAGCGGATCGGCGGGAACCATCTTTACGGCAAGATCGAGATCGGCGCGGGCCGCCTTCAGGTCGCCCATCGCGGCACAGGCGCGCGCACGGTCCAGATGCGCCTCCCCGGCCGCATCGCCCACCAACTGGCCGCGCGCCAGCGCCGCGTCGAGAAAGCCACGCGCCCTTGCTGGGTCCGCCGCTGCCAGTGCCGCATTTCCGGCTTGCACCCAGAGCAGCGCCGCTCGTCCGTCGGCGGTCGTTTCGGCAAGGCGGGCCGCGCCCTCAAAGGCCGTTGCTGCAGGAAGCCAGCGTTGCTGCCGGCCATAGGCAAGCCCCGCGCACTGCCGCGCCAGCACGCCGCCGCCCTGAAGCTGCCACGACGACGCCATGTCCAGCGCCTTGACGGGATCGGTGTCGACCAGCGCGGCGCAGGTTTCGAAGCGGAGCTCATCGGCGCTGGGGGTCATTGATGACGATGATGCAGCGGCAGCAAGGGCAAGAAGGATGATCATGCGGGCTCCAACAGGGCTTCGACCATGGCGATCAGCAGCGCAATATCGCCGGGACGTGACAAGCGATGGTCGCCGTCCTTGACCAGCACGACCTGCACGTCCGCTGAACGCAATTGTCCGGCCAGATGCGGCGCATGATGCCAGGGGACAGCGGCGTCGCGCTGGCCGTGAATCAGCCGGACGGGAACGTCGATGGCGATGTTGCGCTGGAGCAGGCGATGCGCCTCGCCCGATTGCCAGAAGGCCCGCGTCGTCATCATCGGCGGGCCATATTCGGAATGTTCGAAAATGCGACCCTCGCGGAGCAGTTCCAGCTTCTGGTCCTCCGTGAAACCCCATTCGGTAAAGTCGGGCGCGGCGGCGAGGCCGACCAGCGCGACAATCTGGCCAGGCCGGGCGAGCGCTGCCAGCAACATTACCCATCCCCCCATCGACGATCCGACAAGGATGATGGGGCCCGGCATATTGTCCATGACGAGCAGCGCGTCGTTCAGCCAATCGTCCAGGGTCTGGTCGGCAAAGTCGCCTTCGCTGACGCCGCACCCGCCATAGTCGAAACGGACGAAAGCATGGCCACGTCGTTCTGCCCAGGCGTCGAGCGCGACGGCCTTTGTGCCCGCCATGTCAGAGGCATATCCGGGCAGGAACAGCACGGTCGGCCCGCCGCCGGCGCGATGGCGAACGGCGATGCGCGTTCCGTCGGTGCGCTTCAGATCAGCCATGCGTTTGCGCGTGCGAGGGCGCGTGCGGGGGTTCGATTTCCGGAGGTTCGGGCGCGTCGTATGCGCCCTCCCATTTGGCCACAACCGCAGCCGCCACCGCGTTGCCGATGACGTTGGTGGCGCTGCGTCCCATGTCGAGGAAATGATCGACGCCCAGCAGCAGCAGCAGCCCCGCCTCCGGAATGTGGAACAGTGGCAGCGTGGCGGCGATAACGACCAGGCTGGCGCGCGGGACCCCGGCAATACCCTTCGACGTGACCATCAGCACAAGCAACATGGTGATTTCCTGCGTCAGCGTCAGGTCGATGCCATAAGCTTGCGCAATGAAGATCGACGCGAACGTCATGTACATCATCGAGCCGTCGAGATTGAACGAGTAACCGAGCGGCAGCACAAAGCTCGCGACGCGGCGTGGCACGCCGAACCGGTCGAGCGCCTCCAGCGTCCGCGGATAGGCGGCCTCCGAGGACGCCGTCGAAAAGGCGAGTAGCAACGGTTCGCGGATATAGCGGACCAGGTCGCTGGCGCGCGGCCCGATGAACAGAAAGGCCGCGCCGATCAGGATCGCCCACAGAAGCAAGAGGCCCAGGTAAAAGCTGCCGATGAACTTGCCATAGGTGAACAGGATCGACAGCCCTTCCTTCGCCACCACGGCGGAAACGGCGGCGAACACGGCAACAGGGGCAAAGCGCATGACATAGGCCGTGACCTGGAGCATAACCTCGACCAGTGCATCCACGCCGCGCACGATCGGCCGGGCCTTCTCGCCCACCGCCGTGATCGCTACGCCGACGAACAGCGAAAATACCACGATCTGCAGGATTTCGTTGTTCGCCATCGCATCGAAGATCGACTTCGGGAAAATGTGTGTGATGAAGTTGGAGAGGGTGAAGGTGGCCTGCTCAACGCCGCTCGACGCGGTGACCGGCGGCACAATTAGACCCACGCCGATGCCGGGCTGGAGGATATTGACGAGGATCAAACCGAGTGTGAGCGAGATCAGGCTCGCGGTCAGAAACCATCCGATCGAACGCCCGCCGATCCGCCCCAGTGCTGCTGTATCGCCCATGTGCGCGATGCCGGCAACCAATGTGCCGAACACCAGCGGCGCGATGATCATCTTGATCAGGCGCAAAAAGACGTCGGTGGCGATGGTAAAATACCCCGCGATCTCGGCAAGACGCAAGGGGGCGAAATTGGCTTGGTTGATCGTGAAGCCGACAATGATACCCAGCACCAGCGCAATAAGGATATAAAGTGTTAGCCGTTTTGCCATGATGCTCCCGTTCAGGGGCCAGTCTAGAACGGAGACAGCGTGTCCAGCAACCCGGCTGCGAAAACCGACAGTGTATCATCGCGCGCGCCCATCACGACGATGCGGTCGCCGGGTCTTGCCAGCGCCATCAGGCGCGCGGTGATCGCGGGCCGGGCCGCGATATGCTCGGCTTGCGCGCCGACCATGGCGACCAGCGCATCGCTGCCGATCGTGCGGTCCACGGTGCCACCGAAATAAGCCGGGTCGCTGACGATCAGGCGGTCGTCGGGTTTCATGTTCGCAACGAAACTGTCAGCGAGGTCGCGGCTCATCCGTTTCAGCGGGCCGTAGCCATGGGGCTGGAAGAACAGCAGCAAACGCCCCGGGAAAGAATGGAGCGCCGTCAGCGTCGCGGCGATCTTGTCGGGATTATGGCCGAAATCGTCAATCACGGTGATGCCGTTGGCGGTACCGACCAGTTCCATGCGACGGCGCAGACCCGTAAAGGTGGCGAGCGCGGCAGCAGCCTCCGCCAGTGCGACACCGGCGAGCGTGGCAGCCCCAATGGCGGCCAGTGCATTGGCGACATTATGACGGCCCGGAACGGCAATAGTTGCAGACACCGGCCCCGCCCCGCGCGCGTCGGTGATGGTGAAACCCACGCCGTCGGGCCGTTC
>NZ_JANXNX010000099.1 GCF_025353885.1 Sphingomonas sp. | reverse complement strand
GGCGGCTCGGTCGAGGATCTGTGGGCTTTCAACGAGGAGGTGGCGGTGCGCGCGGTTGCGGCCTGCACCATTCCGATTATTTCGGCGGTCGGGCATGAAACCGATATCAGCCTGTGCGATTTCGCCGCCGACGTGCGTGCGCCGACGCCGACGGCTGCAGCCGAAATGGCGGTTCCGGTGCGTAGCGAGCTGTTGGCATTCGTACGGGACCTCGCGAGCCGGACGCTGCGGTGCGCCCATCGCTATCACGATCATGGCGGAGAGCGGCTGCGTGCGCTCACGGCGCGGCTGCCGAAACCCGACGCCCTGCTGGGGCCGCAACGGCAACGGACCGATGACCTGGGGGGGCGGTTGCGGCGCGGGCTGGGGCACCGGCTGGCCGAGGCGCGCGGCGACGTTGCGCGGGCGAGCGGGGCGCTGCGTCCGGCCTTGTTGCAACACCGGCTGGCACGCGCGCACGAGCGGTTGGCCGGGGTTCGGCTGCACGTGCGGCTGGTCGAGCGACCGCTGGCGCAGGCGCGAGAACAGCTCGACCGGCTGTGGCGCGTGGCGCAGTCGCTCGATCCGAACAAGGTTCTCGAACGCGGCTATGCGCGGGTGGAAAAACGTGGTGGCGGGCTGGTGACGACTGTCGGCGCGGCGCAGGCGGCGGGAACGCTGACCCTGCATTTCGCCGATGGTCCCGTCGACGCGCGGGTTGAGAGGGCGGCGCGACCCGCCTATATCAAGCCACAACAGGCCGATCTGTTTTAAGCGGGCCAATTTTTTTGAAGGTCGACGATATGCTCATGTCCCCCGGCGGTCGCGTCGCAAAACTTCATTATGGACCGAACGGCTTTCGCCTTCTGGCTCAGGGCGACCATGTCGTGTGCGCGGTGAGTGGCGAGCGGATCCCGCTCGACGAGCTGCGCTACTGGAGCGTGGCGCGGCAGGAGCCTTATGCCACCCCCGAAATTTCGACCAGGGCCGCGCTGGCGAAATGAAGGTGATTCGTGGCGTGGCCGCGGTCGTCCTGATGGCGGTAGCGGGGTTTGGCAGCGCTGCCCCGGTTCTGGTGGTGGTTCCCGTTCGCGTCGAAACCGGGCTTTTCAGGATCGACCGTCCGGCGCGGCAGGGTGGCATGGTGCTCGGCACGGTTCCGGTCGGGACGGTCCGGCTGGTCAAGGACGGTGCCGACATCGCATTTGCGCACGACGGTCGTTTCCTGATCGCGTTCGGGCGTGACCACGCCACCGTCGCTATCCTCAGCGCGACCTTGGGCGATGGCCGAACCGTGACCGAGCGGCTGGCGGTAGCGCCGCGCGCGTGGCGGATCGAAAGCCTGCCGACTTTGCCGCACCACAGCCAGCCCGATGCCGAGTTCGAGGCGCGTCGCCCCGCCGAACTGGCACAGATCGACGCCGCACGGAGGGTGACCAGCGACAGCCAGGGGTGGCGACAGGCGTTCATCTGGCCCGCGCGAGGTCGGATCAGCGGTGTGTTCGGGTCGCAGCGAATCTACGCAGGACAACCGGGTGCGCCACACAATGGCGTCGACGTCGCCGGGGCCGTCGGGACGCCGGTGATCGCGCCCGCCGATGGAGTCGTCATACTGGCGGCAGCGAGTCCGTTCACGCTGGAGGGCAATCTGTTGATGATCGACCACGGCCTGGCACTGAACAGCGCGTTTTTGCACCTGTCTCGGATCGACGTGAAGGTCGGCGATCATGTCCGGCAGGGCCAGACGATCGGCGGAATCGGGCAGACCGGTCGCGCGACGGGGCCGCACCTGCACTGGGGACTGAAATGGCATGACGAACGAATCGATCCGCAAGATGTAGTCAAATAATTAGTTTCTCTTTGCAACTAGTGGCGGCTAATACTTACTTATCGTCGCGGCCATCAAGTAGATCGTAAAATTCGACAGAAAAAACCCGGTTCGTGTCGACTTCGAAGCGTTGTGCTGCAGAATAGTAACGTAAAGATGACAACCTGTTAATATCGCTCATGTCCAGCTTGCGAACGTGATCTGCCGATGGCTAGTCCGAGTCATTGTCGATCCGGCATTAAGATTATCGGTGCCGGTGGGGACTGCCGAAAACTCACCAACGCTGAACAACCCGTTCTGCGGGCTGTTCCGACGCAATGCGACAGCGACGACCGGACCGGGTGGGGAAGTTCCGTTCCAGATTTTGGAAGGTTCGTTGTTGCAGAGCTCGGCCAACTTTGCTGCCTTGCAAACGCGTGGGATCGATTTCGACATCGCCTATCGCAAGCAATTCGATTTTGGCACGGTCAACACTCACTTCGTCTACACGCACGTACTGCAGAATGATTCGTTCACCGACCCAGCACGGCCCGACTATGCTGACCGGACGCTGGGTGAGTTGGGCTATCCTAAGGACCAGTTCGTCTGGAACGTGAATCTGGCGATGGGTCCGTTCGAGTTCGGCTACAAGATGCGCTACATCGGTTCGCAGTTCACCGGTGCGGCCGAAAACGTGGTGTCGGTCCAGGGACGTCCTCCCGAAAACGAGGATTACTCGTCGCCGTCAAAGTCCCCGGCGGTTTTCCATCATGACCTGCAAATCGGCATCAACGTGGAAAAGAACTTCAACTTTTACATGGGCGTTGAGAACATCGCCGATAAAAAGCCACCACTCGGCTCGCTCGGCATCGGCGCTGGCTCGGGCATCCAGCGATCGGTGCCTTTTTTGTCAGGACAGCAGCAGCACGACCGTCAATCAGAAAATCCGTTTGACGCGGAACGCCGGGCGCGACTTTATGCTCATTTTGTAGCTAGCCAACACGCCGCGCTTGATGACCACCGGGTCGTTCGGTTTTGGGGCCAAGCCCAGCGGCGCGTCATCAGTTTGAGCCCAACCCGAACCGTCCTGCAGCGTTACACGCCAGGCGCCATAGGTTTCCTGCACGGCGCTAGCGATGATGCCGTCCTTTTGTGTGATCGCATTCTTGTCATCATTGTCGCCGGACATGAAGCCAAGGCTGGGCAGGCGCAGTCCGAACAGTGAAGAGCGCGCCTTGCGCACGCTGGCCTGATCGACAATGTAGAGGTCGTTGGTGGCGATTGCGGTCGTCAGTGTCGTGACGGCTGCATCGTAGCAAGACAGGCGAGCAACCTTGTCAGGCAGGTCGCGACATGCCGTCAGCGTCTTGATCGCCGCCGGGCTCTCCGCCGTATTGTTCCGGTCGCGGGCGGGGGCGACAACCGGTACGGCCAGGGCAATGGCCCCCACGATGCAGATCCGTCGTAGCATATTTCGACCCTTTCCTCGTCCAGCGCGCAGTTGCTAGATCAATCGCCATCCACCCCGCAAGTCCCGCCGATCTGCCGACTGTTGCCACGATGCAACATAGGTTCACAAAAACAACGCACTTCGCGGCGCGGCATTGCGTAAACAAACCTTCATATTCTACCAAGTTGCCATACACATCGATGATCAGCCGGTCATGGACGTGAACAAAGTGCGGCATCGTTGCCGATCAAAAGGGGAATATAATGACCAGCAATCTGTTCAGGACGCGCCTTCTCGCGACCTCGATGATCGCGGGCGTCGCGCTTGCTTCAACGCCAGCGCTCGCCCAGACGACAGCCGGCGCTCCTGCAACGCCGGAAGCCAGCGCGGCCGACGAAGGCCAGACGATCATCGTCACCGGTTCGCGTATCGCATCGCCCAACATGACTTCGATTGCGCCGGTTACTTCGGTCACGTCGCAGGACATCAAACTGAGCGGCACGAGCAAGGTCGAAGACCTGCTGAATTCGCTTCCGCAGGTGTTCGCATCGCAATCCTCGACACTGTCCAACGGTGCGACGGGAGCGGCAACGATCGATCTTCGCGGCCTCGGCTCGCAACGGACGCTCGTCCTGATCAACGGTCGTCGCTTGATGCCTGGCGATCCGTTCAGCTCGGCCGCTGACATCAACTTCATTCCTTCGTCGCTGATCAAGCGCATCGACGTCCTGACCGGCGGCGCCTCGGCAACCTATGGTGCAGACGCTGTCGCCGGTGTTGTCAACTTCATCATGGATACCGATTTCACCGGCTTCCGGATCGACGGCAATTATTCGGTTTACCAGCATACCAATCGCAGCGAAATCACGCCGCCCCTGCTGAACAAGCGCCAGGCGGCCGGCCTGACGGGTTACGGCTATCCGCAGGGTAACACCGTCGACGGCGGTACGATCGACGCGACGGTTTCGTTCGGCACCAAATTCGACGACGATCGCGGCCACATGACTGGCTATTTCGGTTATCGTAAGCAAAAGCCGGTTATCCAGTCGGAGCGTGACTACAGCGCCTGCACGATTCAGAACACCGCTGCATCGGTGGGCGGACGCCTTAACCCGGCGGCCCCCCTGCAATGTGGCGGTTCTGCGACTAATGCGCCGGGCAACGTGTTCTTCCATACCGCAGCGACCGCAACCTCGACAGTCGGAGCACTCGGACCAGGCACTCTCACCAAGGGCTCATTGGGTCGTTATAACTTTGCGCCAACCAACTATTTTCAGCGCCCCGACGAGCGTTACACGGCGGGCTTCTTTGCCGATTATGAAGTCAGTAAGGGCTTCCATCCTTACGCCGAGTTCATGTTCATGGACGATCAGACCAATGCCCAGATTGCGCCATCGGGTGATTTCGGCAACACGCTGACCATCAATTGCGACAACCCATTGTTGTCGGCCCAGCAAAAGACGCTGATCTGCCAGCCGAACAACTATATCGTCGGGACGCTCGGCACGTTCCCGCTGACGTCGGGATTGTACAATCAGATCAATGGAACGACCGGACCCCAGCCTGCGAAGCCCTTCTTCGATCCGATCACGGGCGCTCAATACAACCAGGCTTTCCTGCAATTGCTGCGTCGCAACGTCGAGGGCGGTTCGCGTAACAGCAACCTTCAGCATACGTCGTTCCGCGGATTGATCGGCGCAAGGGGCGAACTGGGATCCGCATGGTCTTATGACGCCTATTACCAGTATGGCCGTACAAACTACTCGCAGGTTTACAGCAACGAGTTCTCGGTTGCGCGTTTGCGCAATGCTCTCGACGTGGTGACCGGACCGGGTGGCGTACCGGCTTGCCGTTCGGCGCTCACCGGTTCTGATCCGAATTGCGTTCCTTACGATGTTTTCGGCGTAGCACCCTCTGCTGCGTCGGTTGCTTATCTCAGCGCAACGGGCTTCCAGAAAGGCCGGACTTCCGAGCAAGTCGCGAGTGCTTCGTTCAGCGGTAAGCTTGGTGAATATGGTATCCAGTCGCCATTGTCGGACACCGGCGTCAACATCAACGTCGGCTTCGAATATCGCAAGGAAGCCTTGGTTCTTCAGACCGACAATGCGTTCCAGACCGGTGATTTGACCGGCCAGGGCGGTGCAACCCTGCCCGTCTCCGGATCGTATAATGTCAAGGAGGTTTTCGGCGAGATCGTGGTTCCGATCGTTACCGACGGCTTTATCTACGACCTGAACTTCCAAGGCGGCTATCGCTATTCACACTACGAGATTTCGAACGGCGGCAAATTCAACACCCAGACCTATAAGCTGGGCCTCGATTTCGCTCCGATCAAGGATATTCGTTTCCGCGGCGGTTATAACCGGGCGGTTCGCGTTCCCAACATCCAGGAATTGTTCGCTCCGCAGACGGTCTCTTTGGACGGCGTGACCGATCCTTGCGCCGGGATTACGATTACGGCTGCCAATACCGGTTGTATTTCGCAGGGGCTGGCTATCGGTCAGACCGTCACGCCAAACCCTGCTGGTCAATATAACGGCTTCCAGGGCGGCAATCCCAATCTGCGGCCGGAAATTGCGACCACCAAAACGCTCGGCGTCATCCTTGCCCCGCGCTACATTCCCAACCTTTCGTTGTCGGTCGACTTCTTCGATATCAAAATCAAAAAGGCCATCCAGGGCTTTGGTGCCGATGCCATTCTGGCGGCGTGCACCAATGACAATAACCCGCTCGCTTGCGGATTGATCAAGCGCAATGCCGCAGGGTCGCTCTGGCTGTCGCCAGATGGCTTTGTCGTCGATCTGCAGCGCAACGTCGGTAGCGTGCAGACTCGCGGCTTCGAGTTCAACGGCAACTACTCGCACCAAGTTGGCGACGTCGGCACGGTCAGCGTAAACTTCGTCGGCACGCTGCTCGATAAATTCAGCACCGACAACGGGCTGACGCAGACTTACGACTGCGCCGGCTATTATGGACCGACTTGCGGTACGCCTGCTCCAAAATGGCGGCACAAGGCTCGCGTCAGCTTCTCGATGCCCAACGGCATCGGACTTTCAGGCCAGTGGCGCTATTTCGGTCCTGTCGACGTTGAGTACAAGAACTCGAGCACGACGCTTTCTGGTGACTATTACAACTTCGGTTCGAGGATTAAGTCGCAGAGCTATTTCGATCTCGCACTCAGCGCCAATATCATGGGCAAGTTCACTTGGCGCCTGGGCGTGAACAACCTGCTCGATCGTCAGCCACCGCTCGTCACGTCGGGCAGTGGAGCGTTCGGCGGAAGTGCCTGTGCTGGAACGTTCTGCAACGGTAACACCTATCCTGGCACATATGACTCGCTGGGCCGGTATCTCTACAGCGGCATATCGCTGGACTTCTAAGTCTGGTCTGACGAAGATAAAGGCGGCGGCTTTCAACGGGGCTGCCGCCTTTTTCGTTTTCCTATTGCATGGGGCTCGCGCGGTTGATGGCTGAAGTCATGGCGAACCCGAAAAGAACGATTGCCCTGATTGCGCAAAAGGCCGCGCAAGGCCGCTTCGACGAAGCCGCGACGATGGCTGAACAGGCGCTGCTCACCGATGGCGATGATCCCGTTCTGCATGCGCTGGCGGGTGCGATTGCGTTCCGGCGGGATGCGTTCGCCCAGGCTGTCCCGCATCTCCGCGAGGCTCATCGTCATTTCCCCGACGACCTGACCGTGCGCGCCAATCTTGCCGACGCGCTCCATCGGACAGGGGATGCAAGCGCAGCGCTCGCTTTGTGCGATGATCGCAGCGTTCAGAATGACCGCACCCTCCGACTCGGACGCCTTGGCGGCCATCTCGCGCAAGAGGCCGAGGATTTCGACCTTGCGCAAAAGCTGTACCGGATCGTCCTGTCGCGCAACGACAGCGACTGGTCCGCATGGAACAACCTCGGCAATTCACTTGGCGCACTCGGCCAATATGACGGTGCGGTAGAGGCGCTGCGGCGCGCAGCGGCGCTGGCCCCCGACTCGCCGCCGATCCAGCTCAACCTCGGCAACGTGCTAATCGATGCCGGGCACTTCGACGAGGGCGAGGGCGTGTTGGTTGCCGCGGCGGCGACGTTCGCGACCGACCCCGCGCCGTTGCTCGCGCTGTTCGGGCTATACCGGTTGCAGGGGCGCGAAGACGAGACCTATGACGCCATTGCGCAAGCGGCGGCCCGTGCGCCCGGCGTAGCGACGATCCAGTGCGACTGGGGACAGGAGGCCGCGCGCCGCAATCTGTATCAACCCGCAGAGGGCGCGTTCGAAGCGGCGCTGATATTGGAGCCGACGCTTGGCCCCGCCTATGTCGGGCTTGCCGCAGTCTATGAACGGATGAACCGCGAGGGCGAACTGGACGGGTTGCTGGATCGCGCCGCCCGCCACGGCGTCGACGAACGCAGCGCTTCGTTCATCAATGCGCTGCGGCTGAAGCGGGCTGGCGATATCGAGGGGGCATTTGCGGCGCTCGAGTTCGCGGGCGATGTCGTTGTGGCTGGGCGGCGCCTGCATCTGCGCGGGATCATGCTCGATCGACTGGGCCGTTACGACGAAGCGTTCGCAGCGTTCGAGGACATGAACGCCTTCTGGCGCGAGGACCCCTCACGCCCACTTGAACGAGCGCGCGAATATCGGGACAGCGTTGCCCAGTCCGAAGCCCTGCTGTCGAAGGAGTGGCTGGCGGGGTGGACACCGTTTGTCCCGAAGGCGGACCATCGCTCGCCGATATTTCTGGTGGGCTTCCCGCGATCGGGGACCACGCTGCTGGATACGATGCTGATGGCCGATCCGTTGGTCCAGGTGCTGGAGGAGGAAGCCTTTCTCGCTCAGATCGAGAATGATCTGGGCGGGTTTGCAGCGCTCGCCACCGCCGATGCCGACCAGCTGGAAAAGGCAAGGGATCGCTATTTCGAGAAGGTCGCCGAGGTCGTTGACCTGAAGCCAGACACCATCGTCGTCGACAAGCATCCGATGCACCTGAACAAGGTCGCGGTGATTCGCCGGTTATTCCCCGACGCACGGTTTCTGTTGGCGCTGCGTCATCCTTGCGATGTGCTGTTGAGCTGTTTCCTGACGAACTTCCGGCTGAACAATGCCATGGCGAATTTTATCGACCTCCAGGACGCTGCCACGCTGTACGACATGACCTTCCGGAACTGGGAGAAATCGCGGGAAACGTTCGCTCTGCCGGTCTCGACCATGGTTTATGAGCGGCTCGTTGAAGACCCTGAACGCGAACTAAAGCCAATCTTTGCGACGCTGGGCCTGTCGTGGCCGGACGACAAGCTCGATCACCGCGAAGCCGCCCGCGCCCGCGGAACGGTGGGCACCGCCAGCTACGCGCAGGTGACCGAGCCGATCTACAAACGCGCGTCGGGGCGCTGGCAACGATATGCCAGCCACCTGAAACCGATCTGCGAAACGATTGGGCCGTGGGTTGATCGGTTGGGCTATTCGCTCACCGACGATCGCATTCCGTCATGGGCCGACCGCGTCGGCTAGGACCTATTCCGAGCTCAACACCAGCCCGCCATCGCCCTCGTCGACCCGCACCGTGGTCCCGTCGGGCACATCCCCGCGCAGGATCGCGTCGGCCAGCAGGTCCTGCAGATATTTCTGCACCGCGCGCTTCAACGGTCGTGCGCCATAGACCGGGTCATATCCCACTCGCCCCAGCCAAGCCCGGGCGGCTTCGGTGAGCTCCAGCGTCACCTTGCGGTCAACCAGCAGCTTTTGAACGCGCGAGACCTGGATATCGACGATCGGCCCCATGTTCGCCTGTGACAAACGGTGGAACAGGATGATCTCGTCCAGTCGGTTCAGAAATTCGGGCCGGAAATGCCCGCGCACGATTTCCATGACCTGCGGCTCGACCGAGGCGACGGTCTGATCGTCAGGCAGATTGGCGATATACTGGCTGCCGAGGTTCGACGTCAGGATGATCAGCGTGTTGGTGAAATCGACCGTGCGCCCCTGTCCATCGGTCAGGCGGCCATCATCCAGAACCTGCAACAGCACGTTGAACACGTCGGGGTGCGCCTTTTCCACCTCATCGAACAGGATCACCTGATACGGGCGACGACGAACGGCTTCGGTCAGGACGCCGCCTTCCTCATAGCCAACATAGCCCGGAGGCGCACCGATCAGGCGGGCGACCGAGTGCTTCTCCATGAATTCGCTCATGTCGATGCGAACCATCGCCGAACCGTCGTCGAACAGAAATTCGGCGAGTGCCTTGGTCAATTCGGTCTTACCGACGCCCGTAGGTCCGAGGAACAGGAAACTGCCGAGCGGACGATTGGGATCCTGCAAACCCGCCCGCGCGCGACGAACGGCGGCGGAGACGGCCTTGATCGCGTCCTCCTGACCGATGACGCGCCTGCCGACAACGGATTCCATCGCGAGCAGTTTTTCGCGTTCGCCCTCCAGCATCCTTTCGACGGGGATACCTGTCCAGCGCGCGACGATGCCGGCGATATCGTTGGCGGTGACTTCCTCACGCAGCATCGCGCCCGCCGCTGCCCCTTCGGCTTCGGCGAGTTGCCTTTCCAGGCCGGGAATGGTGCCATATTGCAGTTCGCCCGCGCGACCGAGATCGCCCGCACGCTGCGCCTGTTCAAGCTGGATACGCGCGGTGTCGAGCAGCTCCTTGACCTTGGCCTCGGCATGGATTTTTTCTTTCTCGGCCTGCCAGCGGGTCGTCAACGCTGCGGACTGCTCCTCCAGATCCGCCTGATCGCGCCGGATATTGGCGAGGCGATCCTTCGATGCGGCATCGTTCTCCTTCTCCAGTGCCAGCGCCTCGATCTTCATCTGGATGATACGCCGGTCGAGGTTTTCGATTTCCTCGGGCTTGGACTCGACCTCCATCCGGAGGCGCGATGCCGCCTCGTCCATCAGGTCGATCGCCTTGTCGGGCAGGAACCGGTCGGTGATGTAGCGGTTGCTGAGCGTCGCTGCGGCCACGATCGCGGCATCGGTGATGCGCACGCCGTGGTGAAGTTCATATTTCTCCTTTAACCCGCGCAGGATCGAAACCGTGTCCTCGACGGTCGGCTCGCCAACGAATACCGGCTGAAACCGCCGTTGGAGCGCAGGGTCTTTCTCGACATGCTTGCGATATTCATCGAGCGTGGTCGCACCGATGCAGTGCAATTCACCGCGTGCCAGAGCAGGCTTCAACAGGTTCGACGCATCCATCGCGCCTTCGCCTTTGCCGGCACCAATCAGCGTGTGCATTTCGTCGATGAACAGGATGATCTGCCCCTCGGCCCCACGCACTTCGTCCAGCACGCCTTTCAGCCGCTCCTCGAATTCACCACGGTATTTCGCGCCCGCGATCAGGCTGCCCATGTCGAGCGCCATCAGGTCGCGGCCCTTGATGCCGTCGGGCACGTCGCCGTTGGCAATGCGCAGCGCGAGCCCCTCAGCGATGGCGGTCTTGCCGACGCCGGGTTCACCGATCAGGACGGGGTTGTTCTTGGTCCGGCGTGCGAGAATCTGGATCGTGCGGCGGATCTCCTCGTCGCGGCCGATGACCGGGTCCAGCTTGCCGTCGCGCGCCGCTTGGGTGAGGTTGCGGGCGAACTTTTTCAGCGCGTCATAGCGATCCTCCGAAGACGCAGTGTCCGCGGTTCGTCCACCGCGCAAGTCATTGATCGCGGTGTTCAGCGCGTCGGGTTTAAGGCCGGCCGCAGTCAGCGCCTTCCCCGCTGGGGTCGTCGTGGCCAACGTCAGCGCCAGCAGCAGGCGCTCGACGGTCACGTAGGAATCACCTGCCTTCTTGGCGACCTGCTCGGCACCGTCCAGCAACCGGACAAGGTCGTTATCTAGTCCGGGCGTCTGTTGCGCGCCGCCGCCCGATACCGCCGGATGCTTGGCCAATGCCGCATCGGTTTCGCGCGTCGCGATGCTCGGATCGGCCCCCGCCTTGCGCATCAGGCCGGACGCCATGCCCTCGCTGTCCTCGAGCAATGCCTTCAGCAAATGCTCGGGCGCAATGCGCTGATGGTTCATCCGTATGGCAACAGTTTGCGCCGACTGGAGAAAACCCTTGGCGCGGTCGGTGAAAAGTTCGAGGTTCATGGTCAATCCCTGATTTCGCTGCGCTCGATATGGTGTTGCTTATTTATCACACAAGGGGTTCGCAGTTGCAATAACATAGTCGTCACCCCGGCGCAGGCCGGGGCCTATACGGATTGACGAAAGATGCGCTCAATAGGCTGCTCGGTTCCAAATCGGAAACCCGTATAGGCGCCGGCCTGCGCCGGGGTGACAGTGATCGCTAATATTGCACCCGACCCGCCTCGCGCTTAAACATGATGCAAATCCGTTGTTTGCAGGATGCATATATGTCCTTTCGCCGTTCGCTCGTCGCGCTGCCGTTGTTGTTTGCCCCCCCTGCCTTTGCCGCTCCTGAATCAGCAAAGATCTCGGAGCTCGTTGCCCGGGTCAACATTCCCTACGACGCCTTCACCCTTCCCAACGGTCTGCGCGTGCTGGTCCACACCGACCGCAAGGCGCCCGTGGTGGCGGTGTCGGTCTGGTACCATGTCGGGTCGAAGGACGAGCCGGCGGGCAAGACGGGCTTTGCCCATTTGTTCGAGCATCTAATGTTCAACGGTTCGGAAAACGCTCCGGAGGATTTCTTCACGCCGCTGCAACAGATTGGCGCGACCGACTATAACGGGACGACCTATTTCGACCGCACCAATTATTTCGAAACCGTGCCGACCGGCGCGTTGCCGACCGCGCTCTTCCTGGAAAGCGACCGCATGGGCCACCTGCTCGGCGGAATTGACCAGGCCAAGCTGACGAACCAGCGCGGGGTCGTCCAGAATGAAAAGCGGCAGGGTGACAATTCGCCGTTCGGCCTGACCGAATATACCGTGCAGGCCACTCTGTTCCCCATGGGTCACCCTTATCATCACCCGACGATCGGATCGATGGACGACCTGAACGGGGCTAGCCTCGCCGACGTGAAGAACTGGTTTCGCGCCAAATACGGGCCGGATAATGCGGTGCTGGTTCTGGCCGGCGACATCGATGCAAAAACGGCGCGGCCGATGGTCGAGAAGTGGTTTGGCGATATCCCACGCGGTCCCGGCATCATGCGCGTGGTCGCGCCGATCCCGACGCTGGCCGCTCCGGTCACCAAGGTGCTGAAGGACAACGTCCCCTATACGCGCGTCGAGCGGCGCTGGACGGTGCCAGGCGTGAATGGTGCCGACACTACCGCGCTGTCGGTGGCGGCTTCGGTTTTGGGCGGCCTGTCGTCGAGTCGCCTCGACAATGCGCTGGTCCGGGGTGACCAGACCGCGATCAGTGTTTCGGCCGGGGTCGAGGCGCTGGAAGATGTCGGCGTGTTCACCGTAACTGCCAATGTCAAACCCGGGGCTGATCCGGTTGCGGTCGGCAAAAAGATGGATGCCGTCATCGCCGAGCTAGTCCAGGCTGGCCCCACTTCAGACGAGGTGCGGCGGGTCGCCACCCGTTCGATCTCGGGCACGATCGGGGGTTATGAATCGGTCGGCGGCTTTGGTGGCAAGGCGGTCGCCCTGGCCGAGGGGCTGGTTTATTCGAACGATCCCGGCAAGTATAAGAAGGACCTTGCCGAACTTGCGGCACAGACGCCCGAAACGGTGATAGTGGCGACCCGCAAATGGCTGACGCGTCCGGTGTTCAACCTGATCACGGAGCCGGGACCACGCGATACCTCGCCCGCCGCCATGGCACTGGCCGGTGATGCCGTGTCGGCTCCACCGGCTCCAGCGACCGTTGCCGTGGCGGCCAAGCCGTTCAAGCCCAACCGCATGGCCCCGCCGGTGGGTGCCTTTCCGCCGCTGAGATTCCCGGCCATCGAGCGTGCGACGCTTGCCAATGGTATCAAGGTGTATTTCGCGCGACAGACCGCGGTCCCGATCGTCCGCGTCTCAGTCAGCTTCGATGCGGGATCGGCGGCCGATCCTGCCGACGCACTGGGCCTCCAGTCGCTGACCATGGCATTGCTGGACGAGGGCACGAGGACGCGGAGTTCGGTCCAGATCGCCGAGGCGCAGGAACGTCTGGGTGCGACGATCTCGAGCGGTGGCGGCATCGATCGCAGTGGAGTCGGCCTTTACGCGCTGACCCCCAATCTCGCCGCGTCACTCGACCTGTTGGCCGATATTGTCCGCAATCCCGCCTTCGACCCGAAAGAAGTCGAGCGGCTGCGTAACCAGCAACTCGCCCGCATTTCTGCGCAATTGAGCCAGCCGGAGGGCATCGCCAGCTATGTGCTTCCGGCGAAAATCTATGGCAGCGCCTATCCCTACGGACGTCCGTCGAGCGGTTTTGGTGATGCAGCGAGCGTATCGAAGATCACGCGCGACACGATTGCCGGTTTCCATCACGACTGGATTTATGCTGGCAATGCAGCGATCTTCGTGGTCGGCGACACCGACATGGCGAGACTGAAGCCGTTGCTTGAAGCCAGCTTTGGCAATTGGCCGACCGACCGCATGGCGCGCCCCACCAAGTCGTTCGCCGCACCGATCCCCGCCAACGCCGCCACCCGGATCTATCTCGTCGATCGTCCCGGTTCGCCGCAGTCGGTAATCGCGGGCGGACAGGTGCTGGCTAACGAGGGCAGGGACGATGCCCTGATCGTATTGCGCCAGGCCAACGACGTGCTCGGCGGATCGTTCCTGTCACGGCTGAACACCGACCTGCGCGAAACGAAGGGCTGGTCCTACGGCGTGAATGCCACCCTCCCGTCGGTCGAGAATCGGGTTTCCTTTGCCATCGACGCACCGGTCCAGGCCGATCGCACCGGAGAATCGGTGGCTGCAATCATCGCCGACATCAAACGCTTCCTTGGCCCCAACGGGACCACGGGAGCCGAACTGGAACGCACGACCAACGGCAGCATCCGCGAATTGCCGGGCAATTTCGAGACGTCGGATGCGGTCCTCGCCGCGATGCAGCGGATTGTCTATTTCGGGCGCGCCGATAATTTCTACACGACGCTGGCGGAGCGTTATCGCACGATGACCGTTGCAGACTTCGACAAGGCGGCGCGTGCTGCTATTGATCCCGACAAGTTCGTTTTCGTCGTCGTCGGGGACGCGGCCCAGGTAAGGCCGCAACTCGCCAAACTCGGTTTGCCGGTCGAAATGGTTCAACTGCCGGCGGCGACGATCGCACCGGCCAAAAGGAGCAAATAAATGTCCAATGTCGACGGTAAATGGGATTGCGTGACGAAATCGCCGATGGGTGACCTGAAGACGGTGCTGACGGTGATCGCTGATGGTGACACCTTTACCGGGTCAAATTCGGGAGCGCAGGGGTCGATGGAAATCACCGATGGCAAGGTCGATGGCGACACGCTGACCTGGACGATGGATATGAAGGTGCCGATGCCGATGGTTCTGGAATGCACCGCCACGATCGACGGCGACACCCTGACCGGCGGCATCAAGGCGGGCGCTTTTGGCACATCGCCGATGTCGGGAACGCGCACGGCCTGACCGACGGTTTCTCGTGAGCCAGCGAATAATATTTCGCTGGCTCACGATGTTGGGGCACCAGCCTATTACTCATAGCACTTAGCGACTATCCCGGCATCGAACAGTTCAGGAGAGACCGCTTGGTTCGCTATCTCGCGCCCCGCACCCGTAAAGTCCGCATCCTTGCTACGCTTGGCCCCGCCAGCAACAGTCCCGAGATGATCGAGCGGCTGGCTCGCGCCGGTGCCGATGCCTTTCGCGTCAATATGAGCCATGGAACGCATGCCGACCATGCGCCGGTCATCGCAGCGATCCGCGCACTTGAAAAGACGCTGGGCCGCCCGACGACTATCCTTGCCGATCTGCAGGGACCGAAACTGCGCGTGGGGACGTTCCACGGGGGCAGGGCCGAATTGGCAACGGGGGCGATGTTCCGCCTGGACCGCGATGCAACGCCGGGTGACGCAACCCGCGTCTGCCTGCCCCACCGCGAGATCTTCGACGCCTTGGAAATCGGTGCGCGGCTGCTGCTGGACGACGGCAAACTGGTGCTGCGCGTCCTCGCCATGGCCGATGACCACGTCACGACCCGCGTCGAGGTCGGCGGCATGCTGTCGGATCGCAAGGGGCTGAACGTGCCCGACGTTGTGATCCCCATGACCGCGATGACCGAGAAGGACCACCGTGATCTCGCGTTCGCGCTGGACCAGGGAGTGGATTGGATCGCGCTGTCGTTCGTCCAGCGACCCGAGGACCTGGCCGAGGCGCGCAAGCTGATCGGCGGCAAGGCGTCGCTGCTGGCAAAGATCGAAAAGCCGGCGGCACTCGAACGGCTTGAGGAAATTGTCGAACTGTCCGACGCGGTGATGGTCGCGCGCGGCGACCTGGGCGTCGAACTGCCACCCGAAGCCGTGCCGCCCGCGCAAAAGCGCATTGTCGAGATTGCGCGGCGGATGGGGCGACCGGTCGTCGTCGCGACGCAGATGCTGGAATCGATGATCACCGCGCCGACCCCGACGCGCGCCGAAGTTTCCGATGTCGGCAATGCGATCTACGATGGCGCCGACGCGGTCATGCTGTCGGCCGAATCGGCAGCCGGCGCATGGCCGGTCGAATCGGTTGCCATGATGGACCGGATCGCGATGTCGGTCGAAGCGGATCCGAGTTTCACCGCACGTTTGCATTTCATGGAGACCAAGGCCGACGCGACGACCGCCGACGCGTTGGCCGACGCTGCGCGGGAAATTACGCAGACGGTCGGCGCGCGCACGATCATCTGTTTTACCATGTCGGGATCAACGGCCCGGCGGGTTTCGCGCGAACGCCCGGCAGTGCCGCTGCTGGTGCTGACACCCAAGCTCCAGACGGCACGCCGCCTCGGCCTGTCATGGGGCGTCCATGCGGTCAGCACGCGCGACATTGCCAGTTTCGAGGAGATGGTAGCAAAGGCCAAACGCATGGCGCTGCGCCACGGGCTGGCGGTCGGTGGTGAGCGGGTGATTGTGCTGGCGGGCGTGCCCTTTGGGACGCCGGGATCAACCAACGTCCTGCACGTGGTTCGCCTGACCGGCGACGAACTGAAGGGGCACCGCGACTGAGGCTTGTGCCCGCGCCCAAAGTGCTCCTTACCTTGGCTTTCGCCAAGATAACGGGTCAAATCGCTAAAAAGACCGACATGCCGACATCGAAACGCCAGCCCGCAGGGTTAGCCCTGGCGGGCCTTGAACCGGCGATTCGTCTTGTTGATGACATAGGTGCGCCCGCGACGGCGGATGACGCGATTGTCGCGGTGACGGCCCTTGAGGGACTTCAGCGAGTTGCGGATCTTCATGTGCGGGTGACTTTTCGGTAAAAAATTGTCTGGAAAATTGGAGCGCCGCGCCTACGGCTGAGGCGTGGCGAAGTCAAGACGAATGCGCCATGATTGCAACTCGTTCGTTATAGACCATATTGCCCGACCACAGGAGTAGCCCCATGCGTATCCCATCGATGATACTTGTTTCAACACTCGCGCTCGGCGGCTGCGCTGCCAGCATCCCGCCGGTGCAGGTTACGCGCTTCCACCTGGACGGGGCCATTGCACCGGGCACCATCGCGCTATCGCCGGCAATTGGCCTGGAACGCCAGACCTATGAGGCGGCGGTTACGCGTGAGTTGAACCGACTGGGCTTTGCCAACGCCGATTCGCCCAGCGCGCGTTATGTGGTCGCTGTCGATTTGCAGCGCGACGTCCGCGACGCCGGCCCGCGCCGTTCGCCCTTCTCGATCGGCCTTGGCGGCGGTGTCGGTGGCGGCGGTTATAGCGGCGGCGGAGTCGGGGTCGGTGGCGGCGTCAGCTTCCCGATCGGCAAGAAACGCAGCAGCGAATCCGTCTTCACGCGCATCTCGGTCCGGATTAGCGATCGCGCCAACGGCACAACCGTTTGGGAGGGTCGCGCCGACACGCAGGCCAGCTCGAACGCGCCGGCGTCGCAGCCGGGGCTGGCGGCGGACAAGCTTGCCGCGGCCCTGTTCCGTGACTTTCCGGGCGTCACGGGTCGTACGGTGACCGTTCAGTGACGATCGGCATCAGCAGCGATTTCGATGGCGGTAATATCACGGTCCTGAACGCCGATGGGCCGAAGTTCGATCTCGCGATTCGTCATGACAAGGATTCCGATTTCTACCAGTGGTTCTATTTCCGCGTCGAGGGCGCGGCAGGAGCGCCGCTTGAACTACGGATCACCAATTGCGGCGCGTCGGCCTATCCGCTGGGGTGGGAGAACTATCGCGCGCGGGTTAGCAACGATGGCGAGAATTGGACTTGCGCCGACACCAGCTATGCCGGTGGCGTCCTGACAATCCGGCATACCCCCGCCGGGGGCTGCGTCTGGTTTGCCTATTTTGCACCATTTTCCAATGAACGGCACCACGCGCTGGTCACGCGGATCGCCGCGCACGACCATGTCGAACATCGCGTGCTGGCCCAGACGCTCGACGGGCGACCGATCGACCTGCTGACCATTGGCAGCGGCAACCGCCAGATCTGGCTCTATGCGCGACAGCACCCCGGCGAGACGATGGCCGAATGGTGGATGGAGGGGGCACTGGACCTGCTGGTATCGGGCGATCCGGTCGCACAGAAACTGCTGGGCGAGGCAACTTTTTACGTCGTGCCGAACATGAATCCCGACGGCAGTGCGCGCGGCCATCTGCGGACCAACGGAGTCGGCGTGAACCTCAATCGCGAATGGCATGCACCGTCGCTCGAGCGCAGCCCCGAGGTGTGGCACGTCCGCGCCGCGATGGATGAAACGGGCGTCGATTTCGCCATGGACATTCACGGCGATGAAGCGATCCCCTATGTGTTCCTGGCTGGGTTCGATGGCATCCCATCATGGACGCAAGCGCAAGGCGATCTCTACACGCGCTTCGCCAGTGATCTCGCCGCCCGCACGGCCGATTTTCAGACTGAGCATGGCTATCCGGTGGCCGGCGCGCACAAGGCAAACTTATCGATGTCGACCAACCAGCTTGCCGAACGGTTCGGGGCGGTCAGTATGACGATGGAAATGCCGTTCAAGGACAATGACGACGCGCCCGATCTGCGCCACGGCTGGTCGCCCGAACGGTCGCGCCAGATGGGCCGTGACTGCTTAGCGGTGCTAGCGGGGATGATCGAAGACATTTGACACGGTGGACGGCGCGTCGATTGCCGATTACCGCAAACGGCAGCCCCAACGCAGGATAATGCCCTATGCCGACCCTCGTCCTCATCCGCCATGGCCAGTCCGCATGGAACCTCGAAAACCGTTTCACCGGATGGTGGGATGTAGACCTGACGGAAAAGGGTGTTGCCGAGGCATGGGCAGCGGGGGCGCTGATGAAGGCCAAGGGCCTTGATTTCGACCTGACTTTCACCAGTTTCCAGACCCGCGCGATCAAGACACTGAATCTGTCGCTGGAAGCGATGGGGCGGCTGTGGCTGCCGGTGGAAAAAGACTGGCGGCTGAACGAGCGGCATTATGGCGGCCTGACCGGTCTCGACAAAGCGGAAACCGCCGCGCTTCATGGCGCGGACCAGGTCAAGATCTGGCGGCGCAGCTTCGATATCCCGCCGCCCCTGGCCGAGGAGGGTAGCCCGTGGGATTTATCAAAGGACGTCCGCTATCACGGCGTTCCCATTCCGCAGACCGAAAGCCTGAAGGACACGATTGCTCGCGTGTTGCCCTATTGGGAAGCGCGGATCGCCCCTGAACTAAAGGCAGGCAAGCGCATCCTGATCTCGGCGCATGGCAATTCGTTGCGGGCGCTGGTCAAGCATCTGTCAGGCATTTCGGACGATGAGATTACGGGGCTGGAAATTCCCACCGGCCAGCCCATTGTCTATGAACTGGCCGACGACCTGACCGCGACCGACCGCTATTATCTTTCGGAGCGCTGAGCCGCCTTCGCTGCGTACATCCGTCCGTCGGCGCGGGCCAGCAGCGTCTCGACGGTATCCTCGGGCTTGACCATCGCCAGCCCCATCGACAGGCCGATCGTCAGTGACACCTGGCCCAGTTCGAGCGGGCTGGCCTGCAGCGCCGCCATCAGCGCCACCGCCTTGGCGGTCGCGCTGACCTCGTCCAGATGATCAAGCAGCAGGCCGAATTCATCGCCGCCGATCCGCGCCACCAGGTCGCCCGCGCGGACTTCGCTGCGCAACACGCTCGCCACATGGATCAGCGCCGCGTCGCCAGCACTATGGCCGTGGTGGTCGTTGATCGATTTCAGCCCATCGACATCGACAAAGACAACCGTCGCGACTTCGCCATAGCGGGCGACCTGACTGACCACCCGTTCGACCTGGCGCACAAAACAGCGGCGGTTAGGCAAGGGGGTGAGCGTATCCATGTCGGCAAGACGTTCAACCACGTCCAGCCGCAGGCGCAGCGCCGCCAGCTCGTTACGGAGCTCACGATTTTCGTCGACCAGTCGTGTAAATTTATCCTGCAAACTGCCCTCCCCCAGCCCCGGCATGAGATAGTCTATAATGCGCGACCATACGAGGTGACTCGTTGCTTAGCCGTGAACGCTTGATTAAGAGGCTTGGACTTCATGCCCGTTTCTTAGGGCAGCGGGGGATGAAGCGTGGGCGACAGCGCACCGTTGGTCGGCATTATCATGGGCAGCCAGTCCGATTGGGATACGATGATGGCCTGTGCCGAAACGCTTGATGCGCTCGGCGTGGCGTATGAAACGCGCATCGTATCTGCCCATCGCACGCCCGAACGGCTGTTCGATTATGCCAAGGGCGCGGTGGATCGCGGCCTGGAGATCATCGTCGCAGGCGCGGGCGGGGCGGCGCATTTGCCCGGCATGGCGGCGTCGCTGACGCGGCTGCCGGTGCTGGGCGTCCCCATCGAATCGAAATCGCTCAAAGGCATCGATAGCCTGTTGTCGATCGTCCAGATGCCCGGCGGCGTGCCGGTCGGAACGCTGGCGATCGGCCGGCCTGGTGCCATCAATGCCGGGTTGCTGGCCGCATCGATCCTGGCGCTGTCGGACGACGCGCTGGCGGCGCGGGTGGAGGCATGGCGCAGCACCCAGACCGCAAGCGTGGCGCAAAGCCCCGCATGAAGATTTTGGCGCCCGGTTCGACCATCGGGATCATCGGCGGCGGCCAGCTTGGACGGATGCTGGCGATTGCCGCCGCCCAGCTCGGATATCGCTCGCATATCTACAGCCCGGAGCTGAGCGGTCCGGCTGCCGACGTCGCGCCGCGCTGGACGCAAGGGGCCTATGATGACGTCGTCGCTCTGGCCGCGTTTGCTGCGGAAATCCACGTCGCGACCTATGAATTCGAGAATGTCGACGCGGACCCGCTGGAGGCGCTGGCCGCGCGCGTGCCCTTGCATCCACCGCTGGCCGCATTGCGAATCGCGCAGGATCGCGTGGCCGAAAAAACCTTTGCCGCCGCGCAGGGCGCAGTCACGGCAGCATGGACCGAGGTCAATTCGCGCGCCGACCTGGACCGCGCCATCGCCGCGATCGGCACCCCGGCCATCCTGAAGACCACGCGCTTTGGCTATGATGGCAAGGGCCAGTCGCGGCTTGCTTCGTCCGCCGACGCCGACGCTGCCTATGACGCCATCGACCGCAGCCCGGCCATTCTTGAGGCGCTGGTCGCGTTCGACCATGAATATTCGGTGATCGTCGCACGCGGGCAGGACGGCTTATCGGGCGTGTGGGACGCCCCCGAGAACGTCCATGTCGACGGCATCCTTGCCACGTCGACCATTCCGCCGCACCCTGACATCGTCGCACAGCTCGACGAGGCAAAGGCCATTGCCACCCGCCTCGCCGATGCGCTCGATTATGTTGGCGTCATGGCAGTAGAATTCTTTGCCAGCGCCGAGGGACCGGTCTTTAACGAGATGGCCCCGCGCGTCCACAACAGCGGCCACTGGACGATCGAGGGCGCGGTCGCGTCGCAATTCGAAAACCATATCCGCGCCGTCTGTGGCCTGCCGCTGGGCGACACGTCGCTCGTCGCCCCGCAGGTTGTCATGCAGAATCTGATCGGTGCCGACGTGGTGCGCTGGCCCGAACTCTTCGCGCAAACCGGCGCGCACGTCCATCTTTACGGCAAGCACGAGGCACCGCCCGGACGAAAGATGGGCCATGTCACGCGCATTTCGGGAAACAGGGTGGTTGAGACTGGCGCGTCTCTCCCCTAGAGCCGCGCTTCGATTTTCAATGCGGGGATTTTAATGAGCGACCTTATCCAAGCCGACCAGTTGCGTCTTTTCATCGAACGGATCGAGCGGCTCGAAGAAGAAAAAAAGGGCATCAGCGACGACATTCGCGACGTCTATTCAGAGAGCAAGGGCTCGGGCTATGATACCAAGATCATGCGCGCCATCGTTCGTTTGCGCCGCATGGAAAAGAATGACCGCGACGAAATGGACGCGCTGCTGGAAACCTATCGCGACGCGCTGGGTCTGGCTTGAGCGTCAGGCGTCGGTTGTAACAACATAGGGGAGGCGCTGCGTGGCAGGCCATTCGAAGTTCAAGAACATCATGCATCGCAAAGGTGCACAGGACAAGAAACGCTCGGCGGCGTTTTCGAAACTGAGCCGCGAAATCACCGTCGCGGCAAAGTCCGGCCTCCCCGATCCCGACATGAATGCGCGCCTGCGTTCCGCGATCATCGCGGCGCGGGCACAATCGATGCCGAACGACAATATCCAGCGTGCCGTCTTGAAGGCCAGCGGAACGGACGGCGAGAATTATGAGGAAATCCGTTACGAGGGCTTCGGTCCCGGTGGCGTCTCGCTGATCGTCGATGCGCTGACCGACAATCGCAATCGCACCGCCACCAATGTGCGGCTGGCGTTTTCAAAGAACGGGGGCAATCTCGGCGCGGGTGGCTCGGTCAGCCATGCCTTCGACCGGCTCGGCCTGGTTTCATACCCGGCCAAAGCAGGCGATCCCGACACCGTGTTCGAAGCCGCCCTGGAAGCGGGCGCGCAGGATGTGTCGTCCAGCGAGGACGGTCATGAAATCTGGACCGACATCGGCGACCTTCACGACGTCGCCAAGGCACTGGAGGCAACGCTCGGCGAGGGCGAGGGGGCAAAGCTCGCCTGGCGTCCCCAGGTCATGGTCACCGTGGACGAAAAGGATGCGGCCAATTTGATGAAGCTGCTCGATGCCCTGGACGAGGACGACGACGTCCAGACGGCGTGGGGTAATTATGACGTGCCCGATGAAGTCATGGAACGCCTTCAGTAATTTTCACCGTTAAAGCAGGGATTTCGGAGCCAGCATGATCATCCTCGGCATCGACCCCGGCCTCGGCACCACCGGCTGGGGCATCATCGTCTCCGACGGCAACCGGCTGGCGCATATCGGCAATGGCCGGATCAGGACCGATGCCGCGCTCCCACTGGCACAACGGCTGGCGATCCTTGGTGAAGCACTGAACGAGATCGTCGTCGCCAATGCCGCGCGCAACGCCGCGATGGAGGAGGTGTTCGTCAACAAAAATGCTCAGTCCACGCTGAAGCTGGCACAGGCGCGCGGGATGCTGCTGGGCTGCCTCGGCTTCAAACAGATTCTCGTTGGCGAATATGCCCCGCGGCTGGTCAAGCAGGCCGTGACCGGAACCGGCGTCGCCGAAAAAATTCAGGTCCATGCGATGGTCAAGCGGCTGTTGCCTGGCGTCAGGATCGACGGGGCCGACGCTGCGGATGCGCTGGCGGTGGCGATCACTCACGCGCATCATCTGGCGAGCGCGCGGCGTCTGAAAGGCTGACGCTGCTCGACTCCCGCCACCAACCGGCTAGGGAACAGCCATGATCGCCCGCCTTTCCGGAACACTTGCCGAAGCCGCGCTCGACCATGCGGTCATCGATGTCGCCGGCGTCGGGTATCTGGTGCAGGCATCGGCGCGCACGCTGAACGTCATCGGTCCCGTCGGCGGAAGCGTTATGCTATATACCGAGATGCAGGTCCGCGAGGATTCGCTGACGCTTTTCGCCTTTGGCACCAACAGTGAGCGGGAATGGTTCCGCCTGCTGACCGGGGTGCAGGGGGTCGGTGGTCGGGTCGCGCTGAGCATATTGTCGGTGCTCGACGCTGACGAGCTCAGCCGTGCCATCGCCAGCGCCGACGCCGCGATGGTCGCCCGTGCGAATGGCGTTGGGCCAAAGCTTGCTGGCCGTATCGTCAACGAATTGAAGGGCAAGGTCGGCGGTATCGCGCTGGGCGCGCCGGGCGTCGTCGCTGTCGCAGGGGCGGCCAGCGATGCGGTATCGGCGCTCATCAATCTGGGTTTCCGCCCCGCTGAGGCAACGCTGGCGGTGGCAAAGGCGGACGAGGAGCTCGGCGCGGGTGCCACGCTCGACGCGCTGGTTCGGGTGGCGCTGAAAAGAGCCTCGCGCGCCTGACAGGCTTGTGACTTGCCGCGGTCATCCTTGCGGCCTAGCCATGTCCTGCTTGTTAACGGAGGATGACATGAAGAAGCTTCTGTTGGCGGTCGGCGTATTTGCGCTGGTCGCTCCTGATATCGCACTGGCTCAACAACAACAACAGTCCGAACGCTCCCGCGAGGGTGCGACACGGCCCATGCGCCCCGGCGCGGGCGGTCCGCAGGTCCAGCCACCGCGGCCCGGTGCGGGGGGGGCCCAGATCCAGCCGCCCCGCCCCGTGGGACCACAGCCACCGCGCCCGCCACGTCCCGGCAACGGTGGCCCGCAAATCCAGCCGCCGCGTCCCGGCAATGGCGTTCGTCCACGCCCGCCGCGCCCGCCACGCCCGATTGTCCTGCCCGGTCGCCCGCATCGCCCCGGTGCTGGTCGTCCGCATGGCTTCCGCCCAATCCACGGCCCGTCGTTCCGCTATCCGCATGGCTATCGCTATCGCCGCTGGACCGTCGGCCTGCTGCTGCCGAGCCTGTTCCTGTCCACCACCTATTATTACAACAATTACGCCGCATTGGGCGTCGGCCCGCCGCCCCCCGGCTATCGCTGGGTGCGCTATGGTCCCGACCTGCTGCTGGTCCAGCGCGGCAGCGGAC
>NZ_JANXNX010000039.1 GCF_025353885.1 Sphingomonas sp. | reverse complement strand
ATATGCATAGTTTCCAGATCGCCCCGACCGAGAAATCCGCACTGTGGCGCGACCTGCTGGCGGCGGTGGATGCGATAACCGCGGGCGAGCCCGACGGTGTCGCCAACATGGCAAATGCGGCGGCGTTGCTGTTCGAATATCTGCCCGACGTGAATTGGGCGGGGGTGTACCGGCTGGTCGATGGGGAACTGGTGCTGGGACCATTCCAGGGCAAGGCCGCCTGTATCAGAATTGCAATGGGAGCAGGCGTGTGCGGGACCGCCGCTGCCACGCTGACCACGCAACTGGTCGAGGACGTGCACGCATTCCCCGGGCATATCGCGTGCGACGCGGCGTCGCGTTCCGAATTGGTCGTGCCGCTGGTCCGTGATGGCGTACTGCTGGGGGTCGTCGATCTGGACAGCCCGCAGGTGGCGCGTTTCGATGGCGTGGATGCGGCAGGTTGCGAGGCTTTGGCGGCGTTGCTGGTGATGCGTATCTGACCCTGATCGGGACAGGTCGGGACGTTTCCCGGTGCTGGTGATGGTTTTCGAACAATGCTAACAAACCGTTAAGAACTGCGCATTTTCGCGGCATCGCCGGGGCGTGGGTGACGGGAGTGATCGAGATGCGAAACCTTGGATTTGCCTGTAGCGCGCCACTGGCGCTGGGTTTTGCGTTGCTGGCGCTGACAGCGACCGTCCCCGCACTGGCCGACGAAGCGCCGCCGACCATGAACGACGATTCGCGCGTGGGTGCGCCTCCGGTGATCGTCGCGCGGCCAAAAGGGGCGGTGGCTCCCGCTGCGGCTTCACCCGCGCCGCAGCCTGTCAGGACGGCCCCGACGCCCCTCCCACCGCGGGCCGTTCCGCTGGCGGTCGTGTCGACACCGGTTCCTGCGCTACGGCGCGATGCGCCGATGACGCAGCGGGCGATGACGCTGATGCCGCCCCGGGCAATTCCGCCGCGCGCTATGCCAGCGCAGCCGCCACGCCGCGAGGCGGAGCTGAATAGGCCCGATCGGGGTGGTCCTGATCGTGCGGCGACCTATCGTCGTCCGGTTTATGGCTATCAACTGCCACAGGAATGGACCGGTCCGAGCTATTATATCGCGGACTATGACGATTATGGCCTGTCGCGTCCCGCCAGCGGCTTTGGCTGGTCACGCTATTACGACGATGCCGTGCTGACCGATCAATGGGGTCGCATCTATGACTGGCGCGACGACGTCAATTGGGCCGACCATGACGACCGCTATGCGGGCGGGCGGGACGATGGCTATCGTGACGCCGGGTATCGCGAAGACGGATATCGTGAAAGCGGGCGTGATTATGACGACCGGCGCGACAGGAAATCGCGTGGCAAGAAGTATGACTATAAGGGGCGCTGGACCGGACGCTGGAACGGCGGACCCGAACAGACCTACCAGGGCGCATGGCACGGCACCGTCCGCCCGCACTGGAGCAGTGATCGCGGAAGCTATCATGGTGGGAGCTACGGCGAAAATTACGCTGGCGGCTATGGCGGCAGCTCCGGCGCGTCCTACGGCTATGACGGTGGTGGCACGACGGTGACGACGGTGGTCGTGCAGGCGGCGGCGCCGGTCATGACGACGCGGACGATCAGCTACGATGTCGTGAGCTATGTGCCCGTGAGGAAGAAAGCCGTGCGGCACTGGAAGCCCAAACCGAAGTGCGCCTGCTGATCGAGTTTCGATAGCCACGTTGCCGTCACCCCGGCCTGCGCCGGGGTGACGGCCGATCGGTCGGCGCCCGCAATCACCGTTTCGGCGGGGCCAGTCCGGCGAAGGTCACGATACTCTCTGCGCCGCTCGCCGATAGCGACGAGACGCCCGCGAAATTATCGTCGACGATGACCCCCTTCAATACGGCCACCGTGGCCGACGCCGGAAAATCCCTGGCGTATTCCCACTCCGTCCGATCCGCGCGGCGCCAGCGGATGCGATAGCCCGCAGCGCCCGGGACCGCTGCCCATTTCAGCGTGGTGTCGGTGCTGACCGCCCCTTCTGCGGACACATTTTCCGGCGCGGGCGGTGCATCGGCAAGCTGGCGCAATGTCGCGACGTTCAGCGCGGTGACGCGGGCCAGATACGCGAAATCCATGCGATCGATGGTGTCGCCATAGGCACGGCCGTTCTCGGTGCGCAGGTTCTGGTGCTGGGCGTCGTAATTCTCGACCCCGACCGAAAAGCGGATCGCGGGAAAACCGGCGTCGAGCATCGGGGTGTGGTCGCCGCCCCGTCCAAAACGGTCGGGGCGGCGGACCAGCAAGGCGGACAGACCGATGGCGGGCGTCGTGCTGGCGATGCGACCGACCGACTTGGCCAGCGCGCGTGAGGGGCTGTCGTCCTCGGCGCCACTGGCACGCGCCAGCTTCAGCGCGGGCGTATCGGCGGCGGCAGGGATGCCTTCGCTGAACACGCGGACGCGGTCGGCGACCACGCGGCCGTCGACACCGATGGTGTTGCCGACGATATCGTTGTTGAGCATGGCCGCGACGTTCCAGCCGCGCGCCTTTGCCGTGCTGGCGAGCAACTTGCCGCCAAACAGTCCCTGTTCCTCGCCCGACAGCGCCGCATAGACGATCGTCGCGTCATGCCGCTCGCGCGATAAGATCCGCGCCGCCTCGAGGACGAGCGCCACCCCCGACGCATCGTCGTTCGCGCCGGGGGCGTCGCTGGTCGCGTCCATCACGTCGGAGACGCGGCTGTCGATGTGCCCGGCAACGATGACGACGTGACGCGGGTTGCCGGTGCCCTTCTGGATGCCCAACACGTTGACGATGTCGACGCCCCGCGGTGCGCGGCTGTTCTGGAACTGGGCGCGCGGTCGGTCGACGGCGATGCAGCCGCCGCAGGTCTTGCCGATACGAAGGAATTCGTCGGCCACCCACTTCCGCGCCGCGCCAATGCCGCGCTGCGGATCGGTGGCCGAGGACAGGGTATGCCTAGTTCCAAAG
>NZ_JANXNX010000003.1 GCF_025353885.1 Sphingomonas sp. | reverse complement strand
GATACCGCACCCCGGCACCGGAAGCCGCTCCATCGCCACTGCCGCCCTCCGGTTTCGCTACGCTCCACCTCCGACCGACACTGGCGATGGAGGCAACAATGCACTAACAATCAACACGGACCACTCAGTGGGGGCCGGTCACTACCAGCGCACCCGGCACCGACCAATCCCGCATATGGCGAGCAGCGGTTTCGAGAAAGATAATGAACTCGGCTTCCGACATTTCGCCCGAGGCCATCGCGAACTCACGATGCCTGTGCTGACCCAGCCCCGACACATGGCCATCAATCCGGACATTGTATGGAGGGTCGGTTATTGCGAGGGCATCTCCCATTAGCAGGGTCCATGACAATGGATCCAGCGCGCTGCCGCAAACCAGGCTGTGATCCCCAAGCTGCCACAGCTCGCCTGGCTGCACGACTGACGGTCCCGCCGCCGACAGGATGTCACCAGCTTCCTCCACCGGACTGTCAAGACCTTCAATCCGCAGGTCGATCTCGGCCATTGCAAAGCCGGTCGCTTCGATGTCAAAGTCGAGGTTAAGTTCGGATAGGTCGCGTAGCACCGCACCAAGCAACTGATCATCCCAGGATGACAGTTCGGACAAACGGTTTTCGGCAATCTTGAAGGCGCGCACTGCGTGTTCATCGAGGTGGTCGATGCAGATTGTCGGCAGTTCCTTCAGTCCAAGTTTGCGGGTTGCCTGAACGCGCGCGTCACCCGCGATGATGCAGTAGCCACCATCGATCAGCACGGGCACGTTAAACCCGAAGGCCCGGATCGATGCACTCAGCGCCTTGATCTGCGAGGCCGGGTGCCGACGGGGATTATCGGGATGCGTCTTTAGCTGCTCGATCGAGATATAACCGATACCGAACTGACGATTGGGCAGCATCGGTGAAGGGAATAAGGCTGACATTGCGCACTCCGTCCGATGGAAGAGAGCAGAGCAATAATCACCTATCTTACATAAAGGGCAGGGTTAAAGTTCGTTTTCTGTCATTCGAACCAGCGAACCAGAGGCATGCGATCACTGGTCATAGCCAACGCAGGATGATCATGGACGACTTGCTCGATCGAGCAGGCCAGCTTTACGATTTCGCGATAGAAATCGATGTCCTGCAGATCGGGATCGAATGTGGCGCCGCTGGACCGTCTGCTCCTCAGCATGAGCTGTGCCGCGATCGCTAGATGGATGACCGGAAGCGATTTGCGCCAGACCTGCTTTTCGATGTTTTCCGGGTCATCGATCGAGACGTCACTTTTGATCAGGGCACAAAATTGATCGATTGATGGCGCCGTCATCCCGGGAGGCAGCACCGCCTGAATGCCAAAGAGCTGCTGATGCGTTATGCCGATCGCGGCGCCGGACGCGGCCATTCGATGCTGAAGCCGCGTGTGAAGATAGCAGAGCGCAGGCTTCGGCTTTTGAGCGCGCCTCCTAATCTGCGCCCAATCCACCTGTGGCCATTCATTCATGACGGACAGCGCCGAGTCATAATTTTGCGACATGGTCAGGCGGAGTGCGCCTCCCATGAGCTCCTGGCTCACTCGCTGAAAAACGTGCGTTTCAGCAGCAATCGGCCAGGCAAGAATTGAATGAACAAGCGAACCGGTCATGAAATCGGGCATCAGCGCAGGGCCGATACTGAGCACCAGCTGAGGTTGCATAACGTGTCCACCAAACAGGTACGGTTTGCACCTGTTATCCGCCTGTTATGGTCCTGTTGTCACAAATCTCTAACCTGTTATTGTTGACCGGCGAATAGTTGTTTAACCCTATGGAAAACTGGGATAATTTCATCTGACCGATATCGAATCCGGCGCTAATCACCTGTTAGTGGCATAAACAGCGAAATAACAGGTGAAACAGGTGAGGATACCGGTTCGCTCGCGACTGCCTCCAGCACCACTATTTTCCTAGATCCGGAGACTTATCGGATTGTGTCCACCGGCGTTGGCAGAAAGTCGCGGTTATCTGACATTTATTCGCAGTGGTTGATTGATATTGTCGTGCCGGAGACGCACTCAGATAATCAGCGACATGCTCCGGCTTTTGATGAGTCTCCGATCCTCGAAGCCGTGCTTGCGGCCGAGCGAGTTCTTTTTCGATACGCCGGCGAGCGAGAATGGCTGACAGGGAAATCCTGCCAGCAAAACATCGTGCTTCGGGATCAGCGAAGGATCAGCGCCATAGGGACCGATGTCGCCGACCATGACATGGTCTTCAGTCTCAGCAAAGTTGCGCCGGTAGGTGGCCTGCGACCATTTGTCCCATTCGCTGGTGAAGACGCACTTGCCGCCGATCGCCTCAAACCCCAGCCGGAGCCCTCCGATCCCGGCGAACAGGTCGATAAAGCGGAAATCTGCCGGAGTATCAGGCGCAGGCTTTTTCGCTGCGCGCCCGAGCGCAATGTCACGGACTTTATCGCGCACCAGCTTAGGCGGTGGTACGCTCCCGGAAAGATAACGCTTGATGTGGCGGCCGGATAATCCGAGTTCAGCCTCGGCCTCTGCAATGGTCAGACCCGACCGGCGGAATTCTGTATCGAAGTCGCTGCTCTGGACCGGCACTGCATTCCCCTGAACGCGCCCCGCAATTCACTCACTGGGTCACTTCCGGACGCGATCGCACAGAGATTCTCCAGAGAGCAAGTTTGTTTCCTGTCTGTTCTGAAAATCATTTGTCTGGTGCAGCCCGCTCCGTTTTCAACCGCACGACCTTCTTAGTTGCTGCGCGAACGGACGAAATTATGCGCGGGTAAGATCACATCGAGCATGGATGGACAGTGGCTTTCACTATTCTCCGTACCTCTTTCCGATATCCGGGCGGGCGAACGGGCTGATGCAATAACTGCGTGCTTTCCCTATCCTTCTGCGATAGCGCGAAAACAGGGTAAGGCAATGGAGGGGGCTTGTTTGCGACATCACCACCGATGGATAATGTGTGCTCTGGCTACGTTTTTTGTGTCGGATGCCATGGCAGGCGACGTTCCTCTTTATCAGCCCGCGCCTTTGTGGGTAATCCCCGCTTTGCTGCCCGACACGACAAAGCTGACAGCAGAATCTCCCGCTATCGTCATGTACGATATGCAGCAGCGGATCGAGGACGGACTTTTGTCGTCCTATGTCGATGGAGCCACGCGAATTTCTTCGCCGGAAATGCTTGCGCAATTCGCGACTCTGACAGTGCCATGGGCACCCGACAAGGGCGATCTGATCGTTCACGAACTATCGATTTTGCGTGGTGGCCAGCGCATTGATGTTCTTGCGCAGGGGCAGAAATTCACTGTACTCCGACGCGAACAAATGCTCGAACAGCGCGAGTTGACCGGCATCCTGACAGCAACTCTGGCAATCGAAGGCCTTCAGGTAGGCGACACATTGCATTTTCGTGCGACAACGACTTCGAGAGACAATGCGCTGGCGGGGCGGGTCCAAAGCCTGGCTCAGATCATTGCTGCGCCCGCGCGGGTCGGCTACGCGCACATGCGCTTCTCATGGCCCACGGCATCTGCACCAAAATGGAAACTGCTTGCCGACGGCATCGATGCCCGGGCGATTAAAAAGGGCGCATACACCGAACTTTCGCTAGCTCTGCCAGCACCAAAACCACCTGAAATTCCCGATGATACGCCCGTGCGCTACCGCCACCCTCCGCTGATCGAGCTGTCGACCTTCGGGAGCTGGGACGATGTCTCGAAAGTGATGGCGCCTCTCTACAAGACTGAAGGGACGATTGTTCCGGGAAGTCCTGTTGCCGCCGAGGTTGATGCGATCATCAAGCTGGAAAGCACACCCCTTGGCCGTGCTGAGCGCGCCCTTGAGCTGGTTCAGGACAGGATACGTTATCTGGCGGTAGGCATGGATGGCGGAAATTA
>NZ_JANXNX010000117.1 GCF_025353885.1 Sphingomonas sp. | reverse complement strand
GATGTATTACCAGGTGCAGGGTTCCGAAATGATCGGCAAGACGGTCATCATGGGCGCGCTGACGCTGTATCTCGACTTCGTCAATATGTTCATGTTCCTGCTGCGCTTCATGGGCGACCGTCGCTAATACCCTACCGGCAGGAAAACGAAATGAGGCCCGGCGGAGTGATCCGCCGGGCCTTTTTATGCCTAGCTTTTTTCTATGACTGTTTTGGCATCAGTGCCATGTCGATATCCTTAGCCTTCAGATAGGCAGGCCGGTCCTTCAACCCATCCCAATAAAGCTCGAACGCGGGTCGTTGCTCGATCGATTTGAACATCAGCCCCCATCCAATCTGCGATCCAACATAAACATCGGCGGCACTGAACGTGTCACCCGCGACATAGCGTTTCCCGCTTACCGCAATTTCAAGGGCGTCCATTACTGCGCCAAAATTGCCATATCCCGCGCTCATCGATTTATCGGCAGGGACGTCGAACCCAAGCGACTTGTTCGTCACCGCGGCTTCGACCGGTCCCGACGCGAAATAGAGCCACCGATAGTAATCGCCCCGCTCCATGGGGGCAGGAGCCAGACCTGCTTCGGGAAAGGCGTCGGCCAGGTACGTGCAGATTGCCGCCGCTTCGGTGACGACAGTATCGCCATGCTTGATGGCCGGCACCTTGCCCATCGGATTAATCGCCAGATATTCGGGTGCCTTCATCGTAGTGCCATAGTCCAGAAGCACTTGCTCATAGGGTTGGCCGACCTCCTCCAGCATCCAGCGAACGATCTGTCCGCGCGACATTGGATTTGTGTAAAACGTCAACGGTGCACTCATCACGAATCTCCCTGTGGATGGCGAACGTAACATGAACAAGGCCCGTCGTCCTGCCTTCAAGTTGACCTTGCAAGGCGCGCGTTAACGAAATTCAGCAGAAAGTTCGATTGCCGCCATAAGAAATCCTCTCAAAGAGGCAACTTACAGAACAGAGCGTATTGAGAGTCCGGATCTGGCGAAGTCCTTTGCCGGTGTCCGATAGCAGTGGGAGTCAATAGCCCCGGCGATATCGTCCATACCGGTCGTTGAACTGTTCGCGCTCAAACGAAAGTCCGAGTGTGGCGCTGTCACCCAGCGGCACGATCGCGGTGCCGTACATCGAACGATAGCCGCCCGTGCCGATTGCCACGCCCATTTCGCCGTGGATCGACTTGTCGCGCCCGGGTTCAAGCCCCAGCGCGGCATCCTGCGCATTGCGCGCCGCACCGGCTTCCTTCGCCCGTTCCGCCTGTTCGGGCGTTAGTGTGATCGTCTCCGCTCTGGCAAGCGACGGTGCGATAACGAGCATGACGGCGACGAGCATTTTCATCGCCCCGTCGTGCGCCCGGTCAGCTTTCACGTTCATGAACAGATGCGTATCAGACCGGTGCGATAATCTTCGTCTTGCCACCCTTGCGTCCCTTTTTCGGAGCCGCAGGCGTGACCTCAAATGCCAATGCGTCGTCCTTGAGATGCACGAGCACCTCGCCGCCATGCACGAGTTTGCCGAACAACAGTTCCTCGGCAAGGGGCTGCTTGATCTTTTCCTGGATCAGGCGACCCATTGGCCGCGCACCGTATAGCTTGTCATATCCCTTGGTCGTGAGCCACGTCTTTGCATCATCGTCCAACCGGATATGCACCTCGCGGTCGGCGAGCTGGATCTCCAACTGAAGAATGAACTTGTCGACGACCCGCGCGACGACTTCGGTTGGCAAATATCCGAACGGAACAATCGCATCCAGGCGATTCCTAAACTCTGGCGTGAACATCTTTTTCACCGCCTCTTCGTCCTCGCCCTCGCGCGTCATAGCGCCGAAGCCGACCGCCTCGCGCGCCATGTCGCTGGCGCCCGCATTGGTCGTCATGATCAGGATCGTATTGCGGAAATCGACCGACTTGCCGTGTTGGTCAGTCAGGCGCCCGTTATCCATGACCTGCAACAGGATGTTGAACAGGTCGGGATGCGCTTTTTCAATTTCGTCGAGCAACAGCACGCTGTGTGGCTGTTGGTCGATGGCATCGGTCAGCAATCCTCCCTGATCGAACCCGACATAGCCGGGGGGCGCACCGATCAGGCGGCTGACACTGTGCCGTTCCATATATTCCGACATGTCGAAGCGTTGCAAAGGGATGCCCATGATCGATGCCAACTGCCGGGCGACCTCGGTCTTGCCGACGCCGGTCGGACCTGTAAACAGGTAATTACCGATCGGCTTGTCGGGATCGCGCAGGCCAGCACGGCTCAGCTTGATCGCGGATGCCAGCTTTTCGATGGCCGCATTCTGGCCGAACACAACCCGTTTCAGGTCGGTCTCCAGCGACGCCAAGGACTTGGTGTCGTCGGTCGATACCGACTTGGGCGGGATCCGTGCCATTGTCGCAATGACGGCTTCGATCTCCTTGGACGTAATGACTTTCTTGCGCTTGGCCGGAACGACCAGCATCTGCATCGCTCCAACTTCGTCGATCACGTCGATCGCCTTGTCGGGCAATTTCCGGTCGTTGATATACCGTGCGCTTAATTCCACCGCCGACTTGATCGCGTCGGGGGTGTAGCGGACATTGTGATGCCCCTCGAATGCGGAGCGCAGGCCTGATAGGATCTTGATCGTGTCCTCGATCGTCGGTTCGTTTACGTCGATCTTTTGAAACCGCCGAAGCAACGCGCGGTCCTTTTCGAAATGGTTGCGGAACTCCTTGTAAGTCGTCGAACCGATGCAACGGATTGTCCCGCCCGACAGCGCCGGTTTCAGCAGGTTCGACGCGTCCATCGCCCCACCCGAAGTAGCGCCCGCACCGATCACGGTGTGGATTTCGTCGATGAACAGGATCGCATGGGGCAGCTTCTCCAGCTCGTTCACGACCGCCTTCAGCCGCTCCTCGAAATCGCCGCGATACCGCGTTCCCGCCAGCAGTGATCCCATGTCGAGCGAATAAATCACCGCGGGCAGCAGCACCTCGGGAACCTGGCCCTCGACGATCTTGCGCGCCAGTCCTTCGGCAATCGCAGTTTTCCCGACGCCGGGATCGCCAACATACAGTGGGTTGTTCTTTGATCGGCGGCACAGGATCTGGATCGTGCGATCAACTTCAGGGCCACGTCCGATCAGCGGATCGACCTTTCCGGCCTTCGCCTTTTCGTTCAGATCGACGCAGAACTGCTTGAGTGCGGACTCGCCATTCTTCTTTGCGTCACCCTTGGCCGGTTTTTCTTCCTCGGCACCCTTTACTTCCCGCGCCTCCGTTGCTTCGGTGCCCTTGCCGACGCCGTGGCTGATGAAACTGACCGCATCCAGGCGGCTCATGTCCTGCTGCTGGAGGAAGTAAACGGCATAACTCTCCCGCTCACTGAAGAGCGCGACCAGCACGTTGCCGCCGGTCACTTCGTCGCGGCCCGAGGATTGGACGTGGAGAATTGCGCGCTGGACGACGCGCTGGAAACCGCTGGTCGGCGACGGATCGGTCTGACCCTCGACGCGCAATGCTTCCAATTCGGTGTCGAGATAGTGGGTGACGACCGTCTTCAGCTCGGCGGTATCCACGCCACACGCGACCATCACCGCTTTGCCATGTTCGTCGTCGATCAGCGCCAGCAGGAGATGCTCCAGCGTGGCATATTCATGACGGCGTCCGGCAGCGGCGGACAGCGCGTTGTGGAGTGTGGTCTCAAGTTCTCGGGCGAAGGAAGGCATGGGCTTGGTCCTTTGGGGAGGCCGACAGTTGCGGCATCCAGTCCCGTTCTATGTCGGGTGTCCGGATCGGTTCATCAAGAACGGCAGGAAATCTGATCGGTTCAATATTCACTTTTTGAACAATTCGTCAGCGATCGAACGGTGTCGCGTGGCATGGTCCAGCTTTGCGCGCGTACGGACGATTTCGCCTTCCAATATCGCGATCCGCGCATGGAGTTCGGCGACCGACAAGGGGTCGAGGTCCGCCCGGACCGCAAGGGCCAGGGGATCGCCAGCGCGAGGAGGCGGCGAGATGTCGTCCGTGTCCATCACCGGAAGGTCGCCGGAGAATTGTCCGCTGTCAACAAACTGTCGGACGGATGCGATCGATTACCTGTAGTAGCACCGGCATTTCGCGTGGCACCGTCTTGTCGAACCACTATCCTTCTATTACCGCCATTCGCGGGAGGGCGCCCCTTCCGACCAGGAAAGCGGTAATGATGGATATCCCGACCACCATGCGTGCGATCGACCCTGCGGAAGGAGGCGGTCCCGAAGTCCTGATCCTGGTCGACCGCCCGGTGCCGACCCCCGGCCCCGATGAAGTCCTTGTCCGAATTGCCGCGGCAGGCGTGAACCGGCCCGATGTGCTTCAGCGCCAGGGCAAATATCCGCCGCCGCCCGGAGCGCCATCGATCCTCGGGCTGGAAGTCGCCGGCACTGTCGTCGGCCTGGGCGCAGGGGTCGAGGATTTCCACCTTGGACAGCCGGTCTGTGCACTCGTCGCCGGCGGTGGCTATGCCGAATATTGCACCGCTCCGGTTGGTCAGTGCCTGCCGGTTCCGGACGCGCTGACCATGATCGAAGCGGCCGCGATCCCCGAGACGCTGTTTACAGTCTGGACCAATTTGTTCGAACGCGCCTATGCCGTTGAGGGTGACACCGTTCTGGTACACGGCGGCACCAGCGGGATCGGCACGATGGCAATCACGCTCGGCAAGCTGTTCGGCCTGACCGTCATCGTGACCTGCGGTTCGCCCGAAAAGTGTGCGCGGGCGATCGAACTTGGCGCAGACCATGCCATCGACTATAAGGCGGCGGACTTCGTTGCCGAAGTGGCTCGGATCACGGCCGGGCAGGGGGTCAACGCCGTGCTCGACATGGTGGGCGGCGACTATTTGCCCCGCAATCTTGCCTGCCTTGCCGAAGACGGTCGCCACGTCTCGATCGCCGTGCTGGGTGGCCCGAAAGCCGAAATCTTCATTCCGCAGATCATGGCGCGCCGCCTGACCCTGACCGGCTCGACGCTGCGGGCGCGCAGCGTGGCGTTCAAGACGCTGGTCGCGGACGAACTGGCGCGCACGGTCTGGCCCCATGCCGAGGCGGGGCGATTGAAGCCAGTGATCGATCGCGTCTTTCCGTTAAGCAACGCAGCGGGCGCGCATGCGCTGATGGATTCAGGAGCGCACGTCGGGAAGATCGTGCTGGAGGTTCGCCCCTGACGCAAGGGCGGCTCATTTCAGGCTCGTTTCCGCCGGGTGGCCTCGCCATCGTGATCGGGAGCAGCGGCGGGATCGGCGCGGCGGTTGCCGATGCGCTCGATGGAGATGCATCCTTCAGCGGAGTCATCCGCCTGTCCTGCCAATCGGATGGCTTCGATCTGAGGGATGAACCAAGCATCGAACGTGCCGCCGCCGCCATCAAAGCGCGACCGGAGCCCATCCGCCTGATTTTCGTAGCCACTGGCTTGCTCTCCAGCGAAGACATCGCTCCGGAAAAATCGCTTCGTGACCTTGATGCCGGCACGTTGGCCACCCTGTTTGCGATCAACACGATTGGCCCGGCACTGGTCGCCAAGCATTTCCTGCCCCTGCTCCCGCGCCACGGCAAAAGCATGTTCGCGGCGCTGTCGGCACGGGTCGGCAGCATCGGTGATAACCAATTGGGCGGGTGGTACGGGTATCGTGCGTCGAAAACCGCACTGAACCAGATTATCCACACTGCCGCGATCGAACTCGCACGGTCGCGGCTCGAGGCCGTCTGTGTCACGCTCCATCCAGGGACGGTCGCGACGCGGCTGTCACAGCCGTTTGCGAAAAGCGGCTTGCCGGTCCAGTCGCCAGCGGAGGCGGCGGGTCGGTTGCTCAGCGCCGTCGCGGGGCTTTGCGCGGAGGATACGGGCGGATTTTTCGATCACCGGGGTGAAAGAATAGCCTGGTAACGCAGATTAAAGGTCGGGATGGCCGGGGTGACGGGTCAGTTGATTGCGTGTTGACGATTGGGTCGGTCGTGTCTTCAGGCCGCGACTTCCAGCCCCTCGCTGGCCTGCACCCATTTCACCTCCGCTGCCTCCAGCCGCTCGGCGACGCTCGCGCGCAGCTTCATCAGGTCGGTCATCGACAGCCGGGCGTGGTGCGGCTCGGCGATCGCGGGATCGAACATCGCGCGCTCGATCGCGCTGCGTTCGGCGGTCAGTTTTGCCATCTCGCCCTCGGCCACCTTCACCGCCGCGCGCAATAGCTGGTCGCGTTCGCGTGCTGCCGCTGCCGCCTTGCGGTCGCCCTTCTTGTCCACCTTGGCAACCTTGGGTTGGTTCTTGCCCAGAATCATGTCGACATAATCGTCCAGGCTGCCGCTATATTCGGTCGCCGTCCCGCTATCGACCAGCACCAGCCGGTCGGCTGTCAGTTCCAGCATATGGCGGTCATGGCTGACGAGGATCACCGCGCCTTCATAGTCGTTCAGCGCCTGCACCAGCGCCTCACGCGCATCGACGTCGAGATGGTTCGTCGGCTCATCGAGGATCAGCATGTGCGGCGCGTCGCGCGTGATCAGCGCCAGCGCCAGCCGCGCCTTTTCGCCGCCCGACAGCTTGCCGACAAGCGTCGTCGCCTTCGCGCCCGAAAAACCGAACCGGCCCAATTGCCCGCGCACCGCAGCAGGAGAGGCACCCTTCATCTGGCGCGTCATATGTTCGAGCGGAGTATCGGTGCCGTCCAGTTCCTCGACCTGATATTGCGTGAAATAACCGACGCGCATCTTGCCGCTCGCGCTCATCGATCCTTCCATCGCGGGCAGTTGCGCCGCCAGCAGCCGCGCCATCGTCGTCTTGCCGTTGCCGTTACGCCCCAGCAGTGCCAGCCGGTCGTCGGGATCGATGCGGAGATTCAGCCGCTGCAGGATCGGCTTGCCCTCGGTATAGCCGACCGCCGCCATGTCCAGGGTCACGAGCGGCGGTTTCAATTCATTTGGGCTGGGGAACTCGAACGCCAGTGTCGGGTCGCTCGCCATTTCGGCGATCGGCTGCATCCGGGCGAGTGCCTTCATCCGCGACTGGGCCTGTTTGGCGGTCGATGCGCGGGCGCTGTTCTTGGCGATATAGTCCTGCAGCTTGTTGCGCTGATTTTCCTGCGCGACCCGTGCCGAGGCCAGTTGTGCCATCCGTTCGGCGCGCTGCATTTCAAACGCGTCATAGCCACCGACGTAGAGCGTGCACTTGCCGCCCTCCAGGTGCAGGATGTGATCGACGACATTGTTCAGCAGGTCGCGTTCGTGGCTGATCACCACCATCGTCGCGCGATACCCTTTCAGAAAGGATTCGAGCCATAGCGTCGCTTCCAGATCAAGATGGTTCGAAGGCTCATCGAGCAGCAGCAGATCGGGTTCCGAAAACAGCAGTGCCGCCAACGCAACGCGCATTTTCCAGCCGCCGGAGAAGCTGTCGAGCGGCTGGTGCTGTGCCTCCTCGTCGAAGCCCAGCCCAACGAGTATTCGGGCCGCTCGGGCAGGGGCCGCATGGGCGTCGATCGCCATCAGCCGTTCGTGGATCTCACCGATGCGGTGGTGGTCGGCGGTATGCTCCTCCTCGTCCAGCAGCGCGGCGCGCTCCAGGTCGGCGGCCAGCACGGTCTCGAACGGTGTGCTCGTTCCCGACGGCGCTTCCTGCGCCAGATAGCCCATCTTGGTCGCGCGCGGCATTTCGACAGCACCGTCATCGGGGTCGTGCTGGCCGGTGATCGCCTTCATCAGCGTCGTCTTGCCAGCGCCGTTGCGTCCGATCAGGCCGACGCGCGCGCCCGTCGGCAGCGAAGCCGTGGCGCGGTCCAATATCGTGCGTCCGCCGAGGCGCACCGTAATACCATTTAGATTGAGCATGGCGGGCCCGTAGCAGAAGTTTGCAAATGTTGCGAGTGCGAAGGTGTGGTGTCATGATGCCGGTCATGACCGAAACATTGATCCTTCACGAATACGCGCTGTCGGGAAATTGCTACAAGATCCGGCTGACCGCTGCGCACGTCGGCGCGACCCTGCAACGGCGCGAGTATGACATATTGCAGGGGGAAACGCGGACGGCTGATTTCCTTGGAACGGTCAACGCCAATGGGCGTATTCCGGTGCTGCAGATTGGCGATCGCTTTCTGCCCGAAAGCAATGCCGCCTGTTTTTGGCTGGCGGACAGTTCGCCACTCATTCCGGTCGATCGGTTTGACCGGGCCGACATGCTCCGCTGGATGAACTGGGAACAGTATAACCACGAACCGAACGTCGCGACGATGCGCTTCCTGCGCGCCTTCCTGTTCGAGGAAAATTGGTCTCCGGAGCAGAGAGCTTCGGTCCCCATGCGAACCCGCAACGGCGACGCGGCTCTGGCGTTGATGGATGACCATCTGGCGACGCGGCAGTGGTTTGTCGGAAAGACGCCGACGGTCGCCGACCTTTGCCTGTATCCCTATACATCGACGGCGGGGGAGGGCGCCTTCGACCTGACACGCTATCCCCATGTCTCACGCTGGCTGGACGACGTGGCGGCGCTGCCGGGGCATGTCACAATAATCGCATGAATCTTCCAACTGGGTGTAACAATCCTGCGCCATAGGGATTGCCCGAGGACTTGGGACCTCCGGGAGCAGACTTATGGACGCCATCACGCGTCTCGCGTTCGAGGCCGAACTGTCGGACGGGCCCGGCCCGGGCTTCAACCTGTCCGATTACGACGCCGACACGCCCGCGATTCCCGAGCGCGAGGGGACTCGCCGCCGTTTCCGTACGATCTGGATCAGCGATATTCACCTCGGCACGCGCGGTTGTGCCGCCGCCATGCTTATCGACTTTCTGGATTCGGTCGATAGCGAGACGATGTATCTGGTCGGCGACATCATCGACGGGTGGCGCATGAAAAAGAAATTCTACTGGCCGACGGCGCACAATGACATCGTCTGGCGCATCCTTAAACGATCGAAGCGCGGCACCCGGATGATCTACATCCCCGGCAACCATGACGAAATGTTTCGCCAGTTCAGCGGCCTGAGCTTCGGCGGGGTCGAGATCAAGCGCAAGCATATCCACCAGACCGCCGACGGGCGCCGCCTGCTGGTCATGCACGGTGACGAATTCGACGCGGTGATGCTGGCCCACCGCTGGCTCGCCTTCGTTGGCGACGCTGCCTACGAAATGCTGATGCGGTGCAACCACATCGTCAACAGGGTGCGGACGTGGTTCGACCTGCCCTATTGGTCGCTGTCCAAGCACGCCAAGCACAAGGTCAAGAACGCGGTGGCCTTCATCGGTCGTTTCGAAGAGATCGTCGCGCACGAAGCTGGAGCGCGCGGCGTCGATGGCGTCGTCTGCGGCCACATCCACAATGCCGAGATGCGCGATATCCAGGGCATCGAATATTATAACGACGGCGACTGGGTCGAGGGCTGCACCGCACTGATCGAACATTTCGACGGACGGATGGAAGTGCTCCATTGGGCCGACGAGATCGCCAAGCGCGAAACCCCGAACGAACTCAGGCTGGCGGCGTGAGGATCGCGCATCTTGGACAAGTGGCGTGAGGATCGCCATCGTCACCGACGCCTGGACGCCCCAGGTCAACGGTGTCGTTCGCACACTGCTGGCGACCCGTGACGAGCTCGAAAAACAGGGTCATGTGGTCGAGGTGATTTCGCCCAACTACTATCCGTCGATCCCGTGTCCGACCTATCCCGAAATTCGTCTGGCGATGACCCGCGCGTCATGGGTCGGTGCGCGCATCGCGGCCTTTGCGCCCGATGCCGTGCACCTGTCGACCGAAGGGCCGTTGTGCCTGGCCGCGCGGCGCTGGTGCATCCGTAACGACTATTGCTTCACGACCGCCTACCACACCCAATTCCCGGACTATTTCGCGGCGCGCACGGGGATGCCCGCCGCCTGGGTGTGGCGATACATCCGCTGGTTCCACGCTCCGTCGGAGGCGGTGCTGGTGTCGACGCCGTCGGTTCGCACCATGCTGATGGCGCATGGCGTTTCCCATACCCGGCACTGGAGCCGCGGCGTCGATCTCGGCAATTTCACGCCCGCCGCCCCGCCGCCCGCGCTGTTTGCCGAACTCAGCGGCCCGATCCAGCTTTACGTCGGGCGGATCGCGGTCGAAAAGAATATCGAGGCGTTCCTGTTATCGCCGCATCCGGGCACCAAGGTCGTGGTCGGCGACGGCCCTGCGCGTTCGACGTTGCAGGCGCGCTACCCCGAGGTCCGCTTCATGGGACCATTGTCGGGAGCCGCGCTGGCCGGTGCCTATGCCGGGGCCGACGTGTTCGTCTTCCCCAGCCGGACCGACACGTTCGGGCTGGTGATGATCGAGGCGCTGGCCTGCGGGACACCGGTTGCGGCTTATCCGGTCAGCGGGCCGATCGACATCGTGACCGGCACGACCGGCGCGCTGCACGAAACTATCGAGGCCGCGACCACCGCCGCGCTGACCCGCGACCGGGCCGCCTGCGCCACCTACGGTGCGGGCTATACCTGGGAAGCCAGCGCTCGGCAGTTCCTGACCGCGCTGGTGCCGGCCGCACGACGCTCGAAGGCCGCGTAATTTACTTGTCGTAAAGCGCGCGAAAGACTAGGCATCTGCCAGTATCAGGCCGCTCCGAAAGGGGCGGCCCTTCTTTTATCAAAGGGATTCCGCCGTGGCCCAGCCGCTTATGCCCCATGCAACCGCATCGTGGCTCGTCGACCAGACTTCGCTCAGTTTCGAACAGATCGCCAATTTCTGCGGCCTGCACATTCTGGAAGTCCAGGCGATCGCGGACGATACGGCGGCGACCAAGCTGACCGGTCGCGATCCGATCCGCGCGTTCGAATTGACGCTCGCCGAAATCGACAAGGGGCAGGCTGACCCGAATTATGCGCTGAAGATGTTCCGCGAACCCGAGGCTGTGACCCGGACCAAGGGACCGCGCTATACGCCGGTTTCAAAGCGCGCCGACAAGCCCGACGGCATCGCCTGGATCATCCGCAACCACCCAGAGGTTTCGGACGGCCAGATCGGCAAGCTGATCGGAACGACGCGCACGACGATCGCCGCGATCCGCGATCGGACGCACTGGAACATGGCGAATATCACGCCGAAGGATCCGGTGACGCTGGGCCTGTCGTCGCAGCGTGAACTGGACGCCATCGTTGCCAAGGCCGCCAAGGCCGCTGGCATCGAACCGGTCGTCGACAACCGGCTGGAGGGCGACCGTGCCGCCCTGATCACGCAATTGCGCACCGAGCGCGACGACGCGACTAAACTCGCCGAACAGATCGCCTCGGGCGAAGTCGAGCGGCCGTTGCTGGCGGGTGGAATCGTCGATCCGTTCAAGCGGTAAGCTTGGCCGTCTATCACCCTGGCCTGCGCCGAGGTGATGACGACCGCAGCAAACCTCCAGCTTGCCCCTCGCGAAGCCCATGCTTACACTTATGTGAATGAGCAATAGCGACCCCCTATCCGACCCCATCTGGCGCACGCATTATGCGCACCCGGGTGATTGGGACCGCGTGTTCGCGCCGCTGACGATCCCGCAGATGTTCGATGCCAGTGTTGCTGCCTACCCTGATGCCATCCTCAGCGACTTCCTGGGTGCGCAGTTGCGGTATGCGACCATCGGCGTGCTGGTCGATCGCTTTGCCGCCGCGCTGGTCGTGCAGGGGCTGGTGAAGGGTGACCGGGTGGGTCTGTATCTGCCGAACGTGCCCGATTACCTGATCGCCTATTACGGCGCGCTGAAGGCAGGGGCGATCATCGTCAACATGTCGCCTCTTTATTCGCGCGAGGAATTGACGCATCAGGTCCGGGACAGCGGCGTTCGCCTGATGGTGACCACCGATGTGCCGCAGCTTTACGCGACGGCCAGCGCACTGCTGGACAGCGGCGTAATCGAACGTATCGTCGTCGGGTCGCTCTCCGGCTGGCTACCCCTGGGAAAGCGCATCCTGTTCCGCCTGTTCAAGCGTGGCCAGATCGCCCGGATTCCGACCGGCAACCCCCGCATCGTGCGTGTCAGCGCCATGATCGACCCGACCCAGTCCGACGCGCCGGTGATCGCCGTCGATCCCGACGATGTCGCGCTGATCCAGTACACCGGCGGCACCACCGGCGTCCCGAAGGGGGCAATGCTGACCCACCAGAACCTGACTGCCAACGCGCGGCAGGTCCACGCCATCGATCCGCATCAGGAAATGCCCGACCGCATCGTCGGCGCGCTGCCGTTCTTCCATGTCTTTGCCAACACCTGCGTCCTCAACCGGACGGTGCTGAGCGGTGGCATGATCGCCATGGTGCCGCGGTTCGATGCCGGGCAGGTGCTGGCGACCATCGCGCGGGTAAAGGCGACCGCGCTGCCCGGCGTCCCGACGATGTACCAGGCGCTGCTCGACCATCCGAAGATGGGCACCACGTCGTTCGCGTCGTTGCGGGTCTGCATATCGGGTGGCGCGCCGCTGGCGGGGGCATTGAAGCAAAAGTTCGAGGCCGCGACCGGAGCCCATGTCGTGGAAGGCTATGGCCTGACCGAAAGCGCCGGGGTCGTTTCGTGCAATCCGTACCAGGGCGCGAACAAGGATGGCACCATTGGCCAGCCTGTCGCCGGGACGCTGGTCCGCCTGGTCGACCGCGAGGACCCGACCCGACCCGCGCCCCCCGGCGAACCCGGCGAACTGGTGTTCGAGGGGCCACAAGTCATGAAGGGCTATTGGGGCCGCCCGGAAACCAATGCCGAAACCTTCGTCGGCCGGGCGCTACGCAGCGGCGACGTCGCGACCATCGACGCAGAGGGCTATATCCGCATCGTCGACCGGTTGAAGGACATGATCGCGGTGGGCGGCTTCAAGGTCTTTCCCAGCCAGATCGAAGCCATGCTCTATCGCAATCCGGCGGTGAAGGAGGCCATCGTCATCGGCATAGCCGACGATTATCACGGCGAGGTTCCGAAGGCCTTCGTGACGCTGAACGAGGGCGCAAGCATGGACGGCGCGGCGTTGAAAGCATGGCTGAACCCGCAACTCGGCAAGCATGAACGCGTTGCCGCGGTGGACGTGCGTGCAGAATTGCCGAAGACGCTGGTGGGCAAATTGTCGCGCAAGGAACTGGTCGCAGAGGAGCGTGCAAAGATTGCCCAGGCCAGCCCCTCGTCCTAACAGGGAAGGCGGTGTTCGCCGGGGTGACGGCGTTTCACGCGACCGCGCCTTAATCACGGACCCCCCCACACCTTGACCGCCAACAGCCTGCGCTTCAAAAGCCGCTCATGGCCGAAACACCCTCCCAATTCTCTCAACTGTCCTTCGAAGACGCGCTCAAAAGGCTGGAGGCGATCGTCCAGCGGCTTGAAAGCGGCAGCGCGAGCCTCGACGACTCGATCACCTTATATGCCGAGGGCGACATCCTGCGCGGCCAGTGTGAGGCGCGGTTGAAGGATGCGCAGATGCGGATCGAAAAGATCAGCCTCGGTGCCGATGGCGCGCCGACCGGCACCCAGCCGTTCGACGCGGCCTGACCGGCGCAATGCGGGCCGTTTCGCCGATCCTGGGGGATGCGCTCGGACGGATCGCGATGGATGTCGATGCGCTGTTCGATGCGGTGCTGCCGGTGCCCGACGACCCGCGCCACCGGCTGTTCCAGGCGATGCGTCACGCCTGTATCGGCGGTGGCAAGCGGATGCGTCCGCTGCTGGTTGTGGCCGCCTGCGACCTGTTCCACATCGACCGCGCCGCCGCGCTGCGTGTCGGTTGCGCGGTGGAGGCGATCCACGTCTACTCGCTGATCCACGATGATTTGCCTTGCATGGACGACGATGATCTGCGGCGCGGGCGACCGACCGTCCATCGCGCCTTTGACGAGGCGACCGCCGTTCTGGCGGGGGATTCGCTCCACGCGCTCGCGTTCGAACTGATTGCCGCCGACGCGGTTCATGCCGACCCCTTCGTCCGCGTCGAACTGGTCGAGGGGTTGGCGCGGGCGAGCGGTCCGGGCGGCATGGCGGGCGGCCAGATGATGGACATCGTCGCGGAAACCGAGACGTTCGACCTGAACGGCGTCACCCGTTTGCAGCAGATGAAGACCGGCGCGCTGATCGCATTCTGTGTCGAGGCGGGGGCGATCATGGGACGTTTGCCGCCGGAGGGTCGCGCCTCGCTGCGGGGCTATGCGCGCGATATCGGCCTGGCGTTCCAGATTGCCGACGACCTGCTTGACCATGACGGCGACGAGGCTGCAGCGGGCAAGGCGCTCCGCAAGGACGAGGCGGCGGGGAAGGCCACGTTCCTGTCGCTGCTCGGCGTGGATCGCGCGCGCGCGCAGGCGCAGATGCTGGTCGACCAGGCGATCGAACACCTGCAGAGCTATGGCGAAAATGCCGAACTGCTGCGGGCCATCGCGCGCTACAGCATCGAAAGGGATCGCTGACATGCATCACCGTATCGGGGTCTATCCCGGGACCTTCGACCCGATCACCCGCGGCCATATGGACATCATCCGGCGCGGGGCAAAGCTGGTCGATCGGCTGGTTGTCGGCGTCACCACCAATCCGTCGAAGTCGCCGATGTTTTCGGTCGAGGAGCGCATGGCGACCGTCGTCCGCGAGACCGCCGATATCGCGGGGGTCAGCGTCGTGCCTTTCGACCTGCTGCTGATGGACTTTGCCGAGCGGCAGGAGGCCAGCATCATCGTTCGCGGACTGCGCGCGGTCGCCGATTTCGAATATGAATATCAGATGGCGGGGATGAACCAGCAGTTGAACAACCGGATCGAGACCGTCTTCCTGATGGCCGATGTCGCGTTGCAGCCCATCGCCTCGCGGCTGGTCAAGGAAATCGCGATGTATGGCGGAGCGATCGGTCGCTTCGTCATGCCGGCCGTCGAGGCAGAGGTGATTGCCCGGGTCACCAGGATCGGCCGCAAAGGCAGTTAGCATTTCGGTTCATCGGACGCTAAGCCCGCGCCGGGCAGAGCGCCGATGTTGAAGTTTGGTGGCGTTGAAGTTTTTGGGAGCGATCAAGATGCGTTTGTTACTGGGTCTGTTGGCGGTTGCCGCCGTTTCGGGAGCAGCGTCGGCCAAGCCTGCCCTACCCGTGATTACGCCTGCGCCCGTGCCCGTCGCGCCGCCCAGCGATCCAAGGAACATCCTGCACCTGGACCTTTCGACCGGCGGCAGCGTCGTTATCCTGCTGCGTCCCGACAAGGCTCCGAACAGCGTCGAGCGTATTCGGACGCTGACCCGGGCTGGATTTTACGACAACGTCCTGTTCCATCGCGTCATCGAAGGGTTCATGGCGCAGACCGGCGATCCAAAAGGGACCGGCGAGGGCGGATCGCCGCTGCCCGACGTAAAGGCTGAGTTCAACGACCTGCCGCATCTGCGCGGCGCGGTATCGATGGCGCGCCCGCAGGACATCAACGGCGCGAACAGCCAGTTCTTTATTGTCCTGATGCCGGTCCTGCGCCTTGACGGGAAATACACTGTCATCGGGCGGGCGACCTCGGGCATGGAATATGTCGACGCCATCGCGCGCGGCGAACCACCCGCCAATCCGTCGAAAATCGTCCGCGCCTTCATGGAATCCGACGGCCCCACCGCACCCCGCGTGGCGCTGGTGATCCCGGCTCCGGTGGCCGCTGCTGCCCCGGCGACCCCGGCAACGATCCCGGCTCCGATCGAAGCAAAGGCACCCGTCCCGCAGGCGGCCCCCCAAGCGCATCCAGCCAGTCCCGCGCCCGCCAGTCCCGCACCCGCCAGTCCCGCACCGACGCCGCCCAAATAACCGCCTGCGACCGTGCGCGTCGACCTGTTCGATTTCGACCTTCCCGACGCCAGTATCGCCCTGCGCCCGGCGTCGCCGCGTGACAGTGCCAGGATGCTGGTCGTCGACGGCGTAACGCGGACCGACCGGATCGTTGGCGATCTGCCCACCGTCCTGCGCCCGACCGACTGCCTCGTCTTCAACAACACCCGTGTTATCCCCGCGCAGTTGGAGGGCAGGCGCGGCAATGCCACCATCGGCGCGACGCTGCACAAGCGCGAGGGGTTGCGGGAGTGGCGGGCGTTTATCCGCAATGCCAAACGCCTGCACGAGGGCGACGCGGTCGACTTCGGGAACCAGGTCTTCGCCACCGCCAGCACGCGCGGTGACGACGGCAGTTGGCTGCTGACCTTTGCCGGCGACGAGCCCGTCGAAACCTTGCTCGAACGCGCCGGGCACATGCCGTTGCCGCCCTATATCGCCAGCAAGCGCCCGACCGACGAACGCGACGCCAGCGACTATCAAACGATGTTCGCCGATCTGCCCGGTGCCGTCGCCGCGCCGACCGCCGCGCTGCACTTCACGCCAGCGCTGATGGCCGCGCTCGCCGAAGCGGGGATCGCGCATGAAACACTGACGCTCCACGTCGGCGCGGGCACATTCCTGCCGGTCAAGGTCAGCGACACAGGCGACCACCGGATGCACGCCGAATGGGGGCGCATCGATGCCGCCACCGCCGACCGCCTGAACCAGGTTCGCGCATCGGGCGGCCGCGTGATCGCGGTCGGCACCACCGCGCTCCGCTTGCTGGAAAGCGCGTATCGGGAAGGGCAGGGGATCGCCCCGTTCGAGGGAGATACCGCGATCTTCATCACGCCGGGCTACCGGTTTCGGGCCATCGACGGGCTGCTCACCAACTTCCATCTGCCCCGCTCGACGCTGTTCATGCTGGTCAGCGCGCTCATGGGGCGCGAGGCGATGCAGGCCGCCTATGCCCACGCGATTGCAGACGGCTATCGTTTTTACAGCTATGGCGACACGAGTCTGCTGTTACCCACCGGATAAGCCGCGCACAGAACCGGAACATCCGCTGGGTGCAGTCTGTTTCGACGCACATTTACGCACATCTACCTTGGGGCCGGAGCGCCAATGATCATCGATATCGACGTCCTGCTGGATTATGGCATACCCGAGCGCCACGACGTGCTCCTGCAGGTCGAGGCCGCCGCGATGGCCGATCAGCGACTGTTGTCCAGCACCCTGACCGTGACCTCGCCCGAACGCCTGCGCGCGGTCGAGGGCGAGGAATCGATCGGCCAGCGGACGTGGGCGGCGGGTCTCGGCCAGTTCCGCGTCGAATATCGCGCCCGTGTCGAAATCGACCGCGCGCGCGTCGACCTCCGCCACCTGCGGGCGAACGACCCGCGGATGCTGCCAGCGCTGGTCGTCCCCTATCTGCTGCCCAGCCGCTATTGCGAAAGCGACAAGTTCGAAGCCTTTGTCACCCGTGAGTTTTCGGGCTTCGGCGGCGGCCAAAAGATCATGGCGATGCTTGACTGGATGACCACCCATGTCGATTATGTCTCCGGCTCGTCGAGCGGCGATACGACGGCGGCGGGCACCTTTGTCCAGCGGCAGGGCGTGTGTCGCGATTTCGCCCATTTGCTGGCCAGCATGGCGCGCGCGGCCATGATCCCCGCGCGCCTGGTCGCCGCCTATGCCCCCGATGTCACGCCCCCCGACTTCCACGCCGTCATCGAAGTCTGGCTCGACAGTTCGTGGCATCTGGTCGATGCTACGGGGATGGCGCAGGCCGATGAGATCGTCCGCATCGGCGTCGGCCGCGACGCCACCGACATCGCCTTCATGACCGTGTTCGGCAGCGCGCAGATGTTTGAACAGCGCGTGACCGTCACGCGCGGTTGACACCGGCGCCCGACTCCCCATACGACTTGGCAACCACCCGTCGGAGCGACTGAATGCCGTTAGTGAGCGTCGTCATTCCGACATTTGGTCGTCCCGAACTCGTGTGTCGCGCCGTCGTCGGCAGCCTGGCCCAGACACTGTCCGACATTGAGGTGATCGTCGTCGTCGATGGCGTCGATCCCCCCACTAACGCCGCGCTCGCGCTGCTGAAGGACGACCGCCTGCGCGTCATCAACCACGACGGCAAGCGGGGGGCGGGGCAGGCGCGCGATACTGGGGCCGACGCCGCCACCGGGCAATGGATCGCCTTTCTGGACGACGATGACGAATGGCTGCCCACCAAGCTGGCGGCGCAGGTCGCCATCGCGCCACCCGAACCCGCGGTGATCATGACCCTGTCCAAGGTTGTCAGTTCGACGGGCACCTTCGTTCGTCCGGCCGAAATCTATGACAATGTCATGCCGGTCGACGAATGGCTGTTCGACCGCCGCACCTGGCTGAAGGGCGGGCAGAGTTTCCTGCAAACCTCCTCTCTGATGTTTCCGGCCGCGCTGTTCAAGCTGGCCCGCTTTACCGACACCAAGCAGCACGAGGAGTGGGAGCTGGTCATCCGCGCGGTCAAGCAACATGGCTACCGGCTGGTCACCGTGCCGGAACCGCTGGTCATTTACTATGTGCCCGAGGCGCGCAAGTCGCTCAGCCGCACCTATACCTGGCGCCAGTCGATCGCCTGGGCGGTCGGCATGCGGTCGGTGCTGACCCCGCGCGCGTTCAGCGGCTTCTGCCTGACGGTCGTCGCCCAGATGGCCGCATCGACCGGCAACCGTGAGGCGTTCGGCCCGCTGTTCACCAATGCGGCGCGCGCAGGCAGGCCGACGTTGAAACAATTGTTCGCCTTCGCCTTTTTCTTCGTCTCGCCTGAGACCCTGCGTCGGCGCATCCGTGCCGGGATGCAGGCAGAGCGTTAATCCCGATGGGCTAATTGCCCGCCCCCAGACCCGATGATTCACGTCTTTTACCGACGCCGGATCGGCATTGATAAACGGAGCCAAGTCGAATGCTGCCAGCCACCAAACTCGTCCCCGCCCGCCGGATCCTCGTCACCGGGGGCTGCGGCTTCCTCGGCTCGCATCTGTGCGAAATGCTGATTGCCGAGGGGCATGACGTCCTGTGCGTCGACAATTATTTCACCGGCAGCCGCGCCAATGTCGCGCACCTGCTCTCGCATCCGCGCTTTGAACTGCTTCGCCACGACATCACCTTTCCCCTGTATGTCGAGGTTGATGAAATCTATAACCTGGCCTGTCCCGCCTCGCCGATCCACTACCAGTACGACCCTGTCCAGACGACCAAGACCAGCGTCATCGGCGCGATCAACATGCTGGGCCTGGGCAAGCGCGTGAAGGCCAAGGTCTTTCAGGCGTCGACCTCCGAAGTCTATGGCGACCCGTCGGTCCACCCGCAGGAGGAATCCTATTGGGGCAACGTCAACCCGATCGGCATCCGCTCCTGCTACGACGAGGGCAAGCGGTGCGCCGAAACGCTGTTCTTCGATTACCGCCGCCAGCACGACATGGAGATCAAGGTCGTCCGGATCTTCAACACCTATGGCCCCCGGATGCGCCCCGACGATGGGCGCGTCGTTTCCAATTTCATTGTCCAGGCGCTGCAGGGGCAGGACATCACCATCTATGGCGACGGCTCGCAGACGCGCTCGTTCTGTTACGTCGACGACCTGATCCGCGGTTTTTACGCGATGATGAACACCGGCAAGGACGTCACCGGCCCGATCAATCTGGGCACGCCGGTCGAATCGACGATGATCGAACTCGCCACCGAAATCCTGTCGATCACCGGCGCAAAGTCGCGGATCGTCCACATGCCGCTGCCCCAGGACGACCCCCGCCAGCGCCTGCCCGACATCGGCAAGGCCCGCGCCGTCCTCGACTGGGAACCGCGCGTCGAGATGCGAACCGGCCTGACCCGCACCGTCGAATATTTCGACAAACTGCTGAAGGGTGAGTTGGCGAGCGGTGCGTAGGGTCATTGACGTCCCCACATTCTGTATCTGATGCAACGAGCAATTGCTTCTTTCCACCCTCGGCGGTATCCAAAGGTATTACCTTTGGATACCGATGCAGCATGGCAACTTCGCTCAAGATTGATGACACGCTGAAAGGCCGCGTTCAGCGCCTCGCCGCAATTCGGGATAGATCGGCGCACTGGATCATGCGCGAGGCAATTCACCAGTATGTCGAACGTGAGGAAGCGCGAGAGAGTTTTAAAAACGAAGCTCTCGCGTCCTGGGTCGAATATCAGGAAACAGGGCGTCATCTTACCGGTCCTGAAACAGCGACATGGCTAAATAGCTGGGGCACTTCTTTTGAAACGGGGCAGCCGGAGTGCCACGACTGATCGTTACCGAAGGGGCAGCGTCAGGGCTTGAACGCTGCCGGACATTCCTTGTTGATAAGAACCCCCAAGCAGCGGAACGTGCCGGTAAGGCAATATCAGACCGCCTGTTGTCACTCGAAATCACGCCAGACATGGGCCGCCCATTCGACATGGAACCGACTTTGCGCGAATTGCCGATCAGCTTCGGCGCGAGCGGTTATGTCGCCCTATACAAACATGAACCTGGCGACGATGCGGTCTACGTGCTTGCGTTTCGCCATCAACGTGAAGCTGGCTATTCGTAGATCGAGTCTGTGACGGGAAACACCTGTTTGTGGTCATCTGACCTCGGTCTTGACGCGGATACTTTTTGTAACTACATAAGTGTTTATGGAAATTGAATTTGATCCGGCAAAGCGCTTGCTGACCCTGACGGATCGTAGACTTGATTTCCTTGATGCTCCGCGGCTGTTTGAAAGCCGTTCGCTTACCGTTGTTGATGACCGCATCGATTACGGTGAGGAACGCTTTGTCAGTTATGGTTTTATCGACGCCATTGCGATTGCTCTTGTCTGGACAGACCGCGAAGGGGTCATGCGGATCATCTCGATGCGAAAGATGCATATAGAGGAGATACAATATGTCGGACTGGATTGATCCTGATGACGCACCAATTCTGACGGCAGAGATCGCTGCCCGTGCTGAGGTAAAAGAAGGTAATAGGGTTATTCGACCTGCTACCGGAACGCTTGCACGCATGGGCCGACCACCGCTCGGCGAAGCGGTAAAGAAACAGGTGACGTTGCGCCTCGATAGCGAAGTTATCGCAGCATTTCGTGCTGGTGGCGCTGGCTGGCAGTCGCGCATGAATGACGTGCTGCGCAAGGCGGTTGGGGCCTAGCTTTCACGCCCGCGACGGCAAACACCAGTTTATCGCCATTATCCGAACACAACCATGAAATCGGTTTGGCTCTCCACGTTCCCCTAAGGCTACTGTGTAATGAACATCCATGGATGTGACTAAACTGGGGCCAAGCCACTTGGAACAAACCGACGAAGATCGTGATAGATTTGGTTATCTGGCTATCGTTTCTGTATGTGCCTCGACATTAGGATCGATCTTGGCTTCGGCAGTTTTATTTTACTTCTATTTGCCTGATGACGGATATGCAAAATCAGAAGAACTTATCGCTGTTTTGTGGCTTTTTGGAACCCAATTTGCAATCGTAGTGAGCCTTTTTCTTGGCGTTCCAGCACTTCTAGTCTTTGGAAAATTTGCCACTCGTCGCCCACTCAGCGGCACCATAGCATTTGGCTTTTTCGGTCTTCTTGGCGCATTTATCGTACCGTACACGAGAGACAGCGGCATGCAGAATGCCTGTCTGGTTTTTGGCGCTTGTGCAGGAGGTATGCATGTAGTCGTTTACAATCTCGCTCGCGGCGTCAGGTGGATTGTTAACCAGATTTGAAGGGACTCGGAGATGACGCCAAACACATGTTTGTCGTACACTCCCCTCGGTAAACATATCCAAATCGCGCGCTTTCGTGCGCAAATTCCCGAAAGTGTACGACAAACCCTGCCGCCTTGTGAAAGTGTCCGAGAACCTCAAATCAGGGGTTTGTCGTCAGGGCGTAATAGTGCCCGCGATCCGCTGGTATTATCGCCGAACCCCACCACACGTCACCCCGGCGCAGGCCGGGGCCTATACGGACGTCCGAAAGAAATGCGCCCGATCCGACAGCCGTATAGGCCCCGGCCTGCGCCGGGG
>NZ_JANXNX010000105.1 GCF_025353885.1 Sphingomonas sp. | reverse complement strand
GTCAGCTGTTGCCCACTTTGTTGCCCAGTTCGCAAATCTTTAAGAAAAGTTTGAGATAGCCTGTCTAAGTCGTTGATTTTATGGTGCCGGCTGCAGGGTTCGAACCCGCGACCCCCTGATTACAAATCCGATATTATATTAACAATATCAAACACTTAGCTGCATTCGTGTAAATTATTATTAACAAGCAGGTATCTTAAACAACAATGGTGGACTGCTGTTTACGACACAGAATCACCACAAGATAGAAAACCGGGAATTAGCGGTGATTTCTGCGGGTTGTGTTGAAGAAATTGGTCTTCGTAGCGGTAAGCGGATGGAAGGAGGCGCAATGGGCATCAGCATGATTTGGGACCTGTGACCCCTGCCTTCGGAGGGCGACAAAAGCGCCACTTATCCGCGGGAAACCGTGGAAAAGATGATGCTGAAACCCATTTTCTGGGTCAAAAAGGACTATTAACGATACCAGTACGATACCTGAATTCAGTCAATGTGCCGACGGCTTACTGGCTAGCGGACATCTCTGCGAAGTATCTGTGATAATTGCACTTATCACATAAGCGAACTTGATCTATCTTCATAAGGCGCGGTACAAGCGCCGCCGAGGAGCGACGCGCGTCATGGGCACCGAAACCGCCTTAAACGGGCTGAAAACCGTTGTAGCGGCGGCTGAGGCCGTGCTGCCGACCGGCGGCAAGGGCATCCACGTGATCGCGCCGCTGGTGCCGAAGGCAGAGTGGCCGGAGGTGAAGGATTTCGCGCATCGCCTCGCCCAAGCGGTCGCGCAGAGCGACCCCGAGAATTTCACCGCCGCGCTGCCGAAGGCGCAGCGCAAGGGCCGCATCTTCGTCGATTATCTGCGCAACCAGCGCGGCGCGACCGCGGTCATGCCCTACAGCGCGCGCGTCCGTTCCTGTGCACCGGTCGCGGCGCCGATCACCTGGAAAGAGATGGAGACGATCGATACGCCGGCTCACTGGCATGTCGGTGACGCGGCCGAGCTGGTAAAGCGGGCCGCCTCCAAGGCGTTTTCCGGTTGGGGCCGAGCCGACCAGGTGCTGCCCGACCTATGAAGGTCGCGACCACAACGTGAACGGCGTCAACGGCCGCGTGCCGGTGCTGCTGCGCTGGCTGGAGGAAGACCAGCCCGACATCGTCTGCCTGCAGGAGCTGAAGGCACCGCAGGAGAAATTCCCGGAGAAGGCGATCCGCGACCTCGGCTATGACGCGATCTGGCACGGCCAGAAGAGCTGGAACGACGTCGCCATCCTGAGCCGGGTTGGCGAAATCCACAAGACCCGCCGGGGGTTGCCGGGAGATCCTGACGAAAGCCAGAGCCGCTATATCGAAGCGGCGGTCAACGGCATCCTGATCGGCGGCCTGTACCTGCCGAACGGCAATCCCCGGCCCGGTCCCAAGTTCGACTACAAATTGAAATGGTTCGAACGTCTGATCGAGCATGCAGCTGGGTTGCTGGAGACCGGCGCGCCGGTCATGCCCGCGGGCGACTTCAACGTGATGCCGACCGATCTCGACGTCTATAAACCCGAGCGCTGGCTCGACGACGCGCTCTTCGCCCCGGAGGTGAAGGCGGCCTTTTTCCGGCTCCTCGATCAGGGCTGGACCGACGCCTTGCGCACGACCCACCCCGGCGAGGTCACCTATACGTTCTTCGACTATTTCCGGAACGCCTAAGCGAGGCGACCGCGCTTCGGCGCGATGAAGTAGACCTTGCCGTATCGCTTCTGTGGGTGCGTCGCCTCAAAAACGGTTTGTCCGTTGAACAGCCGATCGCGGGCGACGAACTGCGTGCGATCCGGCGCTACCTCGCGATGCGCGACGATCACCTGCCTTGGCCGTTCGCCGCCATCACCAGCGCGTGCTTCTGTTCGTCCGTCCACATCCGCCGGCGTTCGACGCCCGACATTATCGCCACCTGACCCATCGCACAGTCTCTAATACCGGTGGAAACACCAGCGCTTGCACCTGTGCCATCTCCGAATATCAGATCAACCCAGCAAGGCCGCCCTCACCGAAGGCGTACGGAGCAGGCGGCATCGGCCACAAAGTTCAATAATGCCTGGCACTTTCAGATGGCTTTCCTTGTATCAGGAAGCGGTCATGCGGAACGTTATGGATTAAAGCCGACCCCGCCGTCAGTGATAAGCGCGCCATTGGGCCAGTGTCGTCTCGTCGGATGCGAATTGAACCGCTGATTCGGGCGGGGTGTGCGGTGGGTTATAATAATTTCATTCGCTAAAAGCGCTTGTCCCAATCATTCACTTTTTCAAAAGTTGTTCAGCAATTTCGTTGGCACCGCAAGCAACAACGACATGCCACTTGCCCCGACCAGCCTCCACCGCGCCGCACGCGCTCGCAGCATCGATCGCAACCGCGTCTACTGCTGTGGAGTCAACCAATGTCACAATGACGCGGCTGGACAACACGGTGGCCTCCTGAATATTGGCGCGTCCGCCAAAAGCCGCAAGCAGTGCATCGCTGGATGTAGATTCTTGTCCGACCATTGGTGCTTCACGCATTTCCCGTGCAAGAAGATCGGCAGTAGGACCAATAATGACCTGCAGATCGCGGGATGAAGGTCGCAACAGTCCGCGCGCTCCAAGTTGCTTGAGAGCAGCATCATCGATAGCCGTTTGGTCGACGATCGTCAGGCGAAGCCGCGTGGTGCAAGCATCTATCGAGCTAAGGTTGCTGTGACCGCCTAATGCCTCAATAAATTGCTGGGCACGGCTACCGGTGACGGGCGCGCGGTTCGGCAAAGGATCGGTTGCCGGGTCTTCCCGCCCAGGTGTCTGCAGATTGAATCTAACAATAAAGAAGCGAAATAGGGCGTAATAAATAAGCGCATAGCCTGCGCCAACTGGCACAAGCAGCAGCGGCCGCGTGGCACGCCCGTAATTCAGGGCATAGTCAAGCAGTCCCGCTGAGAATCCGAATCCGAGGCGGACGTGAAGCGCATCCATCAAGACCATTGATGCACCGGTCAGCACCGCGTGCACGGCATAAAGCACTGGAGCAAGGAACATAAACGTGAATTTGATTGGCTCGGTTACGCCAGTCAGCATCGCGGTTAGGGCAAGGCTGAAGAACAGGCCGCCAACTTCCGTGCGGCGCTCCGGTCGCGCACTTCGGTACATCGCCAGGCATGCAGCAGGTAAGCCAAAGATCATGACCGGGAAAAACCCACTCATAAACCCTCCCGCACTCGGATCACCGGCAAAAAAGCGGTTGAGGTCCCCAGTTGCGCCTTGGAAGTCACCCGCGATGAACCAGACAACGTTGTTCAGCAAATGATGTAGCCCGGTTACCAGCAGCAGACGATTCAACACGCCGTAAATGAACAAACCGAGCGGCCCGGCGGTGGTCAGCCCGTGGCTGAGGGTGTCGATCGCGCTGTCAAGGGCACCCCAACCCAAACCAAAAACGATCGCGAGAACAAGACCTCCAATCCCGCTCACGATCGGCACGAAGCGGCGTCCACCAAAAAACGCGAGATATTCGGGCAGCTTTATCGCCCCGAAGCGATTGTAGAACGTGCCTCCAATTAATCCCGATAAAACGCCGAGCGGTACACTCAGCTTTGCTAGTGCGTTTTGACGATAGGCACTGATGACTGTCGCCTTGACAGCTTCGGGAAGCCCCACGCCGATTTCAGGGCTCGGATGAAGCAATGCTTGCGCGCCATTGGTTGCGACGAGGAAACACACCGCACCTGCTAGAGCGGCTGCACCATTCCCGTCACGGGCGAAGCCAACCGCGACACCGATCGCAAAGAGCAATCCAAGGTTTTGAAAAATGGCTTCGCCCGCAGCAGCGACGAAACGGATGTCGAGAAGATCGGGTTGCCCGAGCCGGAGTAGCAGGCCCGCTACGGGCAATACTGCAATCGGTAGCATCAACGCCCGTCCAAGTCCTTGGAGAGCGCCCGTTGAAAAGCGTGGCCGTTTCATGCTTTTTTCCCGGACACCAGAGCGCGCACCGCCGCAGCCGAAGATTGGCTCAAAGCTTTTTGCGTGAGATTGACACAGTGCGACTGCGTTAGTGTACGAATAAATGCCTTGAGCTCGGGAATGACGCCGGGCACCGCTGAAAGCTCGGTGACTCCCAAACCGATGAGGATTGGAGCTGCGGCAAGATCGGACGCGAGCCCACCGCACACACCAACAGGCCGTCCATGAACAGCTGCAGCACGCGTGGTGTGTTCGATCATTCTCAACACGGCAGGGTGGAGTGCGTCCACCTGGGCAGCGACGAGCGGATTTCCACGATCCATTGCAAGCGTATATTGTGCCAAATCGTTGGTCCCTATCGCAAAGAAATCTGCGGCCTTTGCCAAGAGATCAGCAGTCATTGCTGCGGCAGGGGTCTCGATCATGACGCCAATCGAAATAGTATCTATACGACCGATCGCAGCAGCCGCTTCATCGACGAGTTGGCGAACCTCCATCATTTCGTCGACGCTTGCGACCATGGGCACCAATATACTGCATGTTCCGACAGGCGTTGCTCGCAAGATGGCCCGCAATTGAACGGAAAGCATTTCGGGGTAGCGAAGACTCATCCGGACGCCGCGAAGGCCGAGGGCCGGGTTCTCTTCTTGTGGCATCGACAAATAGCGCACCGGTTTGTC
>NZ_JANXNX010000069.1 GCF_025353885.1 Sphingomonas sp. | reverse complement strand
TGAATGTCGCGAGTGGCACCGAGCATTGGCAAGTTGGCGAAAGCCGTCGGACATTACTTGTGGCTTCATTGATGACGACGAGCGGCGAGATATCCGTGAAAATTCGCGAACTGTCGGTCACGCAGGCTATGCTAACGGGGGTCGGTCTGCCGCGAAGCGGAACAGATGTCATCCTTAAGCGTCGGAATTTTAATGTGTTTGCGATGATTTGCTCGTCAGATGGCAGTCGTTGCGAGCTATAATGTTCGCAGAACCACTCAACCCTGAAAACCTCAAGGTGGAGTTTGGGCCAGCGGGTCAGGGAACAAGCGTTCCTGCCAGGACGCGCCTTGCCAATCCGGCGCGGTGAGGACCTGTCCGCTACGATGCCTTCTGACTTCAAGCGAACTGTCCACGTGCGCCAGCTTGATGACCGAGGCAGGAAAATGCTCGATTGAAATCAAATCCTCGGATTTGGCTCTCTCTTGGCAGGTCATTGCAAGAGATGGCACGGGAGCAGATCACGCTTCCCCTTGCCACTACAGAGCTTTCCAGAAGCTTATGGCCGGGCGCAATATAATTCTGTGTTCGAAAATATCGGCTCATTTGATTGCGTTCATAAAGAACTCATCTACCAAGCCGTATATAAGAGATAAGACGTATTGGAGGATTTCTATGACAATTAAGGGTAGACGAATCAAGCCTGATGTAGGTGAGATGCGAACGGCTGCTCATGTGAAAATGGAAGATGCGCTTAAGCTCCTCGACACGACTGGTGATACAGAGCCCGCCATGCATCTTGACTATGCCATTATGTCTCTGGGCCTGCGTACAGACGATGCGGTAAAAACTATTATCGAAAGCTCGATTGGTTAGGCTATCGCGACTTTGTCGTTATTGTGGTTAACGGAACGCGGCGTGCGAAAGCCCGATTAGCGTGATTGACCAACGAGCAGCCAGATCATCGAGATACGCCTTTATTGAAATCGAGGTTTCGCTGCTCAGCTGGAGATAGATTTTCCTTTTATCCAGCGGGACCGGAATTCGCAAAATCATCCCCTTTGCTGTTAGCATCGCAATACAGCGCAAACCCGTGGTTGGCGGAATATTGGCAGCAACCGTCGCGCTCGAAACTGATATCGGGCGTGACTCAGTCTCAGCCAGAAAGAGGTCCAATAATATATCCCAGACGGGATCAGCAAAAAGAGCGGGGGCGAAATGCTTTTCCCGATGTCGGCGATCGGCAACCAAACGCTTCACTAAAGCTGCATATGTCATGATCGACGGATTGGAAACGACAGCGAAGCCGATCAACTCATTGTGCGGATCTCCGCCGGTCGCGAGATCAGTTAGTCGGGCGGCAATTTTCAGTAGCTCTTCGTTGACCGGGCTTCTGGGTGGCGCCCGGTGATGAAGATCGGCTGGCAGCGCGTTCATCGTCCCAACATCCTTTTGACTTTGTGATCAATCAAGGCTTTTCTGTTGTTGCGGGGGTGCATTTGCGCTCGATCGAGAGGCCCTAATCGGTCCCAGTCGCCCTCCGGACGCACCGTCACCATCGGGTCTGCGCCAAATCTGATGGCATCCGAGGATGGTTCTATGTCCATTTCAAGTTCCCGAAATTCGATGTCAGAGAAGCTAAATGTCGGTCGGTTCGGAACGGGACGAGCGCCGAAGCGGCACCAGAGCGGGACTAGGTCTGCTCGGGCGTGGGCGTAGAGTCGCCGAAATCCTTTTTGGCGGCAGTGCTCGATCGATGCGTAGGCAATATGATACATCAAGCGCGTGTTTCGATATTCGCTGCGTACTGCCATGCGTTCCAGTTTGGCAAAGTCGCCAAAATAGCGGATGCGCACACAGCCTCCGATGTCGCCGTCGATGCAACCCATGAGGTGGGTTCCGCAAAAGTCATTGCCGTCAAACTCTTCATCATAGGTCGCGAACTGTTCGGCCATGTACGTGGCTGACCGCACCGAAAAAACCTTCATCATATCGTCCATGGTGCGGGCAACCTGGACCGTGATTTTGGATTTGGCAGGTGCTGCGACAGAAGGAGTACAGCTTGGCAAAATGACGAGGAGCCAGTCGGGGGCGGCGGGGAAAAAAGGCGCTGCCTGAATGAGGCCAATCTCGAGGAGAATCCGATTTGATGCGGTGTTGGCTGGACGGGCGAACACCGGAATGTTTCCTCCGAGCAAGACGACTTCCTGCACGAGACGCAGCCCCGTACTCATACGGCCGGGCGTGAAAACCAGCCAAATGTAGGTCGCCTCTGCCGTCTCGCCGGGACGACAGATCCAGGTAGGACAAGGCGCGATCCCGTCGAACCGTCCGTCGATAAGGGCCGCTGCACCCTCAGCATTCAAAGGAAGATAAGCCAGCATTGCCGCATCCGCTGAATCTGATCCGTTTCGGATGAGTCTAAATATTTCGGGATTGCGGTTCCAGATCGCGTCGATGACCAAACCATCGGCAATCGGTAAAACTTTTCGAGCTATTTTCAGTGCGTTAACGACTTCAACTTTGGTCGCGATCTCAATCGCCATTGATGGAATGGCTGTTCTGGCTACCATTTTGTAAAAGGATTTACTGAAAGAGATTTGTGCAGTGCTCGGATCGGGCGTTGCAAAGTCAATGTTCATTGCACCATTCTCTCATAAACGCGGTGCGGGGCGCTGCCGCGTTAGGGGCAATATAATCATGCATAGACTCAGTTCAGCTATCCAAAATAATGAACACTCTGTTGAGGGTATTCAAACCTCAAATATGACTACGACCGAAACCAGTTTTAAGTACGACGATGTGCAAGCGTTCATAGATATTGGGGATGCAGGAAGTTTTACCGCAGCCGCCAGCAAGTCCCGAGCATCCATCAACACGTTAAGAATGCGTCTCAGCCGACTTGAGAAACAGTGTGGGGAGACATTCTTTTTACGTTCAGCGCGGGGCTTGAAAATCACCGAGCCAGGCATTCGATTCAGGCGCGAGATATTATCGCAACGAGCTTGGAAGCGCGAAAACTTGATGGACCAAGTGTCGTCCTCTCTTGTTAGGCAAGGAGAGATTCGGATTGGTGCCAGCGAAGCGCTTGGATCAGGATGGCTAACTCCAAGGTTGCTTGAATTGCACGCGGCCTGTCCCTCTCTAACCATCTCCTTAATTTGTGACAACGATTTGGAGTCGGACCGAAGTTCAGAACTCGATGTGGCGATCGTCTGGACGCCGCCCAAGAACAGCGACCTCATCGTGGCTAAACTCGCCACGCTGCATTTCATGCCCTTTGCGTCACGTGGCTACATTGATACATATGGCATTCCGACCTCGATCGAAGATCTCCGCAATCATCAATTCGTTGAGCAGGTTGCTCCAGGCGTCAAATCGAGCTTGCTCGATCAATTGATTGGGACAGACCGTCCGCCGGGTTTCTTACCCGTCAGGACTAACTCCAGCCTCGCGTTGTTTTGGGCGGTAGCTAACAATGCCGGGATCGCTTTTATGCCAACCTACGCCCTTGGCGTCACGCGCAAGCTGATCCCGATCGACCTCCCCTTTCGGCTGAAGTTCGACATTTTTTACTATTATCATCCCGAAGCAAAAGGGTCGCCGCCGATCAGGGCTGCCGTCGACTGGCTAAAGCGGCTGTTCGACCCGCAGGTGTATCCCTGGTTCCAATCCAATTTTGTCCACCCGCGTGATTTTGCATCATCGCACGGGGAAAACGTTGTTCGGCTCTTTGAGCCTCTTATCGGGGAAGAGGTAATTTGAAGCTGACCTTTCGCGCGTAGTGGCGATAGGTAATTCCATTCTTTTTCAAAAAAAAGAGCTTCGGCAGCAGTGGCAGCCGAAGCTCTCTTTGAGGTGGTCCCGCCTGTTTGGACAGTTTGGCGGCGAAGTTAAGCTAATCCCGGGTTTTGATTATGCCGCCAGTTGGAGTGTTGCCGGTGGCGGGGCGAGCCCCGCCACCAGTTGCATTTTGTTTGTCCCATAGGCCTCATCCGGGGTCTGGCCTTGCAAGCCCCGAGTGCGGCCGATCCGCGTTGTAATAGCCGATCCATCGGGTCAGCCCGACCCGCAGCTCGGACCCGGTCTCGAACGCATGGAGATAGACGCACTCGTACTTCAGCGATCGCCACAGGCGTTCGATGAACACGTTGTCTATCCAGCGGCCGCGACCATCCATGCTGATGCGGATTTCGGCGTCCTTCAGCAAGGCGGTGAAGGCAAAGCTGGTGAACTGGCTGCCCTGGTCGGTGTTAAAGATGTCGGGGGTGCCGAAGCGCGCCAGCGCTTCCTCCAACGCCATCACGCAAAAGCCGACGTCCATCGTGTTCGACAGCCGCCACGCTAGCACTTTGCGCGTCGCCCAATCCATGATGGCGACCAGGTACAAGAAGCCGTCCTGACGACACTGCCGCAGAGTTTTGGCGGCGGCCCCAACGAGGCGACGGCGCAGCAAAGTATCCGCAGTGGCGCCAGCAACAATTCGACATTCGGTTCGAGCATCAACCTGCGCGGACTCGGTCCCACGTCGACGCTGACCCTGTACGATGGCGTCCGCCCCGCGCTCGCCGGCGCCAACGGCTCCTTCGCCGATATCTCGCTGATCCCGTCGGTGGCGATCGACCGGATCGAAGTGCTGACCGACGGTGCGTCGGCGATTTACGGAACCGACGCGGTCGCCGGCGTCGTCAACATGCGTTTTCGCAACCGCTTCGAGGGGTTCGAGACACGGCTGCGCGGCGCGACAGCGGATGGTGACTTTGGCGATCATCAGCTCGGGCAAATCGCCGGGAAACGCTGGTCGAACGGCGGCGCCATGGTCGCGCTCGAATATACGCGGAGCGGACGCCTGGCTGCCAGCGACCGACCGTATGTTGCCGAAGACTTACGCCCTTTCGGCGGACCCGACTATCGGTCGGATTATGGCAATCCGGGAACGATCATCGCCGATGACGGCAGCATCTACGGCATCCCCACCGGCCAGAACGGGACGAAACTCACGGCCGCGCAGCTTATCCCCGGACAGCAGAATCGTCGTGATCTGCAGCAGGCCTATGACGTCCTGCCCTCGCAAAAAACGCTCAGCGGCTATGCATCGATAGACCAGGACATCGGCCATGGCCTGTCGCTTTTCGGTAACGGTTTTTACGCACGGCGCAGCTACGACGCGCGGCAGCGTCAATATGGGCCATCGACGGTTACCGTTCCGGTTTCCAACGCCTTTTACGTCGATCCGATCGGCACACATCAGCCGGTCAGCGTGGACTATGATTTTCTCCCCGATTTTGGCCTCGAAACGCACAGCGGCATGGTCAATGCGTTCGGACTGGTTGGCGGCGTCAAGGCCGACTGGGCGGGATGGACGATCGACCTTACCGGTAGCTATGGCCATCAGCGCGAGACGCTCGTGCGGGGCAATGTCATCAACGACACGCGGCTTGCCGCGGCGCTCGCGGACTCGAACCCGGCAACGGCATTCAATGTTTTCGGCGACGGCAGCAACACCAATCCGACGACCATCGCTGCGGTGCGCGGTAGTTTTTCGCAGGCCAGCATCGCGAAAAACTGGTCCGCAGGGCTTCATGCCGATGGCACTTTATTCGATCTGCCGGCGGGAAGCGTCAAGCTGGCCACGGGGCTCGACCACCGCGACGAGCGACTGGCGTTCTCGGCGACGTCGGACCGACGCGCCACGATTACGCATCCGATGCTGGCAGGGCTTCCCGGCCAGCGCGGCATCAACTCGATCTATGGCGAACTGTCGGTGCCGCTGCTCTCGCCTGCTATGGTATCATGGTTTCCGGGAACGCTGACGCTCTCGCTTGCCGGTCGCATCGAACATTACAGCGATTTCGGCACGACCAGAAATCCGAAGATCGGGCTCGACTGGCAGCCGACGCCGGGTCTGTCGGTGCGTGCATCCTATGGCTCCTCTTTCCGTGCACCCACTTTCGACGAACTGATCGGGACCTCGCAAAACCTCTATCTTCCGATCGCGCTGCCCGATCCCAAATCACCGACAGGACAGACGAATGTGCTCGAGCTTGCCGGCTACCCCGCGAATCTGGGCCCCGAACGGACGCGGACATTGACGCTGGGGATCGATGCGCGACCGGCGCTCGTGCCGGGGCTGACGGCTTCCGCCACTTACTTCAGGATCGACTATCGCGACCGGCTCGTGTCGACGTCGGACGATATCTTCAACTATCTCGTCCGTCGCGACGTCTATCAATCGCTGATTCAGGACAATCCCCCGGCAGCACTGGTGGCCAGCTATTACGCCGATCCGCTGTTCCAGAATCCGTTCAACATCGCCGCATCGGATATCCAGGCCATCGTTACCGGCTATACGCTCAACCTTGCACGCGTCGTCATCGACGGGTTCGATTTCGATATCGGCTATGCCCATGATCTCGGGTCGGGGAAGGCATCGATCGGTGTCTCGGGCACGCGGCTTTTCCATATCAACCAGCGGATCACGCCGACGGCTGCCGTCAACGACATCGTCGGAATGGTCGGCGGTCCTGTCAAGCTGCGGGCGCGCGGGCGCGCGTCATGGTCGAACGACGTTTTCGACGCGTCCGCCTTTGTCAACTATACCGATGGCTACACCAACCAAACGGTCACGCCGAATGAGCACATACGGCCGTGGACCACGGTCGACCTGCAGGTCGGCGTCAGCGTCCCCGCGCCGGGGCCAGCCAAATCGATGCGGCTGTCGCTGAGCGCCACCAACGTCTTCGATCGCGACCCGCCCTATGCCAATCTGCCGCTGTTCGATTCGGCGCTCGGCTATGATCCCGAACAGGCGAGTGCGATCGGGCGAGTCATCGCCGTTCAGGCAATCATTGGATGGTGATCGGGCTTGCCGCACTGGCGCTCGCGGCATCGCGCGTGCCGGTTTCGGCGCACGATCTCGTCGAAATGACCGAGATCGCCAACATTTCGGTATCGCCCGATGGCAGCGCTGTCGCCTTCCGGACCGCGCGCGCATCCGTCGCATGCAATTGCACCCGAACCGCCTGGTTCGTCGTTCCTGTCGACGGCAAGACTGCGG
>NZ_JANXNX010000065.1 GCF_025353885.1 Sphingomonas sp. | reverse complement strand
TATACGGCTTTCGGACAGGGCGCGGTTCTTTTCGACACCCGTATAGGCCCCGGCCTGCGCCGGGGTGACGAAACGGATGAAGGATACATTCCGTTTCCCATCCGTTACTATTCGCCATGACAACTTCCAAAAAAACACTCGGCCAGCGGGTCGCTCCAGCGCGATTTATCGCGTTTCTCGTAATCCTGGGGGTGGCGTTTGCCGTTCTGCTGGGGCCGCTCGGCTGGTCCCGGGCGGCGATGACGGCGTTCGATATCGCGGGCGTGTTCTTTTTGCTGTCGCTCTATCCGGTGCTGACCACGCACGGTGCCGACGCGATGAAGGAGCATGCCGAGGAGAACGACGCCAATCGCGCCCTGTTACTGGTCATCACCAGCGTCGTGACGATCGCCATCCTGACTGCGGTGTTCAGCGAACTGGCGGTCAAGAACGGTGGTGGCCCGCCAAAAGCGTTGATCGTCGGCACGCTGGCGGTGGCCTGGCTGTTTTCGAACACCGTTTATGCGCTGCATTACGCGCATCTCTATTATGTCGATGGCGCGAAAGGCGGGCTGAATTTTACAGGCGATGACGATGACGCCTCCGATACTGGGCCCGAATACAGCGACTTCATCTATTTTTCCTACACGCTGGGCATGACTTTCCAGACTTCGGACACCGGAGTGTCGTCGCGGCAGATCCGGAAAGTCGTGACCGCGCACAGTCTGGCGGCGTTTGTGTTCAACATTGGTGTGCTGGCGTTCTCGATCAATGTGCTGGGGGGCGGCTGAGGCTGGTTTTCGGTGGTCGCAGAGCGGATTGGCCACAAGTCGTCACCCCGGCGGAGGCCGGGGCCTATACGGGCGTCCGAAAGAGGGCTCCCGACCCGACAGCCGTATAGACCCCGGCCTTCGCCGGGGTGATGGGAGGCTGGCAGCGGTAACGTGAAGCTGCCGGGGTGAGGTGAACTTGCCGATCGGCGCTTTCGCGCGTTAGAACATTGATCCTGTTCCGCTTTACGAAAGTTTACGTTGCCGATGTTCACCCGTGTGCTTGCCGCCGCCCTGCTTGTTTCCACCGCCGTCCCTGCCCTCGCCGCGAACAGCGCTCCACAGCCGGTGGCGTTTGTCGATACCATCCCGGCAGCGGTCGACCAGCCTTATCCCGGCGTCATCAAGCTGAAGGTCGACGCGACCGACCTGGACCGGGCAATCATGCGCGTGGAGGAAACGATCCCGGTGGCCGGCGCGGGGCCGATGGTGCTGATGATGCCGAAGTGGCTGCCGGGCAATCACTCACCGCGCGGCCCCATCGACAAGCTGGCCGGGCTGGTCATCAGGGCGGGTGGCAAAACCCTGACGTGGCGGCGCGATCCGGTCGACGTGTTCGCATTTCATGTCGATGTGCCGTCGGGGGTCCGGGCGCTGGACGTCAGCTTTCAATTCCTGTCGCCCAATGCCGAGGATCAGGGGCGGATCGTGATGACGCACGAGATGCTGAACATCCAGTGGGAGGCGGTTTCGCTCTACCCCGCAGGATATTTCACGCGTCAGATCCCGATCCAGGCGACGGTCGTCTATCCACCAGGCTTCAGGCCCGCGACGGCGCTGCGCAAGAGTGGCGGTGCGGGCGACACGGTGACGTATCAGGCGACCAATTACGAGATACTGGTCGATTCACCTGTCTATGCCGGCAAATATTTCCGCGCCGACGACCTGGGGCAGGGCGTCACGCTGAACACGATCGCCGACGATCCGAAATATCTGGCGGCGACACCGCAGCAGATTGCGCTGCACCGAAACCTGGTCACGCAGGCGGTCAAATTGTTCGGGGCGCGGCATTTCGACCATTATGACTTCCTGTTCTCGCTGTCCGACCGGATGGGCGAAAACGGGCTGGAACATCATCGCTCATCGGAAAATGGCGTCGATCCCGCCTATTTCACGGACTGGAATGCCAGCCTGCCCGATCATAATCTGTTGCCGCATGAATTCACGCATAGCTGGAACGGCAAGTTCCGGCGCGGGGCCGATTTGTGGACGCCCGACTTCCGCACCCCGATGCGCGACAGCCTGTTGTGGATGTACGAGGGGCAGACGCAATTCTGGGGCTATGTGCTGGAGGCGCGGTCGGGGCTTGCGTCCAAACAGGACATGCTCGACGCGATGGCCAGCATCGCCGCCGGGCTGGACGTGCGAAAGGCGCGCACATGGCGCAGCCTGGACGACACGACCAACGATCCGGTCATCTCGTCGCGGCGGCCCAAGGGCTGGGTCAGCTGGCAGCGGTCGGAGGATTATTACAACGAGGGGCTGCTGATCTGGATCGAGGCCGACGCCATCATCCGGCGGGGGACCAAAAGTGCGCGCGGACTCGACGATTTCGCGCGCGCGTTCTTCGGGCTGACCGACGGCGACTATGGCGAGGTGACCTATACCATCGACGATGTCGCGGCGACGCTGAACGGCGTGATGCCCTATGACTGGGCGGGCTTTTTGAAGGAACGGCTGACCGGCAAGGCCGATCACGCGCCGCTGGGCGGGTTCGAACGAAGCGGGTATCGGCTGAGCTATACCGACACGCCGACCAATTTCACCAGGGCGGGTATGAAGGCGAACAAGTATCTGGACCTGACCTATTCGCTGGGCCTGAACGTCGGCAAGGAAGCGCGGATCAATGCGCTGATCTGGGACGGTCCCGCTTACAAGGCCGGGCTGACGGTCGGGCAAACGATCGTGGCGGTCAACGGCGTCGCCTATACCGACGATGCGATGACGGCGGCAGTGACCGCGGCAAAGGGTGGTTCGACGCCGATCCGGCTGACGGTAAAGGCCGGAACGCGGGTGCGCGATGTGGCAGTTTTGTGGAACGAGGGCCTGCGTTATCCACGGTTTATCAAGACGGGGACTGGCGAGACGCCACTCGACAAGCTACTCGCCCCCAAATGAACATCGAAATGATTCCCGTTGGCGACAACGTGCCGCACTCCCTGAACTGCATCATCGAGGTGCCGGTCGGTGGCGAACCCGTGAAATACGAATTCGACAAGAAGTCGGGCGCGTTGTTCGTGGATCGCATCCTGCACACGCCGATGCGCTATCCGGCGAACTACGGCTTCATCCCGCACACGCTGTCGCCCGATGGCGATCCGCTCGATGCGCTGGTCGTGGCCCGGTCGCCGTTCATCCCCGGGTGCGTCGTGCGCGTCCGGCCGATTGCGGTGCTGCTGCTGGAAGACGAAGCGGGCGGCGACGAGAAACTGCTGACCGTGCCGGTCGATGCGACTTTCCCATATTATACCAAGGTCAACGAAAGCGACGACCTGCCTGAGATCATCATGCAGCAGATTGAGCATTTCTTTACCCACTACAAGGATCTGGAGCCCAAGAAGTGGGTTCGCGTCGGCAAGTGGGAAAATGCCGCCTATGCCCACCGGATCGTGATGGAAGCGATCGAACGGTACAAGACGCCGGCGGCTTAACGCGCCAGTTCGGACAGCGCGAATCCAGCGACGCGGTTGATCGTCCAGCCGTCCATCGGCGTTGCGCCGAGCGATTTGTAAAAGCGGATCGCGGGCTCGTTCCAGTCGAGCACCGACCATTCGAGGCGCGCGCAGCCGCGTTCGACCGCCAGCGCGGCCAGACGGGACAGTAGCGCCCGGCCCGCCCCCGCCCCGCGCGCCGCCGGATCGACGAACAGATCCTCCAGGTAAATGCCGGGGCGACCCTCAAACGTCGAGAAATTGTGAAAGAACAGCGCAAAGCCGACCGGCTGCGCGTCGATCTCGGCGATCAGGACCTCGGCCATCGGGCGCGCGCCGAACAGGTGGCGGTCGAGCGTGGCGCGGTCGAGGCGAACCTCGTCGGCCAGTTTCTCATAGTCGGCGAGCGCGCGGATGAACGCGATGATCGCGTCGAGGTCGGACGGGCCGGCGGGGCGAATGGTGACGGTCATGTAGCGATCCTTGCAATACGCCACGCCTGCACGCGCGGCCACAACAGGCCGAGCGCAAGGCCGGCCATGATGAAGGCGGCGGCCGCGAGCTTCCACAGCGGAAGTGATTCGCCGAGCCACCAGGTCGATGCCGCCATGCCAAAGACCGGCACCAGCAGCGCGGTCGGGGCGACCGTGCCCGCCGGATAGCGCGCCAGCAGCCAGCCCCAGGCGCCATAGCCGAACATCGTGTTGGCGACCGACTGAAAAATCACGGCGCCCCAGGTGAAGGCGTCGGCGGCGGCGATGCCATGGGCGATCGCCGTCGGCCCCTCCACCACAAAGGCCAGCGCGAACAGCGGCGGGATGGAAAACAGGCTGGCCCAGACGACATAGGCGACCATGTTGACCGACCCCGCGGCCTTTGTCAGCATGTTGCCGCCTGCCCAGCACAAGGCCGCAAACATCGCCATGCCGAGGCCAAGCGGCGTCGCGCTGCCGTCGGTATGCGTCAGGATGATCCCGAGGCCGACGATAGCGAGCAGCAGCGCAACGACCTGCACCCGGCGAATGCGCTCACCGGTAAAACGCATGGCCAGACCGATGGTGAAAAACACCTGAACCTGCATCACCAGCGAGGCCAGGCCCGGCGTGATATCGTGACGCATCGCCATGAACAGGACACCGAACTGCCCGACGCCGATCAGCAAGCCATAGGCGGCGAGATTGCCCCACGACACCGCCGGTCGCTTCAGGAAAAACGCCGCGGGCAACAGCACCAGCGTGAAGCGGAGCGCGGCCAGCAGCAACGGCGGCAGGTGCGCCAGCGCGAGTTTGATGACGACGAAATTGCTGCCCCACACCGCCATGATCGCAATGGCGAGCAGCAGGTGGCGCGGTGCCAGCGTGGCCGGTTGAACGGGGTGGGTCAAATTGCTGCCTCCAGCTTGGCGATATCGGGGCGGCCACCGCGCGCGGCGACGATGCACCCCGCGACGATGAAGGCCGCGCCCAGGATTGTCGTCGGCGTAACCGGCTCGGCATAGAAAATCGCGCCCATGATCGCCGCCCAGACAAAGGCGGTATATTCTACCGGAACCAGCACCTGCGCCTCGGCCCGCGCATAGGCCCATGACAGCAGGAGCAGCGAACAAAAGGCGAGCACGGCGGACAGCAGCAGCATCGGCACATGCCGCACATCGGGCACGACCGCCAGGAAAGGCGCGACGAGCAACAGGAAGCCCAGCACCGACAGGTTCTGGAAAAAGGCGACCTCGGTCGGGCTGGCGAGCAACGCCTGCTGGCGCATCAGAATGATGTTCCACGCATAAAAGATCGCCGACAACAGAATCGCCGCGACGCCGGCCAGGTTGCGGTCGCCGGTCGCGCCGACCCGCGTGGCGACCAGCACCGCGACCCCGACGATGCCAAAGATCGAGGCGATGACGCTGTGCCGCCCGACCTTTTCACCAAGCAGCACGACCGCGAGATAAAGCGCGATCAGCGGCGCGACGAACGACAATGCAATCCCTTCGGCAAGCGGCAGCTGCGCGATGCCGTAGAAGAACAAAACCGCCATGACCGCGGTGACCCCGCCGCGCAACAGATGGACGCGCAGGCCCGGCCGACTGGGCCAGCCACCGCGCTTGTATAGATAAGGCCCAACGCTGATCACCACGCCAATGCCGACGCGCCACAACATGGCATTGTAAGCACCCAGCGCAATCGCCAGCCCCTTCATCGCGGCATCCATGCCCGAAAACAGCGCGATGCCGACGCACGCGACTGCAAACGGGATGGTGCTGGATGAACGGCGCGCGGGCATGGAGGGGCCGTAGACTTAAGCCAACGGGACGTCACGCACGAAGCGGCGCGTTGGGGTGGGTTTAGTTCAGGATCGTCTTGTCTGAAAACTTGCTCCGATTCGCATCGGATTTGTGCATCACAAAAACGCCTGCATTTCCGGCATTTTTTAAATGATGCAAAAGCTTTGAGTTTTGCATCAAAAATGACAAAGTGGCGGTTAGCTGGTGCATACATCAGGCACCGAGATGCCGGGGGGAACATTGATGGTCAAAGCACTCTTTGCGATTGCGGCGGCGCTCGCTGTTACATCGCCGTCGGTTGCCAATAACTTTCCTGCAGAACGCTTCATCCAAGCCAAGCTGGGAGGGAAGTGGGGCATGCTGGACCAAAACGGGAAGATGGTCCTGCCATTCATCTACGATTTTATTAACGTGGACGAGAGCGGTGACATTTCGCTCGAAATTAACAAACTCAACGGCAAGGCCGATGCTGGGGGCCGTGTATTTATCCCAGTTAGCTACCAGTCTGTGGGCACCTTCCACACGGACGGCTATGCTACAGCGTCGTCAGGCGGGCGCTATGGTCTGATTGACCGTAATAACCAATGGGTATTGCCAGCAGTCTTCTCGTCGATTGATAGATTCGATGACGGAACCCTTTACGCGGCTCGATATAAGGGCAAATTTGGCGTCCTTTCTTTAACTGACAAGAAGTGGGTGGTCGCGCCGACGTTCTTCTACATCGGCCCCCTCGCGAAGAATGGGCTAGCTCCAGCGAAAACCGACCAGACTCACGAAGGATTTATCAATCGGGAAGGCATCTGGACAATTCCGGCTGGTCAGTTTGAGGAGCTGTGGCAGTTCGGCGACGACGGCCTCGCAGCTGCCAAAATGGACAAAAAGTGGGGGTTTATTGATTCCAGCGGTAAGTGGGTCATCAAGCCAATCAGCGAAGATATAATTTGGCCAGATGAATTTAACAGTAAAGGTGTTACGTTTGTAAAGATTGGCGATTATTATAGGCTTATAAACAAGGCTGGTGAATTTGTTGGATCGCAGCTTTACGATGAAGTCCGTTATTTTAAGGGTGGCTTTGCACAAGTCAGTGTCAGAGAAAGATGGGGGTTGGTCAATGAGGAAGGTAAGACGGTGCTCTCACCGACCTTCGAGGCTTTTACCGACTTCAATCAAGAAGGCTTGGCTGCTGCCTTCGAGGGCAAAAAGACATGGATCATCGACCGGAAAGGCAGGCGACAATTCGGGACTAAGTTCGATCGGGTTGGCGGCTTTTTCGGCGGCGGGTGGGCCGCAGCCTCCGTTAGCGGCAGGTGGGGCGCAATCGACGTGCGGGGCAATTGGCTTATCCCCCCGAAGTACGATTGTGTGAGTATCTGTTTCGACGACCCACCACCCGTAATTACCCTTTCCCCGATGTCATCCGACTAAGCGGAGCCGGTTACCCAAACCTGTCACTAGGTCAGAGGCTCAATAGGCTATTGCGTAAAACGCGCGTTTTGTATAATGCAATCTCTGGATGCCAAGGAGGCCACGATGACACAGGTCGCTGCGACGGAGTTCGCCCGCAATTTTGGTCGCTACCGCGAGGAGGCCCAGCGCGAGCCGGTCGCCGTGGTGACGCACAACCGGGTCACCGGCTATTTCGTGTCGGCTCGCGACTATGACGAATATCAGCGCCTCAAGGCGACGGCCCCTACTGCCCTGGCGGTCGAGGAGTTGGACAGCGCGACGTTGGAGGCACTGGCGGCATCGCGGATGGATTCTCGCCACGACCATCTCAATGCGCTGATGGAT
>NZ_JANXNX010000061.1 GCF_025353885.1 Sphingomonas sp. | reverse complement strand
TATACGGGTTTATTCAGTGGATGCGCCTTTCCCGACAGCCGTATAGGCCCCGGCCTTCGCCGGGGTGACGGGTCTGCCAGCTTTCCCAGTCGCTTGCTGCACCGCGGTTGACTTGAAGCGGGTGCTTTCCTAAACGCCCAGCCAAGCCGCCGCAGCATCAGTTGCAGACGGTTTTTTCGCATACACGGGGCGCTTTTTGGCTGACGACCGCAATACTGAAAGTGAGTCGCTCGACTCCCGCATCGCTGCGGCGAAGGCGACGGCGACGCGTCCCGGGACTGCCGACAGCCGTGCCGAGGGGCGCGGCTGGGCGGTTGGTGCCGAATTCGTCGTCACGATTCTGGTCACGACCTTTATCGGTTATTTGATCGACGGCTATTTCCAGACCCGCCCGTGGGCGATGATTGTTTTCCTCCTGCTTGGCTTTGCGGCCGGGACCCGTCGCGCCATGCAGACGTCGAAGCAATTCGACGCCGATCCGAAAGACTGAACGCCGATGGCAAACCCGATGGAACAGTTTGAGATCGTCAAGATCCATCCGATGAGCGCGATGGGCTATGACGTATCGTTCACGAATTCGTCGCTGTGGATGCTGGTCGCGATGGTCGGGATCGCCGCGTTCCTGTTCATCGGTACGGCCAAGCCGCAACTGGTGCCCAACCGGGCGCAGGCGGCGGTCGAATATCTCTATGACTTTGTCCGAAAGATGCTTGATGAGAATGTCGGGCCAGAGGGCAAGCGCTTCGTTCCACTGATCTTTTCGCTGTTTGTCTTCGTGCTGGCGTGCAACCTGCTGGGCCTGATCCCGTGGGTGGGCGCGTTCACGCCGACGAGCCATATCGCGGTCACGCTGGGCCTTGCCGTGCTGGTGTTCGTGATGGTCTGCATCGTCGGTTTCGCCAAGCATGGCCTGCATTTTTTCAGCTTGTTCTGGCCGAAGGACACGTTCTTTCCGTTGGCCGTCTTTGTCGCCGTCATTGAATTCCTCAGCTTTCTCAGCCGCCCGTTCACGCTGGCGATCCGACTGTTTGCCAACATGACGGCGGGCCATGTGCTGTTGAAAGTGTTCGGCACATTTGTCGTCGCGCTCGGTTCGTTCGGTGCGCTGCCGTATGTATTCGGAATACTGCCACTGGCGGTCAACGTGGCGCTGTCGGCGCTCGAAGTGCTGATCGCGGTCGTGCAGGCCTATGTTTTCGCGCTCCTCGCGTCGATCTATCTGAACGACGCGGTCAATCTTCACTAATATCTACTTCAACCTAAAGGGAATTTAACATGGATCTCGGTTCGGCAAAAGTTATCGGCGCTGGTCTGGCTGCTATCGGTGCAGGTCTTGCGGCGATCGGCGTGGGCTCGATCTTCGGCCAGTATCTGAACGGTGCGCTTCGTAATCCCGAAGCCGATGCCAAGATGGGCGGACGCCTGATCTTTGGTTTCGCCGTGACGGAAGCACTTGGCCTGATCGCTGCCGTCGTTGCGCTGGCTCTGGCGTTCTCTTCGTAAGATCGAGCCCGTCAGATGCCTCAGTTTCACCTCGACAATTTCATCCCGCAGCTGGTCTGGCTGGCGATCTTCTTTGCGATCCTGTATTTCGGGATCGTCCGTCTGACCCTGCCCAAGCTCGGTCGGACGCTGGAGGCGCGCGAAGGCCGGATTGCGGGCGACCTGTCGACGGCGGAACAGGCCAAGGCCGAGGCCGATGCGATGTCCGCGACCTATACCGCGGGCATCGACCACGCGCATAAGTCGGCCCGCGCCGCGGTCGCCGAGGCGAAAGCCAAGGCGGCGCTGAACGTCGAGCAGGCGGTGGCGTCCGCCAATGCGGTGCTGGCCGCGCAGGCTGCTGTGGCCGATGCCGACCTTTCGGGTGCGCGCATGCGGGCATTGGCCGAGATCGAGGGCGTTGCCGCCGATGCGGCGGCCGACATTGTCGAGCGGTTGACGGGGCGTCGTCCCGATGCGGCGCTGGTCGCAGGCGCGGCCAGAACGGCTTTCGCTGCTGAAAACGGGGCGGGCTGAAGATGGCTGAAGAGACGACCGCGACCACCGAAGTGGCGGGTGGGCATGAGATGTCCTATTTCAATCCCGCAAGTCCCGAATTCTGGGTTTATGCCGGGCTGACGATTTTCATCCTGCTGGCGATCTTCGTGGCCAAGGCACCCAAGAAGATCACCGATGCGCTGGATGAGCGGATTGCCGAGACCAAGCGCACGCTGGACGAGGCACGGGCAATTCGCACCGAGGCCGAGGCGATGCTGGCGACGGCAAAGGCGCAGACCGCCGCGAGCGCGGGCGATGCGTCGGCCATCATCGCCCATGCCGAGGCCGAGGCGAAGACCCTGCTGGCTGAGGCGCAGGCACATGCGGTCGACCTGACCACGCGTCGGGCCAAGATGGCCGAGGACAAGATTGCCGCTGCCGAACGCAGCGCAGTGGCCGACGTCCGCGCCCGGGCTGCCAGCACGGCGGCTAGCGTCGCGGCTGCTGTGATTGCTCAGACGCATGATGCGGCAGCGGATCGCGGACTGATCGACAGCGCGATTTCGCGCCTGAACTGACTGGTCCGGCGACCGTTACGTCAAGAACCGGACCAGGACATCCGGGTGGATCGGTAGTTCCAGAAACCCCGCGACCAGGAACAACAGTCCGAAAGCGGCTGCGGCCCAACCGATCATCAACAGCTTGCGGCTTTCGGTCAGCGCCGCAATACCGCTGACGGCAAGAGCGATCGACATGAAGCCTTCGGCGAGGTCGAACTGGTCATCGCGGCGGCCCTGAACGTCATAGTCTGACTCGGCGGCCTTGGCCTGATCCTGCAAATCCTTCGACTCCGAACGATAGCGGGCGGCCGCACCGGCGGCGGCGGCGCTTTCCTGCGGCTTGTTTGTTGCCGACAACAGTGTCGCTGTGTCTTCGGACAGGTGTGCCTTGATCTTGGTCGCCTGATATTCGTTCCACAGGTCGATCTTGCTGGCCTGGTCGCCCTGCATATTCTGGACGATGTTGCCGTCCTTGATATTGCCGATGGTCAGCAGGACGCTCAGCACAACAACCGTCGCGCCGACCATGCGGTTCAGCGTGCGGTCGCTGGTTTCGGGAACATCGACGACTTCGGCCATATGATTCTCTTGTGATTCGAGGGTGCGCCCGTTGTCCCGTCACGCGCATGTCCCTAATTGGAGGGTCAATGTCCGCGCCGCAATCCCCCGATCGCTTCAACGAAGACGCCGCGACCTTTGCGGTGAAGGGCGGCGACGTGCCCAACCTGGACGAGGGTATCGCCGCTATCCGCAACGTGTTGCAGACGCTGCCGCAAAATCCGGGGGTGTATCGGATGACCGACCTGCGCGGCGACGTGCTGTATGTCGGCAAGGCGCGGTCGCTGCGCAATCGGGTAACGAACTACACGCAGGTCAGCCGCTTGCCGCGCCGGTTGCAGCGCATGGTCTCCCAGACGCGCGGCATGACGATCGTGACGACGAACAACGAGGCGGAAGCGCTGTTGCTGGAGGCGCAGCTGATCAAGCGGTATCGCCCGGCCTACAATGTGCTGCTGCGCGACGACAAGAGTTTCCCCTTCATCCTGCTGCGCGCCGATCACAAGTTCCCACGCATCTCGAAACATCGCGGGGCGCGGCGGGCGAAGGGCAATTATTACGGACCGTTCGCCAGTGCGGGGTCGGTGAACACGACGCTGAACGCCCTGCAAAAGCTGTTCCTGCTGCGCAGTTGCACCGACAGTTTCTTCAGCAATCGTGACCGGCCCTGTCTGCTGTATCAGATCAAACGCTGTTCAGCCCCGTGCGTGGGCCGGATATCCGAGCAGGATTACAGCGAACTGGTGGGCGATGCGAAAGCGTTCCTGTCGGGCAAGGCGACTTCGGTTCAGGCCAAGCTGGGCGACCAGATGCAGGGTGCGGCCACGGCGATGGATTTCGAACGCGCGGCGATGCTGCGCGACCGGCTCCGCGCGCTGACGTTCATCCAGGGGTCGCAGGCGATCAATGCCGACGGCGTGGGCGATGCCGATATTTTCGCGCTGGCGTGCCGCTCGGGCGTGACTTGCGTGCAGGCGTTCTTCATCCGGGGCGGGCAGAACTGGGGGCATCGCGCTTTTTTCCCGGCACATACCAATGATGTGCCGGAAGAGGAGGTGCTCGCCAGCCTGCTGATGCAATTCTACGAGGAAGTGCCGCCGCCACGGACGATCCTGCTCGACCGGACGCTGACCGAAGGTGCGCTGCTGGAGGAGGCATTGTGCGAACGCGCGGGCCACCGGGTCGCGATCACCATGCCGCAACGGGGCGACCGCGTGCGACTGGTCAAGCAGGCGACGCGCAATGCCGAGGAGGCGCTAGACCGGCGGGCGGCCGAATCGACGACGCAGGGCAAACTGCTGCGCGATGTGGCCGAGTTGTTCGAGCTGGAGGGGCCGCCCAAACGGATCGAGGTGTACGACAACAGCCATATCCAGGGCACGAATTCGGTCGGCGCGATGATCGTCGCGGGAGCGGAAGGCTTCATCAAAGGCCAGTATCGCAAGTTCAACATCAAAAATCCCGATACCGTGCCCGGCGACGATTTCGGCATGATGCGAGAGGTGCTGGAGCGCCGCTTCACCCGCGCGCTGGACGAAGACCCCGACCGCGAGAACGGGACCTGGCCCGACCTGCTGCTGATCGACGGCGGCAAGGGGCAGTTGTCGGCGGTCAAGGGCGTGCTGGACGCGATGGGGGTCGAGGATGTGCCGCTGGTCGGCGTCGCCAAGGGGCCTGATCGCAACGCCGGGCGCGAGACGTTTCATCTGGTCGACGGGCGTGAGATCAACCTGCCGATGAATCACCCGGTGCTGTTCTACCTGCAACGGTTGCGCGACGAGGCCCACCGCTTTGCGATCGGCGCGCACCGGACCAAGCGGGCAAAAGCGCTGGTGACTTCCACGCTGGACGATGTTCCGGGGATCGGCCCCGCGCGCAAAAAGGCGCTGCTGATGCACTTCGGGACCGCGCGGGCGGTGAAGAACGCCAGCCTTGAGGACCTGCGCAAGGCGCCCGGCGTGTCGGGGATGATGGCGCAGGGGCTTTACGATTATTTCCACGCGAGCGGCGTGGCGCCCAGTTAGGCGAGCAGGCGCCGTACCTTGCGAATGATGCGGTAGCCGAGCGATTTGGGCAGGTTGCGATTCGGAAACCGCTTTGGCGCAGTCGGGGTCAGCCCGGCGCGGCGCAGGACCGAGTTCAGCCCACGCGCATCGGCCTCCATATAGCTCCACGCGCTGCGCCAGGTGACCGACAGGCTGATCGACACGCCGGGGCCGTTCTGCACCCAGTGCGGGGCCTTTACCGGGACATAGACGGCATCCCCGACGGCGAGGTCGAAGACGCGGCCGCTGTCGGCGATTTCTTCACGCCACGGCAGGTTGCGGTGCCCGCCGATATGGAATCGTTCGTGTTCTATCCCTGCGACGATGGCTTCATCGTCTGCGGGGAACAGCGTCATCGCCTTTGTGCCGCGCACCTGCATCAGGATATTGTGTTCGGGATCGAAGTGGAACGGGGTGACCGCGCCGGGGCTGGAGATGAAGATAAACCCCTCGCGCTTCAGCATCGGGCCGGTCACGTCGCCGACAACGGGCATGAGCGCGTCGAGGATGTTATCCAGCAGCATGCGATAGGTGGGGTCCTGTTCAATGAATTTCATGACCATCCAAGACCGATTTTGTTCGATGCCGCGAATCGTTTCGGCGACCGTCAGGCCATTGAAGATGTCGGCAGCGGGATCGACTCCGACCGCCAAGTCGCCGCGGTTATATTCGACATCGGCGCTTCGCATCCGTCCCGCCAGCGCGACCAGCGCGTCAAGTTCGAACAGCGGGTGGCCGGTCAGGTCGTGGCGCAATCGGCCCGGCTGTTCGGGATATAGCGCCGCCAGGGCGTCCAGATCGGTCACGCCGGTCATGCCGCCCCACGCAGCGCGGCAGAGGCGTTTTCGAGAGCACGGCAAACGTTGAAAGCCAGCGTCCGCCGCTTGCCCCTCAGCGGCACGGTCACGCGGACAATCTCGCGGCGTTCGGCCCAGATGCTGTTGATCATCGCATGATCCTCGACCGCGCAACTGTCCATCCAGTCAATGCCGGGGCGATCAAGGATGTTCAGGTTTTCAATCTGGATCAGCACGCCCGGCGAATAGCGCGCAAACGCCTCGTCATAGGCGATCTTGTAGCTGAAGCTGCCGGGCGCGGTAATCAGGTTGACAAGCATCGCGATGGCCCGGCCATCGACCGTCAGTCGCAGCATTTCGAGTTTGCCCACGGCATGCGCCCCCGCCAGTGCCTCGCGGAAAAAGCGCGCGGTGGCCGGGTCGTCGCGCAGGGCGGTGCGGCCACGCCCCTTCCAGCCCGATGCCTCCACCTCCAGAAACGCGTTGGTCCAGTCTGCGATTGCCCCGTCGTCCGCCAAACGTTCGCACGACACCGGTCCAACTTCGCGCAACCGCGCTTGCAACCGGCCGATTTCCTTGCGTTTTTTCTTGCGGATATTGGCTTGGTAATAGGCGTCGGGCGAAAGGTCGCTGTGCAGGAAGGCGCGCTCGGCCCGATGGACGATGTCGGTGCGGCGGACGTCACGCAACGCCGCCAGCACCGGGCCTCCTTCGACCATGCCACAGAGATGCAGGAACGAAGGTGCCCAATCGGCATCATCGAGTTCAGCCAACAGGGCCTCCCAAAAGGCGCGTTCCGCTCCGCTGCGGATCAGCGGCGTCCCCAGGAAGCTGTGATAATGCTGCCAGTTCTGGACATGACGCGTGGGAATCCGCCCATAGCGACGTGCGGTTGCCAATGCGATCACGCCGATCAGCGTCGGCCCCTGCCACGCGGCCAGCAGGCGACCGCCCGACGGCGGGGCCAAATGTTCGAGCGAGGGGCGCAGGAACCAGCTTTCGGCAAAAGGGGCCGGTTCGGCCGCGCGCTGGGCAAGGTCACGCCACGCGGGCTCCCAAGCGGCGGGAACGTCGGCGAACGGCACGACGTCGACGGTCACGGTGTCGCTGCTGGGATGAACGACATAGCTCATGTCGATTCAAGCGCTGTCATGATCTCGGTCGATCGGATGGGCAGCACACCGTTGCGTGCGAACAGGTCGAACACGCCGTCCCACCATTGCCAGAACAGACGCAGGTCGCCGTCGTCGCGGACATAGGGTGTGTGGCCGGGAACGACGCTGGGGGTATGGAACGACAGGCTGAAAAGCTGGTGGCCGTCGTCGAGCAGGCAGCGGATTGCGGCAAGCGCATCGGCCAGCGGCACCCCCTCTGGCGTCAGGGGAACGCGACCGATGATGCCCGACCGGGCAAGGACCCCGCCGATCGCGCCGTCATAGATGCTGGGAAACCGGCGCAACCGTCCGACGAAGGCGGCGGTCAGCGGCAGTTCGTTCAGGGTTTCGGATACGCGCCACGGCCAGACCGGGTGCTGTGAAAAATCCGGCCCCCCCTGGCGGCGATAATCGAACAGCGATCGCACCGAAACGTCGAGGCGATAGCCTGCTTCGACCAGCAGCGCGGCGGTGTCGCTGCCGACGCCGTAACGTCCCGCGCGATAGGTGGTCGGGCGCGCACCTAGCACCTGTTCGATGCGGTCGGTGAGCGCGAACAGCTTGGCCCGCTGCAGGGCGACGGGCAGGTTGCCGAGATAGCTGTTATGGTCGCTGACATCCTCGTCAAAGGGTGGATTGACCCAAGGGTGAAGCTGGGTGCCGATGTCGCACTGGTCCGCATCCAGCAGCCCTTTCAGGATCGCGGCGGTCGCGGGCGTATCGACGATGGGCCAGTCAACCATGTGCGTCGGGACGCAACCGGCGGCGACAAATCGGGCGTTGGCCGTGGGCAGCGCGGCCATCGCCGACGTGCCCGTGGCCGCTCGTTCGAACGGCGCGGTCCAGTCGAACTCTTCTTCGGCATCGGCAAAGATCGCGAAGCGGCGACCGAAATCCACCGGCAGCACGATGCGCGCAGCCATGGGTGGCGGCAAATCGAGCCGCGCGTGTCCCCTCTGGCTGTTACCCCCGCCGATATTCGTATTCCCTGTCCGGCCAATGGCATCGTAGCGCCCTTGGCACGCCGTTAGCATAGCCCGGTTGACGCTTTGTTAGCATTGACCGGTTTGCGCAATGTTCCCTTTCGCACTGGCGCGGCGCTGTCCATAGAGGGGGCGTGCTGATCCGGGCCAAAACTATCGTCTGTGCCGTTCGCGGACACGGCGAACACGGTGCTATCGTGCGCGGCCTGACCGCCGGACACGGGCTGCTGGCTGGCTATGTCCGCGGCGGGCGTTCGCGACGGTTGCGACCCGTCCTGTCGGCGGGCAACATCGTCCAGGCCGAGTTTCGCGCCCGCACAGAGGATCAGCTGGCGGCGTTGACGGTCGAGTTGATCACCAGTCGCGCGGCGTTGCAGGAGGAACCCCTGGCGGCGATGGCGCTCGACTGGACGACGGCGCTGGCGGCGGCGACGTTGGCAGAGGGACATCCCTATCCACGGATATATGCCGCGCTGGACGGCGTGCTTGCGGCGATCGCGGCGGCGTCGGTCGCGCGCGACTGGGCGATCGGGCTGGTGCGATACGAGGCGCTGGTACTGGCGGAGCTGGGGTTTGGGAGCGACGACCCGACCGAGGGTAGCCTGATCGAAAGCCTGAAGGACAATGGCGCACGCCTGTCCGCCGATCTTTTCGTTGGGCGCAGGGTCGATGTGATGGCTGCCCGCGAACGCCTGATCGATCGGCTGGCGCGCGCCATCGGTTGACCTGATGCCTGTCGTGACGGCAAAGCGAGCAGATGAAGCGCAAAACCGGCCAGGATCGATCGATAACCTCCACATGGCGGCCCGCCACGCAGGCCGTGCGCGGTGGCACCGCACGCAGCGAATATGGCGAGACGTCGGAAGCGTTGTTCCTGAATTCAGGATATTGCTACGACAATGCCGAGACCGCCGCCGCGCGATTTGCGGGCGAAGACGATGGCATGACCTATTCGCGGTTGCAGAATCCGACGGTGCAGATGCTGGAAGAGCGCATTGCCCTGATGGAGGGTGCCGAAGCCTGTCGGGCACAGGCAACGGGCATGGCGGCGATGACGACGGCACTGTTGTGCCAGTTGCAGACCGGCGACCATGTCGTCGCTGCGCGCGCCGCCTTTGGGTCGTGTCGGTGGCTGACCGATACGTTGCTGCCGAAGTTCGGGATCGAGACGACCACGATCGATTCGCGCGATAATCAGGCATGGGTCGGGGCCATCAGGTCGAACACCAAAGTCTTCTTTTTTGAAACGCCCGCCAACCCGACGATGGACATCGTCGACATGCGCTTTGTCTGCGACCTGGCGCGGGCGCACGGCATCACCACGGTGGTCGACAATGCCTTTGCAACGTCGGTGTTGCAGCGCCCGCTGGAGTTCGGGGCCGACATCGTGGCCTATTCAGCGACCAAGATGATGGACGGGCAGGGGCGTGTGCTGGCAGGCGCAGTGTGCGGGACCGATCAATTCATCAATGACAAGTTGCTGCCGTTCCAGCGTAACACCGGTCCGAACCTGTCGCCTTTCAATGCGTGGGTGGTCCTTAAAGGGCTGGAGACGCTCGACCTGCGGGCGATGCGCCAGTCGGAGAATGCGCTGGCCGTCGGTCGCTCGATGGACGGGCGGGTGGCGGTCATGCTGCATCCCGGCCTGCCCAGCCACCCGCAGCATAATCTGGCGATGGCGCAGATGAAGGCGTGTGGGCCGATCTTTTCCTTCGTCGTCGACGGCGGACGGCGGCAGGCCATGGACCTGCTTAACGCGCTGGAACTGGTCGATATTTCCAACAACATCGGCGACAGTCGCAGCCTGATGACGCATCCCGCATCGACGACGCACCACGGCGTCGGGCCCGAGGGGCGCGAAGCGATGGGCGTGGTCGAGGGCATGTTGCGGCTGAATGTCGGGCTGGAAGATCCCCTGGACGTGATCGCCGACATCGATCAGGCCCTGACCCGGGTCGGCCTGTGAAAGCGCTGTTTCCCTTTGCCGCCGAGACCCGCGGGCTGACGGTGCGGGTGTCGGTCAGCTATTTGCCCGAACAGTCGAATCCGGGCAGCGCGCGGTGGTTCTGGGCCTATCACATTCGGGTCGAGAACGACTGCGACATGGCGGTGCAGTTGATGACGCGCCACTGGATCATCGCGGACGGGCGGGGCGCCAAGCATGAGGTCGAGGGCGATGGCGTGGTGGGTGAACAGCCGGTGATCCTGCCCGGTGCCAGTTTCGATTATGTCTCGGGCTGTCCCTTGCCGACACCGAGCGGATCGATGGTCGGCAGTTTCGGGGTGGTCGGCGAAGACGGCTCGACCTTCGACATCGCGGTGCCACGGTTCCAATTGACGACGCCGGTGACGGCACGATGACGAGGATCGGCCGATGAAGCGCACCCATTTGCCCCTGAACGGCCTGCGCGTGTTCGATGCCGCCGCGCGGCACTTGTCGTTCACCCGGGCAGCGGACGAACTGGCGGTGACCCCCGCAGCGGTCGGCCAGCAAATTCGCGCGCTGGAGGATACGCTGGGCGTGGTGCTGTTCAGGCGGACGCCGAAGGGGCTGGAGCTGACGCCTGAGGGAGAGGGCGGCCTGGTCGAACTGCGGCGCGGGTTCCTGAATTTCGAGGAAGCGGTGCGGGCGATGCAGTCGGGCCAGTCGTCGAAATCACTAGCGATTGCGGCACCGCGTGATCTTTCGGCGAAATGGCTGGCGGGGCGACTGGCCGCATATCGCAAGACCGATGCCGAGTTGCGCTTCGCGCTGGTGGCGACCGACGCGGGGCTGGACTTCACCGAGGCCAACCTGGACCTCGCCATCTGTTTCGACAGCGGGCCGGGCGCGCACGAAGGCGTTGCCGTGGGACCGCGCGGGTTTGTGGTCGTCGGGGCTGCCGATGGCGATGCCGGGCCTATCGGCTGGCCGGGAGCTCCGGGTGGCGATGATGTGCCCGCGCTGACGCCCGCGTTGATGGTAGCCGATGCAGGCCTCGCCATCGATGCGGCGACGCTGGGGCTGGGGCGAGCGACGGTGCCGGTGATGCTGGCGGCGGGCGATATCGCGGCGGGCCGGGTCGTCGAGTATGGCACGGTGGAAAGCGCGCTGGGCTACTGGCTGGTCGCGCCGCTTCCACAATGGCGGCAAAAGAAGGTCAAGGGGCTGGTCGAGGCGTTGACGGTTTAGCTTAGGCGTCGATCGCTTCCTCGTCGACCCGCGCTGCGTTTTCCTGGATGAAGTTGAACCGGTGTTCCGGGTTCTTGCCCATCAGCCGCTCGACCAGGTCGCGGACGCCCGCGCGGTCCTCGTATTCCTGGGGCAAGGTGACGCGGATCAGCGTTCGGGTCTTGGGGTCCATCGTCGTTTCGCGGAGCTGGCCGGGATTCATCTCTCCCAGCCCCTTGAAGCGACCGACATCGACCTTCTTGCCCTTGAACTCTTTGGCCTCGATCTCGGCGCGATGGGCGTCGTCGCGGGCATAAAGCGACTTTGCCCCGACCGTCAGGCGATAGAGCGGCGGTTGCGCCAGGAACAAATGCCCTTGCCGGACCAACTCGGGCATCTCCTGAAAAAAGAAGGTCATCAGCAAGGTCGCGATGTGCGCGCCGTCGACATCGGCGTCGGTCATGATGATGACGCGTTCGTAGCGCAGGTTTTCGGGGACGCAGCGGTCGCGGGTGCCGCAGCCCAACGCCAGTGTCAGGTCGGCGATTTCGGAATTGCCGCGGATTTTCTCGGCCGTGGCGCTGGCGACATTCAGGATCTTGCCGCGGATCGGCAGGATCGCCTGGGTCTTGCGGTCGCGCGCCTGCTTCGCAGAGCCACCGGCGCTGTCGCCCTCGACGATGTAGATTTCCGTGCCCGCCGGATCGTCGGTCGAACAGTCGGTCAGCTTGCCGGGCAGTCGCAACTTGCGCGCCGAGGTGGCGGTCTTGCGCTTGACCTCACGCTCGGCCCGGCGCGCCAGCCGTTCGTCCATGCGGTCGAGAACGAAGGTCAGCAACGCGCGGCCACGCTCCATATTGTCGGTCAGGTAATGGTCGAAATGATCCTTGACCGCATTCTCGACAAAGCGCGCTGCCTCGGGCGAGGTCAGGCGATCTTTGGTCTGGCTTTGGAACTGCGGGTCGCGGATGAAGACCGACAGCATAATCTCGGCTGCGGACAGCACATCTTCGGGTTGTATATGCTCGGCACGCTTCTGGCCGGTCAGCAACCCGAACGCCCGGATGCCCTTGACGATGGCGGCGCGCAATCCCGCTTCATGGGTGCCGCCGTCGGGGGTCGGAATCGTGTTGCAATACCAGCTGAAGCTGCCCTCGCTCCACAGCGGCCAGGCGATAGCCCACTCGGCGCGGCCCTGCCCGACATTTCCCTGAGAATCCGGAAAATCCTGCCGCCCGGAGAAAAACTCGGCGGTGGCGCACTCACGCTTACCGATCTGGTCGCGCAGATGGTCCGACAGGCCGCCAGGAAACTGGAACACCGCCTCGGCCGGAGTGTCGTCACTGATAAGTCCGGGCGAGCATTTCCAACGGATTTCAACGCCTGCGAACAGATATGCTTTCGACCGCGCCAGCCGATGGAGCCGCGCGGGCTTGAACGCCATCTCCGGGCCAAAGATTTCGGGGTCCGGAACAAAGCTGACGGTGGTGCCACGCCGGTTCTGGACCGGCCCCAGCTTTTCGAGCGGGCTGATGGTAAGACCCTGCGAAAAGCGCTGGCGATATAGTTCCTTGTTCCGAGCAACCTCGACAACCGTCTCGATCGACAGCGCGTTGACCACGCTGACCCCAACGCCGTGCAGCCCGCCCGACGTCGCATAGGCCTTGCCGTCGAACTTGCCGCCCGAATGGAGCGTCGACATGATGACTTCCAGCGCTGACTTGTCGGGAAACTTCGGATGCGGATCGACCGGGATGCCGCGCCCATTGTCGGTCACTGTCAGGCGGTTGCCCGCCTCAAGCGTCATTTCAATACGCGTCGCATGGCCCGCCACAGCCTCGTCCATGGCATTGTCCAGCACTTCGGCAGCGAGATGGTGAAACGCGCGCTCGTCAGTGCCGCCGACATACATTCCGGGGCGGCGGCGGACGGGTTCCAGCCCCTCCAGGACTTCGATCGACGATGCATCATATTCGCCGGTCGTGGGTTGAGGGCTGTTGAACAAGTCAGTCATGTGCGGCGGGTATAGGGCCGCCGTCGTTTCGCGCGCAACCCGGTGTGCGTTGTTCCGATGTGTGGCTAATTTGACACAAGGCAGATCTTTCCCTTTTGCAATGCGTCCAAGTCAATTTTGGGATCGTTCCTGCTGCGTCAATCAACGGAGTACTACCAAATGCGTAAGTCGTTTACTGTTTCTGTCGCCCTGATCGGCGTCGCGCTGGCCGCAACGCCAGCCCTCGCCCAAACCGATGGCCCAGCGGCATTCGACGGCCTGTATGTCGGTGGATCGTTCGGCGGCGCTGCACAGCCCAATGACATTGGCTCGTCGATCCTGTTCGATCGGGATCGCAATGGCAGCTTTGGCGACACCGTCATCACCGCTCCGACCGCGACGCCCCCCGGCGCAAATGCATTCTCGCCCGGCTTCTGTAACGGTCGCGCCACATCGTCGTCGCCAACGACCGGTTGTCGCAACGACAAGGACGGCATCGAATATGCTGCCCGCATCGGCTTCGACAAGCAGTTCAACCACATGGTCTTCGGTGTCGTCGGCGAATTCGGCAAAGCCGAGATCAACGACAGCGTCAGCGCCTTCAGCACGACGCCTGCGTTTTACACGATGACCCGCAGCCTGCGTTACAATGCCGCAGTCCGCGCTCGCGTCGGTTACGTCGCTGGCGATTCGACGCTGTTCTATGCCACCGGTGGTGGTGCCTATGGCCGCGTCCGCAATTCGTTCACGACCAGCAACGGCAGCAACGCCTTTACCACCAATGGCAGCAAGAACGCCTATGGCTACAGCGCGGGCGGCGGTGTCGAACAGAAGCTGGGTGAGCATTTCTCGATCGGCCTTGAGTATATCTACACCGACCTGAAGGACAACAAGGCCCGCGTGGGCGTCAACCCCGGTACCGCCGGTGCGACCAACCCATTCCTGCTGGCCGGTGCCGGCGGTACGGACTTCCGTCGCAGCGACGAGCGTTTTCGCTGGCACAGTGCCCGTGTGACGGCGGCGTTCCGTTTCTAACGGACTAGGCTAATCAACGAAAAGGGGCTGCCGATCATCCGATCGGCAGCCCCTTTTTTGTTTGCGGAAATAAGCGTTCGATTACCGGACGCGGGGTCCGCCGAACGGCATCGGCGGTGGCGCACGACGGTCGCGACGCGGCATCTGCGCCTGGAACGCCTGCCCGCAATGCTGGACACAATACGGGAAACCGGGGTTCACGGTTACGCCACAGAAATGGAAATCAGGCTCGCCCGGGTGACCCAACGGCCATTTGCAAATCTTATCGTTCAGGTCGAGCAATGTCGTCTTGCCCGCCATGTCGGCACTTGGCCGCGCGGGAACCAGGCGACGGGGCGGCGCGGGCGCTGCCGGAGGAGCCTGGTCGCCCGGACCCTGCCGCAGAAAGCCACCGGGCCCGACCGATCGAAGCTGCGCGCCCGTGGGGCCGGTTGGCACATGGGGTGGAAAAGGCGATGGCGGTGGCGGTGCCTGGCGCGCGACCTCGACCGGAGCGACAACCTTCGCGACAGTCTTGACGGGCGCTGGCACTGCCGCAGGAGCGGGGGCGCTGGCGGTCGGCGCGGCAGCAACCTTCGGCTCCTTAGGCTCATTGGGCTTCACCGGCGACGGGCGCGACTGCAGCCCCAGGCGGTGTGCCTTGCCGATGACGGCGTTACGGCTGACTCCGCCCAGGTCTTCGGCGATCTGGCTGGCGGTCAGGCCCTTTTCCCACTGTGCTTTCAAACGGTCGATGCGTTCGTCGGTCCAGGACATGCTTTTTCCTAATTTCCCCGGTCCTGCGCCTTGCGGGCAACGGCCCGAGTGCCTAACCGGCTTTGATATGAACACCCGATCCCAAAGCGCTATCGTGAACGAACCCGGCGTGCCGGTCATCCGAAATATCAACTTGGTCGGGTTGAAGACCCTCTATATCAAGGAAGTGCGGCGCTTTTTCAAGGTGCAGCTCCAGACCATCTGGGGTCCGGCCATCACGACGGCGCTGTTCCTCGTCATTTTCACGGTCGCGCTGGGTGGCGGCAAACGCGAAGTCCTGGGCCATCCGTTCGGCGATTTCATTGCGCCGGGGCTGATCATGATGGGCATGATGCAGAACGCATTCGCCAATTCGAGCTTTTCGCTGCTGGTCGGAAAAATGCAGGGCACGATCGTCGATTATCTGATGCCGCCGCTGTCGAGTGGTGAATTGCTGATCGCCCTAGTCGCCGGGGCGATGACGCGCGCCGTGCTGGTTGGGGGAGCGGTATGGATTGTCATGGCACTGTGGCCCGGCGTCCATGTGATGCCGGTTCATCTGTGGGCTGTGCTGGTGTTCGGCCTGCTGGGCACGGCGATGCTGTCGCTGATCGGCGTGCTGACATCGATCTGGGCGGAGAAGTTCGACCAGTCCGCGGCGGTCGGGACCTTTCTGATCGGCCCGGCGTCGCTGTTGTCGGGGACGTTCTATTCGATCGACAAGCTGGCCCCGGCATTCCAGGTCTTCAGCCGGTTCAACCCGTTCCATTATGCGATTTCGGGGTTCCGCTATGGCTTCATCGGCGTGGCGGATTCGCCGTTGCTCGCCGGGGCACTGGTGCTGCTGGCGATCAACGTGTTGCTGGCATCGACGTGTTACGTCCTGCTGCGGAGCGGGTGGCGGTTGAAGGCTTAGCGCGGTCACCGTCACCCTGGCCTTCGCCGGGGTGACGAGGTGTTGGACACCCGCTGGCTAAACATTTGACGGACGCGTGGCGGGG